>NZ_JBVIEE010000002.1:244964-733278 GCF_055572015.1 Streptomyces sp. NPDC030840 | reverse complement strand
GGAGCTTCACAGGCCCCTGAGCCTTGCGAACCTTGCGGATCTCGAAGTCCATCGCACCCCTAACTGGGGTGTTGCGAGGACCACTAGAACCGAAGCAGGGTGACCGAATGGGGCCCCTGCCCCGACGGGGCTCGGTCGGCCGGGCGGCGGGTTACCGGCGCCCGGCCGAGGCCGGTGCCGTGTGCGGTGCTTTGCGGCTCAGCCGAAGTTCACGTCGCTGCACCACATGTAGGCCTGGTCGAGGTGCGAGGCCTGCCAGATCACAAACAGGATGTGGTGTCCGGTGTAGCCGGAGGTCTGGACGGGGAACGTGATGTTCTGTGCCGGGGCGAAGCGGCCGGTCTGCGTGATGAAGTCGAGGTTGCTCCAACCCAGGGTCTGAGTCTTGGGGTTGAAGCCCTGCTTGCTCACGTAGACCTTGAAGTAGTCGGCACCGTGGGACGCCTGGTCGTACAGCTGGACCGAGAAGTTGTTGCCGATGGTGGTGGTCTTCCACGGTCCGGGCTTGTCCAGGCTGGCGTTCCTCGAGAGGTTGTTGCTGCAGAGTGTCCCGTCGGGGGTCCGTGCCTGGAACTGGCCTCCGAGGCCGTCGCGGAGCGCGCTCATCCAGTTCCACATGGTGTCGGGGTTGGCCTGGAAGGCCTGCCAACACATGGGGTCTTGGGTCTGCATGGCCGGGTTCGTGTGGTTGTTGCCCCACGTCTTCCAGCACTGGTACGCGCGAGTGGCGGGGCCGACGACGGTGCCGTGAGCCTGGGCGGGGGTCGACCAGGCGAGGGCGCCGACGACCACGGCGAACAGCATGACGAGCGCCTGGAGAGGCCGGCGGAGGGACGCCCGCGGACGCCCGGTTAACGGACTCCTTTTGCGCATGTGGGGGGACTCCTTCCAGTTGCAAGGCTGTTATGGGAGCGCTCCCAAAGCTAGGCCTTCTGAGTGAGATGTCAATGAAGCAGACGGAGTTGATTACAGGGCTGGCTGGCGAGCAGGGAATCTTCCGTGAGCCGGGAGCCAGACTTGTTCGCGGGACCGGAAAACGAGGATGCAGCCTGGACCGGTGTGCCTTGTCGGTGATGCCACCCTCTCCTGGCGCGACCCGACACCCGGGTATCAAACCCTCATTCCGGGATGAAATATCGGGAGAAAACGACCCCTGGCAACTCGTAGCGGGATCTCACCGTCGCAAGGAGGCATTGCTGGGGATCAAGAGGGCCCGGGTTCACCTGCTGTCGTCCCGACGGTGTTGACCAGCGGGTCTGCCGGCATCAGCAGACCCGCTGGCTGCGTTGGTGTGACACCTGGTGCATCTGATGGACCATGACACCGGAGCGGTGAGAACCCATCGGCGGCGGGCTTCCTCGGACACCGGTCGGGCCGGACGCGGGCCCGGCCACGAGTCCGCGTCCGGCGACCGCGCCCCACGCTCAGTCCGGCAGCCCCCACGGCTTCGAGTCCCCGACGGCCGGAACGTCACGCGGGCCGAGGTCCAGGGCGGTGCCGCGCCGGAGAACGACGGCCGTTTCCCCCCGGCCGAGCGGGACCTCGATACGGCCGGCCGCCGCCTCCCGGTAGCGCAGGCGCCGACCGCGCTCGTCCCGTACGTCGATGGCGCCGTCGATGCCGTGCTGCAGCACGAGCCGCGCGCCCGCCTGGCTGTGCACCCGCACCCACCGGGTCCGGCCGCCCGAGCGGTCCGCGTCCACCAGGAACGCGCCCTGGGTGCGCAGGCCCTGCACGGAGGCGTCGGGCCAGCGGCCGGACACGGAGGGAAAGACCCGTACCACCCCGCCGTGGCTCTGCACGGCCATGTCGAGGACCGACTGGGCCGCCGACAGCGGGCTCTCGATGGCCAGGTTCCCGCCCTCCACGTACATGGTGTTCGGGGTCATCCAGGCGTTGTTGACGAGGTTTCCGCCGGTGAAGAAGGTGAGGAAGTCGAG
The DNA here is from genome assembly GCF_055572015.1 of Streptomyces sp. NPDC030840. Lineage (NCBI taxonomy): Bacteria > Bacillati > Actinomycetota > Actinomycetes > Kitasatosporales > Streptomycetaceae > Streptomyces > Streptomyces sp. NPDC030840. The sequence continues at coordinate 731,338 of NZ_JBVIEE010000002.1, read as the reverse complement.
GGCCTCCTCGGGCCGTTCCATCAGGGAGGCCATCGAGGAGGCGGTGGCGTAGCTGTAACCCGCCCACAGAGAACGGTCCTTGACCCAGTGGTCGAAGGTGGTCCGTATGATCTCCCGGTGGGCCGGCCGGTCCCAGCTCAACTCGTGCAGCGGGTACAGCCACAGCATGTGCGAGAAGTGCCGGTGGGACTGGGTGAGCGGCTTTCCCGCGCCGATCATGATCCCGGTCGCGTCCCGCGGGTAGTCCACCAGGCGCTTCAGGATCTCACGCCAGCGACCGGCGCGCGGATGGTCCGTCCGCAGGACGCGCAGGCAGTCGAGGAGGGTGGTGCAGCCCCAGCGGAGCAGGGAGAGGTCGTAGGTGCAGTCCACGGCGTCGGCCCACTCGGGCGACCGGGTGAGCGGCAGATGCAGCTTGCCGTCGCCGCCCTCGTACAGGAAGTGGTCGTAGAAGTTCACCGCCTTGACGAGGATCGGGAAGACGACGTCACGGACGATCGAGACGTCCATGGTGTGGCGGTAGCTGAGCCAGACGTTGTGCATGGCCCAGATGAGATTGCCGTTGTTGTCGGTCTTGGTGGACGTGCCGGGGATGCCGACGGTCTTGGCGCCGGGGCGGAGCTTCCAGTCGGAGGGGTGGGCCAGGGCGTAGGTCTGCCCGTCCCGGTACTCCGGGGGGACGGACAGTGGCAGATACTCCTCGAAGTCCTTGAAGGTCGAGGTGACGGAGTCGAGTTCGAGATGGTTGGACCCCTGGATCAGCCAGGTGGCGATCTGCACGTTGAGGTTCCACCACACGGCGGTCCAGCTGCCGCCCGTCTCGGGGTACCACGGACCCCACTCGGACATCGAGGGCCCGCCGGCCCGGGTGGCGCAGGCCGCCTTGTAGAGCTGGATCCAGTAGAAGTCCTGAATGCGCTTGTCGGGCACCGACAGCAGGCTGCGCCGGTAGAAGCGGTGCCACCAGGCGCGGTGCTCGCGCACCAGGTCGTCCGGGTCCGCGGACAGCGTGCGGGCCACTTCGGCGACGGCCAGTTCCGTGGTGCGCGACAGGTCCCCTGGGAAGCGGTAGACGATGTGCGCGGCCAGCAGCCTGCCGCTGCCGACGCGCCGTTCGCGCCAGGCGGTGGTCCACCCTCCGCCCGCGATCAGCGGCTGCCGCACGTATCCGGTGTCACCGGCCGAGCCGACGGTGGGGTCGGGGTTGCCGGTGTAGTCGGTGGGTTTGTCCTTCGTGCGTGGAGAGGTCGCGGGCATCCATGTGAACGACCAGGCCGCGTCCTCCTCGCCGGCGCTGGGCCGGGTGGAGATCAGCAGCGCGCTGCGGGCGTTGTGCACCAGCATCGAGAAGCGGACGCTGCCCCGGGTGGTGGTGACGGTACCGCGCAGTTCGGCGTCCCAGAGGTCCAGGGTCCAGTCGACGCCGGTCACCTCGCCGGCGAGCGTGAGGTCGAAGTGCCCTATGGGTAACCGGGAGAATCCGTACGGCGCACGCCACTGCGGCCGCTGGTCCTGCACCTGGTTGTGGCTGACCATGACCTTCACGGAGTTGGCCGTCGCGCCCCGGTAGACCTGCACCCCGAGCAGGCCGTTGCTCAGGAAGGGGCCGTCCTTCCAGTCACCGGGCATCCGCCGCCAGCGCAGGGCGGCGGCCCGGGCCATCCGTTCGTGCAGTCCCTGCGATCCGCCGGCCTCGCGGGGCGCCGCCCACCCGGTGCCGGACCCTGCCGACCAGCCCATCGCGGCGACCGCGGCCGCCGTCCCGATCACACCTCTTCGAGAGATCCCGTTCCCAGGCGTCACGGTCACGTAGATGCCTCCCATTCCTGCTTGTGAACTGCCACCTGGCATGGTGCAGGCACCTGGAGTGAAGGGGAAGACCTCCGACGTATCGGAAAGCGGAACGGGGTCTGCCAGTAGACGACTTGAGAGTATACGCAGGTGAACTGACATGCCCGGAAGCGCCCCAGTGAGGGAACGGCGGCGATCCGACCGATGTCTGTTCGGTGTTCAGCAGCGGGAGTCGGTGGCTGTGGCGGAGGCGGAGCTCCCTTTGGTGCCGGCCTGGCGGCTCGGTCCGGGCGGTGGCCCGCTCGCCGCCTGCCGTGCTGTCGCGGTGGTGCGGGGGCCGCTTGCCGGGCCGCGACCGCCTGCTCGGGCCCTCGGCCGGCCTGCGCGGCCCGACGGGCGGCCTCGGCTGGGCCGGCGGCGGCGGCGCGGTCGGCCGCGGTGTGTCAGCGCAGCAGGAGCTGCACGATCGCGATGACGCCGACGGCGACGATGACGGCGCGGAGCACGGTGGGCCGCAGACGGCGGCCGGTCTTGGCGCCGATCTGGCCGCCGAGGGCGGAGCCTACGGCGATCAGGAGGACCGCCGTCCAGTCGAACTCGGCGACGAAGAGGAAGAAGCAGGCGGCGACGCCGTTGACGACGGCTCCGAGGATGTTCTTGACGGCGTTGACGCGCTGCAGATCGTCGTCGAGGAGCAGGCCCATCAGAGAGAGGTACAGGATTCCCTGGCCGGCGCCGAAGTAGCCGCCGTACGCGCTCGCGAGGAGCAGCCCGGCCAGGAGGACGGGGCCGCCGTGCGGGCGGGAGGTGGTGCCGTTGTTCTCGCGGTGGCGCCGTACGGCTCGGGAGAGGCGTGGCTGGAGCAGTACCAGGACGAGCGCGAGGGCGATCAGTACGGGGACGATCGCGTCGAAGGCCCCGGAGGGCAGGGCGAGCAGCAGGACGGCGCCGCCGAGTCCGCCGGCGAGAGCGGTGAGGCCGAGGACGAGCGCGCGGCGGCCCTGTCCGCGGAGTTCGGCGCGGTACCCGAGGGCTCCGCTGATGGAGCCGGGGACGAGTCCGAGGGCGTTGGACACGTTGGCGGTGATCGGTGGCAGCCCGGTGGCGAGCAGTACCGGGAAGGTGATCAGGGTGCCGGAGCCGACGATGGTGTTGATCGTGCCGGCTCCGATGCCGGCTGCCAGGACGGCCAGTGCTTCCCAGATGGACAACGCCATCTCCTCACATGATCAGTGTGTCGCCTCCCCGCCGCACGGACGGCGGTCGAGGGACTCGCATTGATCATGCACGATCAAGGGTTCGGCGCAGCGTGTGCGCTCAGCATGTGGGCGCTGTCGGCGGGGTCCCGTGAGTGGTCCACCGCGTTTCGTCAGGGAGGAATCGGCCCCCTCTGGGGTTGGGCGCGACAACATCGGATCTCTCCAGGTGTTTGATATGGACGCGTCAGGTGCTTGGGGGTACTTTCTGTGGCGGCTCGGACAGAGCCCAGAATCCCATGAGGAGGATTGATCGGATGTTAAGGAAGCGAATCGGCGCAAGGACGCGCGTGCTCTGCCTCATTGGCGCTCTGGTCGCAGGCCTCGCTCTGGCCGATGGTTCCGCGGCGGCCCGCACCCGGAGCGACGCTGGCGTCCAGGCCCTGCCCGCCGGGGTCTACTTTCAGGACGAGGGCACCGTCGAAGGGTGGTCCAACTACCCGCAGAGGCCACAGAAGCGAGGGGTCCTGCGCAACGTCACCACCCCCGCGTACAAGGGCGGCAACGCCATCGAGGCGAAGCAGACCTACATCAACGAGGGCGGCGGCTACCACTCCGAGACGGTGCAGGCCTCGACCCAGTCCGTGGGCCAGGACCGCTACTACGGTCAGGCCATCCGCATCGCCCCCGACTGGCGGTTCCACAACCAGAACGTCACCTTCCAGCAGTGGTCGCCCGAGGACCCGGAGGGGCCGTGGGAGCTGATGTTCATCCAGAACGACGACCTGCGCATCGGCGGCTCCGGCGGCTTCAGCGCGAACGTCGCCAAGGTGACCGATCTGCGCGGCACGTGGATCCGGATCGTCACCCGCCTGAAGTTCCACGCGACCGACGGCGCCTTCGAGATCTGGGTCAACGGCGTGAAGAAGTACAGCAGGACCGGAGTTCCCGTGCTGCCCAAGACGTCGAACACGGTCCGGTGGTCCTCCGGCATCTACTGCACCGGCTGGCGCGAGAACCAGCCCGCCGGCCCCTGGGAGCTCTCCGTCTTCCACGACCAGGCACGCGTCGCGAACTCGTACAGCCTGGCCGAACCCGCGAACTGGTGACCGGGAGTCACATGATCGAAGCGGCGCCCGAGCGCCATGTCGCGGTACAGCCCGCGTACCAGTTCACCGGTCACGTCGAGCGTGCCGGCGGCAGCCTGTCGCAGCGGCGCTGTCACCACGCCGGATGCTGAGAACGCCCCTGCGACGGCGACGGCTTCGGGGAGCCGGCCTTCGGTGAACGTGACCGTCACGGATGCCCGCGCCGATTGATCGACCAGTCGTCGCAGAGGCGGACGACCTCGACGACGTCGGGTGAGCGGTTCAGGAACTTGGCGAGCTGCTCCACTCTGATCTCGTCCGCCGTGTCCACCTCGACGGTGATCCTCCGCAACCCGTCGACGGGCGCGGCGACGTCCATGGTGAGCATCTCGAACCGGCGTTGAGCCAGGAGGGAGGCGATGCGGGCGACCGCCAAGGGCATGGCGACGACATCGACTCGCAGGACGGCACCGGCACGGTGCGTGCCCGGCTGCACAACTTCAGCGAGGACAGGGCGTGTTGCGGGGTCTATCGCGGCGGACATGACGAACACGGTTCCAAGGGGCCCGGCCCGTCCACAACAAAAGTGCGCGCGGAACGGCGAAGCGCGCTCCTTTCGAGCAGTCTGTCGGGTCGGCCATGAGCGTTGAGGGAAGTACTACTTACACTTGTGGCATGTCGGCATCCATACATCTCGACTCGATCGATCTGCGGATCCTGGAGTTGTTGCGAGCCGACGGGCGGCGCACCGTCCGCGACATCGCCCGCCAGGTGAAGCTCTCGCCGGCGCCGGTCCGTCGGCGCATCGCACGCCTCGAGGAGTCGGGAGTCATCACCGGCTACACGATCACGACGGACCAGGCCAAGCTCGGTCAGGGTCTTCAGGCCGTCACTGAGCTGCGCTTCACGGGCGACACGGACATCCACGACATCGTGGAGTTCGCGTCGACCCTGCCGGAGGTCGACGAGGTGCTGACGCTCACCGGCGACGTGGACGCACTCGTCCGGTTGCATGTCGACAACGTCGACGAGCTGCAGAAGGTGGTCAACCGCCTGCGTCGCAAGGGTGTGGGTGTGCTGCAGACGAAGACGCTGATCGTCATCGACTCCTGGCAGCGCGGAACTGCCGTGCCCTGAGCCCGTGCCGTACGAGCGACGCGTTCGGCCCGCCCACCCCGGACGCGTCATCGGGGCGGGTGATCGGATGCTGCTTTGGGGTGGACGAGCCCCCTGGGTCAGGCCTCCTCGACGTCCACGAGCGCGAGCAGCGGCCCCCGCTCGTCCTCGGGGACGTAGCCGGCGTAGTAGTCGTACAGCGAGCGCCGCGAAACGCGCGCCGCCGCCAGGCCGTCGCGGGCCCGGATCGCCTCGAGCACCTCCTGGTGGTGGAGGAGCGACTCCCGCATGAGCGCCGTGCTGTTGAGCGCGTGGGCGACCTTGTCCGATATCAGCGACAGGACGGCGCCCCGGACCACCTGGTTGCAGACCTCGATGAGGGAGTTGCGGCTGGCCACGGCCACCGCCTCGTGGAACGCGACGTCCGCCTTGCTGAACTCCTCGTACCCCTGCTCGATCGCGTCCGACATGACGGCGATCGTCCGTTCCATGGAGGCCAGCTCCTCCTCGGACCGCAGCCGGGCCGCGAGCAGGCTCGCCGACCCGTCGAGGATCATGCGGAACGAGATCAGCTCCGCCATCGACATGGTGTCGAACCGGACGAGCCGGGTCATCTCCTTGGTCAGGCCGGCCGGGGAGAACGGCAGGACCTCCGGGCCGTTGCGGTCACCCGGGCGCGAGCGGACGAGGCCGTTGCTCTCCAGCACGCGCAGGGCCTCCCGCACAGTGGGCCGGCTCGCCCCGAACTGCATCACCAGCTCTCGCTCGCTCGGCAGCCGTTGACCGGGCTTCAGGTCGCCGCGCACGATCGCCTGCTCGATCTGCTCGACGATGCGCTGGTAGAGCCGCACCGGCGACACCTGCCGGAACTGTGCCCCGTCACTCACGGCTTCTCCCCTTCGGACGTGGTCCATGTCGTCTTCTCCCCAGTGGATGTCACGGGGGCGTTGTCCGGCCAGCGCGGGACCGCCTCGGAGGGCCGGTTCCGTTCGTACCATGCCGCCGCCCTCAGGACGCCGAGATCGTCGAAGCGGCGCCCCGCGATCTGCACCCCGATGGGCCGGCGGTCGGCCGTAAAGCCGCAGTTGACGGTCGCCGCGGGCTGCCCCGACATGTTGTACGGCGCGGTGAAGCCGATGTGGGACATGGTCTTCCCGTCCCCTTCGAACGGCATCGGCTGCTCAGCGGGAAACGCCGCCACCGGAGCCACCGGCGAGAGCACCAGATCGTACGGGATCGTCGCGGCCACGGTCTGCGCCTGGATGCGCATGATCTGCTGGTAGCACTGGAGGACCTTCGTGCCCGGCACGTCAGCGCCTCCCTGGCACCACTGGACGATGTGAGGGTGGACGCGCAGCCGGGCCTCGGGTGCCAGTGCGCGGAAGTCGTTCCAGGACCGCACGCGCCAGAACAGATCCAGGTCGTCCAGGAGGTCCTGGCTCATGAAGGGCCCGACCGGCTCCACGACGGCTCCCGCCGCCTCGAACAGCGCGGCGGCACCGTTCACCGCGGCGAGGATCTCCGGATCGCACGGCTCTCCGCAGCCGGCGTCCAGGTGCACCCCCACCCGCAGTCCTCGCATCTCGCCGTCCAGCGCCGACCAGTCGATGTCCTGTGGCGGCAGGCTTGTCCAGTCCCGGGGGTCCGGCCGGCTCAGGACACGCATGAACAGGGCCGCGTCCGCCACGGTGCGCGCCATGGGACCGGCGGCACGCCCCAGGTACGGGGTGTCCAGCGGGACCCTCCCGTAGCTGGGCTTGAGCGTGGCGAGGCCCAGCCACGTGCCCGGCAGCCGGATCGACCCGCCGATGTCGGTGCCGACGTGCAGCGGACCGTATCCACCGGCGGCCGCCGCCCCCGCGCCGGAGCTGGAACCGCCCGTCGTCCAGGCGGCGTTCCAGGGGCTGCGTGAGATGCCGTGCCGACTGGAGACCCCCGAGGAGAGCATGCCCCAGTCCGGCATCACGGTCGACCCGAGGACGACCCCACCGGATTCGAGGACCCGCGCGGTGATGGGCGCGTCCGTCTCGGGAACGACCGGCTCGACCCCCGCGTTGCCGGAGGGCATGGGGATGCCCTTGCGGGCGACGTTCTCCTTGAGGGTGACGGGTACGCCGTCGATGGGGCCGAGCGGTTCCCCCGCCGCCCAACGGGCCTCGCTGGCCAGGGCTGCCTTGCGGGACTCGTCGGGATCCCGCGCCCAGAACGCGTTGAGCACATGCTCGCGCGCCTCGATCACCGACTGCACGGCGTCGTGGACCTCGACCGGTGACAGCGTGCGATCAGCGAATCCGGCCACCATCTCGACGGCCGGCATGGTGGCCAGGCCCTGTTCCGTGAGCACCCGCACTCTCCTTCGCTCGAATTACCCGAGAACTGCGCGCCCTTGACAAGTACAAGCTGAGTCGCCACGGTACCTGGCAAGTGAGTTTACTGGTCAGGCCAGTCACAACGGAAGGTGACTCCATGACACGGGAACGCAAGGCCGTACGGCTCGCCGTCATGCCGGGCGACGGAATCGGCCCCGAGGTCGTCCATGCGACCGTGCCCGTGTTACAGGCCGCCCTGGAGTCCGGCGGCCACCGGCTCGACGTGACCTCGTTCGACTGGGGAGGCGAGCGGTTCCTCCAGCAGGGCGCGGCCGTGCCGGCCGGCACGGCCGACCCGGTCAAGCGGTCGGACGCCGTGTTGTTCGGCGCCGTCGGACGCCCTGACGTGCCGGAACACGAACTGGTCCGGGGCCCGATCATGGGCTGCGCGTCACTGCTCGACGACCGGGGACACGGCGGCGCGGCTCGCCGTGTCCGTGACGCGGTGGCGGGCACCTCGCGCGATGCCAGGCACCACACGGCCGACCTCGGTGGCGACGCGACCACAGCGGACGTGGCGTCCGCCGTCCTGCACACGATGGAAAGCCAGGTGCAGAACACGTGAGACACACACGGCGGCTGACGCGGCTCACCAGGACGGTCGCGGCCACGCTCGCATGCGTGCTGCTGGCGGCCTGCTCGGCCGGGTCCCTGGCGACCGGCAGTGCCGGGAAATCCCGCAACACCCTGACGATCGGCCTCAGCGCCGAGCCGGCCAACCTCGACTTCACCAGGACCGAGGGTGCCGCCATCCCGCAGGCCCTGCTCTACAACGTCTACGAGAACCTGGTGAAGCTGGACCAGGACGCGAGAATACGGCCCTCCCTGGCCAGGTCGTGGAGCCTGTCCAAGGACCGCAGGACGTACACGTTCCAGCTGGCGAAGGGTGTCAGGTTCAGCAACGGCGCACCGTTCACGGCCGAGGACGCCAAGTTCTCCATCGAACGCGTCACGTCCGACTGGACGCTGGTGCAGAAGGCCCAGATGGACGTCGTCGACCAGGTGACGGCGGTGTCGCCCACCGAACTGAAGGTCACCCTGAAAAGGCCGAGCAACGACTGGCTGTACCGGATGACCACCCGCGTCGGCGCGATGTTCAGCCGGACCGGCGTGGGCGAACTGGCCACCGAGCCGGTGGGCACCGGCCCGTACGTGGTGAAGAGGTTCAACCGCGGCGACTCGATCACGCTGGCCCGTCGTGACGGCTACTGGGGCCGCGAACCGCACTTCTCGTCGGTCGTCCTCAAGTACTTCAAGGATCCGACGGCCATGAACAACGCGCTGCTCACGGGCACCATCGACGTGATCGGCGTGATGCAGACCCCGGACGCCCTGTACCGGTTCGAGAACAACCCGAAGTACAAGGTCATCGAGGGCACCTCCAACGGCGAGGTGGTCCTCTCCCTCAACAACGGCTCGGGACCGCTGCGGAACCGGAAGGTCCGCCAGGCGGTGCGCTACGCCATCGACCACAAGGCACTGGTGGACACCTGCTGGGGAGGGCGCGGCACGCTCATCGGCAGCATGGTCCCTCCGACGGACCCGTGGTACCAGGACCTCACGGACATGTACCCGTACGACCGTGACAGGGCCAGGAAGCTCCTGAAGGAGTCCGGCCAGGCCGGCCGTACGCTGCGGCTGCGGCTTCCGACACTGCCGTACGCCACCGCCTGCGGCACCGTGGTCAAGAGCCAGCTGGAGCAGGCCGGGTTCAAGGTGAGGCTCGACCAGCTGGAGTTCCCCGCCGCCTGGCTGACCACCGTGTTCAAGAACGCCGACTACGACATGTCCATCATCGCCCACGTGGAACCCCGCGACATGCAGACGGTGTTCGGCAACAAGACCTCCTACATCCGCTACGACAACCCCGAGTTCCGGGCGTTGCTGCAGAAGGCGGACCGGGGCACGCAGCAGGAGCAGATCACCTCCATGCGGGCGGCTGCCCGGTTGCTGTCGAAGGACGCCGCGGCCGACTGGCTGTTCCTGCTGCCGAACCTGATGGTGGCGGACCACGACATCACGGGCCTGCCCGTGAACAACGTCTCCGAGTCACTGGATCTCACCGGCCTGGGCCGGTCATGAAGGGAGGCGCCAACCCATGATCGTCCGTCTGGTACAGCGGATCGCGGTCCTCCTGGCCAGCCTTGTCGTGAGCTCCGTGCTGGTGTTCGCCTTCATGGCGGTGCTGCCGGGGGACCCGGCCCGCGTCGTCCTCGGCACCAGCGCGTCGGACGCGGCGGTGGCGCAACTGCGCGGGGAGTTCGGGCTCGACCGGCCACTCGTGGACCAGTACGTCAGCTGGGTACGGGGACTGGTGACGTTCGACCCGGGGAACTCCTACATCTCGCACACGCCGATCGGCCCGCAGATCGCCGACCGTCTGCAGGTCACCCTGTGGCTCGTGGGCGCCGGGATGGTGGTCGCCTGCGTCCTGGCGATTCCCCTGGGCATCCTCATGGCCGTGCGGCACCGCAAGCCGTCCGGGCTGCTCCTCTCGGCCCTGTCCCAGGTCGGCGTTGCGGTCCCGGCCTTCCTCGCGGGCATCCTCATGATCACCGTGTTCGCGGTGCAGTTCGGATGGCTGCCGGCGAACGGCTGGACACCCCCGGTCGAGGATCCGGTCCTGTTCCTCAAACAGCTGGTCCTGCCGGCGCTGTCCCTCGGACTGGTGCAGGGAGCCGTGCTCACCCGCTACGTCCGCAGCGCCGTGCTCGACGTCCTGAGGGAGGACTACCTGCGCACCGCTCGCGCCAAAGGCCTCCGCCCGACACGGGCGCTGCTGCGGCACGGCCTGCGGAACGCGTCGGTGCCCGTGGTGACCGTCCTGGCGTTGCAGCTCGCCACGCTGCTGGTGGGCTCCGTCGTCATCGAACGGGTCTTCGTCATCCCCGGGCTCGGAAGCCTGCTGCTGGACAGCGTCTCCAACCGGGACCTCATCGTCGTGCAGGACGTGGTCATGCTCATCGCCATGGCGGTGCTGCTCGTGAACTTCCTGGTGGACATCGTCTATCTGCTGATCGACCCGCGGCTGAGGGTGGGTGCGTCATGAGTGCTCTGGACAATGCCCTGGACACGGGCATCGCGGCCGCGCCGGTGGTGCCCGAGGGCCGACGGCGGCGCCCGATGCCGGGCAGCCTCCTGGTGGGCGGCCTCATCGTCTCGCTCGTGTTCGGCATGGCGCTGCTGTCCTTCGTGTGGACCCCGCACGACCCGACTCTGGTGGACGCCTCGGTGCGGCTGCAGAAGCCGTCACTGGAGTACTGGTTCGGCACGGACAAGTTCGGCCGCGACGTGTTCAGCCAGATCCTGATGGGGTCGCGCACCACGCTGTTCGTCGGTTTCGTGGCGGTGGGGGTCGCCGCCCTGGTCGGAGTGCCCCTCGGCATCGTCGCCGGAATGGCGCCCCGCTGGTTCGGAGAGCTGCTGATGCGCGGCAACGACCTCGTACTCGCCTTCCCCGCGCTCCTGTTGACCATCATGTTCTCCGCCGTGTACGGCGCCGGCACGCTGGTCGCGATGGTCGCCATCGGCATCGCGTCCATCCCCCATTTCGCCCGGCTGATCCGCGGCGGCACGCTGCAGGTCATGGAGACGGAGTACGTCCTCGCCGCGCGCGCGGCGGGCCGCGGGCCGTTCTCGATCGCTCTGCGGCATGTCCTGCCCAACGTCAGCAGTCTCGTCATCGTGCAGGCGTCGGTCGGGTTCGCCATCGCCGTACTCGCCGAAGCCGCCCTGTCCTTCCTGGGCTTCGGAACCCCGCCCCCCACACCGTCCTGGGGCCGGATGCTGCAGGAGAGCCAGGAGATGCTGTCGATCGCCCCCCGGCTGGCCGTGTTCCCGGGCGTGGCGATCGCGGTGGTGGTGCTCGGTTTCAACCTGCTCGGTGACGGCCTGCGTGACCGTTTCGACCCCAAGCTGGAGGACCGCCGATGACCACCGCACCTGAACGGGCAGCGGCCTCCGGGCCGGGCTCCTCCGGCTCCGCCGACGATGTACTGGCCGTGCGGAATCTGGGCGTGACGGTGGGCGGCCGCAAGCTCGTCGAAGACGTCGACTTCACCATCCGGGCCGGCGAGCGGGTCGGCCTGATCGGTGAGTCGGGGTCGGGCAAGTCGCTGACCGCGCTGAGCGTCATGGGCCTGCTCCCGGAGGGCCTCGGGGCCACGGGATCGGTGCGGCTCGCCGGAGTCGGCCACGACCTGGTGGGTGCCGACGAGACGCGGATGTCCCGGGTGCGGGGCAAGGAGATCGCCATGGTCTTCCAGGAGCCCATGACCGCCCTGAACCCGACGATGAGGGTCGGGCGGCAGATCGCCGAGGTGCTGCTGGTCCACCGCACCAGGCCCGACCGCGCCTCCGCCCGCGACGCCGCCGTGGAACTGCTCGCCCAGGTGGGGCTGCCCGATCCCGCGGCCGCGGAGCGCGCCTACCCGCACCAGTTGTCCGGAGGGCAGCGGCAGCGGGTGGTGCTCGCCATCGCCCTCGCGAACGACCCCGCACTCCTGGTCTGCGACGAACCCACCACCGCGCTCGACGTCACGGTGCAGGCGCGGGTGCTCGACCTGATCGTGCGGGGCGTGAAGGACCGCAGGTCGGCCCTGCTCTTCATCACCCACGACCTGGCCGTGGTGGCCACCGTCTGCGAGCGGGTCATGGTCATGTACGGGGGGAGGGTGGTCGAGTCCGGCCCGGTCCGGGAGGTCTTCACCCGCCCCCGGCACCGCTACACCCAGGGCCTGATCGGAGCCTCGGACCTGACCGTGGTCGACGACCGCGGCCGGCTGGCCACGATCGGAGGGTCGGTTCCGCCGGCGGGCCGGTTCCCCTCCGGATGCGTCTTCAGGAACAGGTGCGCTTCGGCGACCGAAGCGTGCGCCGCCAGGCCGGAATGGGTCACGACCGGGCCGGACTCCGGCTACGCCTGCTTCCATCCCGTGCCGGAGAGCGGCGCGGACGAGACCGGCGCACACGTGACCGGCGCACCCCTGAACAAGGAGGCCGCCCATGGCTGAGCAGCCGACCAGCGCCACTGTCGAACCCGAGCCGCAGACCGGCGCCGTGGACGCCGTCCGCGTCCGCGACGTAACGCGCGACTACCGACGGCCGCGCACCTCGCTGCGCCACCCCAGTCCGCCGGTGCACGCCCTGCGCGGCGTGAGTCTCACCGTCCCCCAGGGGGAACGGTTCGGCATCGTCGGCGAGTCGGGGTGCGGCAAGTCGACCCTGCTGCGGATCCTGGCCGGGCTCGACCGCCCCACCAGCGGCAGTGTCTCGATCGACGGCCGGGACATCACCGGGCTGAAGGAGAGACAGCTGAAGTTCGTCCGCGAGCGGCTCCAACTCGTGTTCCAGGACCCGATGAGTTCGCTGGACCCGCGCATGCGCGTCGGCGACATCGTGGCCGAGCCTCTCGTCGCCCAGGGGCACACGAACCGCAAGGAACGGGTGGCCGAGTTGCTGGAGGCCGTCGGCCTGCCGACGGAGGCGGCGCAGAGGTATCCGCACCAGTTCTCCGGCGGACAGCGGCAGCGCATCTCGATCGCGCGCGCCCTCGCCCCCCGGCCCAGGATCATCGTGGCCGACGAGCCGGTGAGCGCCCTCGACGTGTCCGTACGGGCCCAGGTGCTCAACCTCATCGCCGACCTCGTCGACGAGCTGTCCCTCACGCTGGTCTTCGTCTCCCACGACCTGTCCGTGGTCCGTCACGTGTGCGACCGGGTCGCGGTCATGCACGACGGGCAGATCGTGGAGACGGGGTCCACCGAGCAGGTGTACGAGGAGCCGCGACACCCCTACACACGCAGGCTCATCGCCGCCGTCCCGACCCTGGCCAAGGCACTGTCCGGAGTGTCCGCGGCCGACCTCAACCAGGAGTACCGACCTTGACCACCCATGCCGAACCTGCCAGCGGCGACAGCCCCGTGGGGAGGGAGTTTCCCGAGGGTCTTCCCATCGGCGACGGCTGGGTGGAGGCACCCGCCGCCGAGGACGTCCGCTTCCCCTACGACGGGTCGGTCGTCGCGCGGGCGCCGGTCGGGGACACCGGCCTCGCACGCCAAGCGGTGGACGCGGCCGTCGCGGTCCGCGAGCGGGTCGGCCGGCTGCCCTCGCACACCCGCAGGGCGGCGCTGCTCGCGACGCACGAGCAGGTCGCCTCCCGGCGCGCGGACTTCGAGCGGCTCCTGGTCCTGGAGACCGGCAAGCCGCTCGTCGACTGCCGTGTCGAGGTGGACCGCACCCTGCTGACCCTGCTGACGGCGGCCGAGGAAGTGGCCCGGCTGCACGGTGAGACGGTCCCGCTCGACCTGCTGCCGTCGGGGGAGGGGCTGCTCGGCTTCTGGACCCGCAAGCCGATCGGCGTGGTGGTGGGCATCGCGGGCTTCAACTACCCGCTGCTGCTCGCCGCGCACAAGATCGCGCCGTCACTCGCCGCCGGCTGCCCGGTCATCGCCAAGCCCGCCCCGCAGACGCCGCTGGCCACCCTGTGGCTGGTGCACCTCCTGCGCGAGGCCCTGCGCGACGGCGGAGCTCCGGGGGCCGCGGTGCAACTGGTGACCGGGGGCCCCGACGTGGGTGTCGCGCTGACCACCGACCGCCGGATCGGAGCGGTGTCCTTCACCGGTTCCGCCGCCGTGGGCCACCGGATCGCCCGGGACGCGGCACCCACCAAGGTGCTGCTCGAACTCGGCTCGAACGCCGCCCTGGTGGTGGCCGCCGACGCCGATCTCGACGCCGCCGCCGACGCGGTGGTGCGGGGCGGCTACTACGCGTCGGGCCAGGCGTGCATCAGCGTGCAGCGGGTCATCGTGGTGGAGGCCGTGCTGAAGGAGTTCGTGGCCCGGCTGACGGAGCGAGTGGCCCAGGTGGCCGTGGGCGATCCCCGCGATCCGCGGACGCGCGTCTCGGCACTCATCGACAAGCGGTCGACCGAGCGGGTGTGCGCGTGGCTGGACGCGGCGGTCGAGGCGGGGGCCGAGCTGGCGGCCGGAGGCAGGGTCACCGACGGGGTGATCGAGCCGGCGGTACTGCTCGACGTGGACCCTGCCCTTCCTGTCTGGGAGGAGGAGGTCTTCGGCCCCGTGGTCGCCGTACGGTCCGTCCCCGACCTTCAGACGGCCTTCGACGTGGTCAACGACTCCCGCTACGGGCTCCACGCCAGTGTCTACACCAGTGCCCTCGACACGGCGTTCACCGCGCTCGACCGCCTGGAGGTGGGCGGAGTGGTCATCAACGAGGTTCCCGGCTTCCGTTCCGACGTCATGCCGTACGGCGGTGTGAAGGACTCCGGGGCCGGGCGGGAGGGCCCGAGGTTCGCCATCGAAGAGCTCACCGTGACCCGTATGGCAGTGATCCGTCCGACGACAACGAAGCCGTGAGGACCATGCGAGCAACAGACCGCACCGACGTGGTGGACGCGTACTCCCGCCTGTTCCGGCTCGACGGCCGGAGGGCCGTCGTGGTGGGCGCGGGCAGCGGGATCGGCCGCGAGAGCGCCCTGGCTCTCGCCGCGCACGGCGCGACGGTGGTGTGCGCCGACCGTGACCTGACGGCGGCCGAGCAGTCGGCGTCGATGGGGCCGGGCCTTTCGGCGTACGCACTCGACGTGCTCGACGGCGAGTCGGTCGCGCGCGCCGCCGACGAGCTCGGACCGGTCGACGTGCTCGTCTTCACCGCCGCGACGAACGTGCGCAAGCCCCTGCTCGACTACACGGCGGAGGAGTTCGAGCGGGTGGTCGCGCTCAATCTGCGCGCGTCCTTCGACCTGGTGCGGGCGTTCGGCCGGGGCATGGCCGAACGCGGCAGGGGAAGCATCATCGGGTTCAGCTCGATCCGCGCGGTGTCCGTCGAGCCGGGACAGGGGGTGTACGCGGCCACGAAGGCCGGCCTCGTCCAGCTGCTGCGGACCGCGGCGGCCGAACTGGGCCCGTCGGGCGTGCGGGTGAACACCATCGCCCCGGGCGTCGTGGACACACCGCTGACCGCACAGATCAGGGCCGTGCCGGAGTGGTCGCAGGCCTATGCGGCCAAGAGCGCCCTGGGCCGCTGGTCCCGGCCGGACGAGTTGGTCGGCGCCGTCGTCTACCTCGCGTCCGACGCGTCGTCCTTCGTCACGGGGAGTCAGCTCTTCGTGGACGGAGGCTGGACGGCGATCGACGGACGTTACACGCCGCCCAACTGACCGGACGGCACCGAAAGCGGTCGAGGGCCGCCCCGCTGACCAGCGGAGCGGCCCTCGACCTGCCAACGGGGTCGGCGGGGCGAGTCAGTCGATGCGTTCGAAGGGTTCCTTGCCCTCTTCGTCGGGCGCGACCGTGAAGACGACCTTCTCGAACGCCCCGGAGAACGCGAACGCGCCGTCGTAGCCGGGCGAGGAGGGCGACAGGGTGTCCTTGCCGACGTCGAGTCCCTGCCACCCCAGGAAGTGCGGCAGGACCCGTGGGATGTCCCCGGTCCCGACCTGCCGTCCCGACACGTAGAGGTGGCCGACTCCCCGCATGTCACCGGTCTTGACGAACTCGAAGGTCAGTTCCGCCGGGCCGACCGGGAGTTCTTCCTCCGAGGTCACCGTGTACCGGGTGCCGAGGAAGTTGTACTCGTAGACCAGCCGGTTGTCCTTGACGTACAGGACGTATCCGCTGCTGATGTTGCCCAGGGACACCAGGACCCCCTCGTCCGACGCGGCGGCCCGGTCCACGAACGCGGTGATGCGGTGTGCGCGGTTCATCACCGGCGGCACCGCGGCGACGGGCAGATGGGCCATGCCGGGGTAGTAGGTGAAGGTGGTGCGGTCGCGCGGAGAGCCGGGACGCGGGATCTTCGCCCGGTAGGCGAAACCTTGGTCGTCCAGCGGCAGCACGTCGTACTTGCCCGCCTCCACCCAGAAGCGGGCGACCATCTTCTCCAGTTGCTCGGGCCGCTCCCGCGCCAGGTCGTGGCACTCCGAGAAGTCGGTGTCGTGGTGGTAGAGCTCCCACTGGTCCGCGTCGAAGGACGTTCCGCGCTGGTGGAAGGCGACGGCCTTCCAGCCGTCGTGCCAGATCGCGCGGTGCCCGAACATCTCGAAGTACTGGGACTCCTTGCGCGTCGGCGCGGCCGGCGAGCCGAAGGTGTAGGCCATGCTGACGCCGTGGATCGGCAGTTGGGGGATGCCGTTGTAGACCTCGGGGGCCTGCACGCCGAGCAGTTCGAAGAGCGTCGGGACGATGTCGTTGACGTGGTGGAACTGCTGCCTGACCTCGCCGGTGCGCGGCAGCCCACGGGGCCACCGCACGATGAGCGGGCAGCGGACACCGCCTTCGTGGGTGTTCTGCTTGTAGCGCTTGAACGGCGTGTTCCCCGCCTGTGCCCAGCCCCAGGGGTAGTTGGCGTGAGCGCGTGTGGTGCCGATGTCATCGATCCGGGCGACCATCTCGTCCAGGTCCTCGGGGATGCCGTTCTGGAACGCCGTCGGGTTGAGCGAACCCTTCTGCCCGCCTTCCTGACTGGCCCCGTTGTCCGAGAGCAGGATGGTGATGGTGTTCTCGCTCCGGCCCATCCGCTCCAGGAACTCCATGAGCCGGCCGATCTGGTGGTCGGTGTGGTCGAGCATCGCCGCGTAGGCCTCCTGGAGGCGTACGGACAGCTTCTTCTCGTCGTCCGACAGCTCGTCGAAGGGCAGGACCCCCGGGTTGCGCGGCGCCAGTTCGGTGCCCGGCGGCAGGATGCCCCGTTCGATCTGGCGGGCGTGCCGGGTGGCGCGCTCGGCGTCCCAGCCGTGGTCGAACCGGCCCCGGTACTTCTCCAGGTACTCCTGGGGAGCCTGGTGCGGGGCGTGCGCCGCGCCGAACGCCAGGTACAGGAAGAAGGGCTTGTCCGGTGTGACCGACGTCTGGTCCCGGACGAACCCGATCGCCCGGTCGACCAGGTCCTCGCTGAGGTGATAGCCCTCTTCCGGGCTCTTCGGCGGGTCAACGGCGTGGTTGTCGTAGAACAGTTCCGGATGGAAGCTGTCCGTCTCCGCTTCCAGGAAGCCGTAGTAGCGCTCGAACCCGCGGCCCAGCGGCCACTGGGTGTACGGCCCGGACGGGGTGGTCTGCTCCATCGGCGCCAGGTGCCACTTGCCCACGGCCATGGTGTTGAAGCCGCTGTCGCGCAGCACCTCGGGCAGTGTCGCGGCGGCCGTCGTGATCCGTCCGCGACCGCTGGGGAAGCCGGTGTCGAAGTTGGACAGCATGCGCATGCCAACAGAGTGGTGGTTCCGGCCGGTCAGCAGGCTGGCGCGGGTCGGTGAACACAGCGTCGTGGTGTGGAAGTTCGCGTAGCGGAGGCCGCCGTCGGCGAGGGCGTCCATGGCGGGGGTGTCTATGTCCGAGCCGAAGCACCCGAGGTCGGAGAAGCCGACGTCGTCGAGCACGATGACCACGACATTGGGCGTGTCGGCGGGAAGCGCCTGCTCGTCGGGCCACCACGGAGTCGACTCCTCGTAGGTCGTGCCGATCCTGCCTGGGAAGGCACCGCTCGCGGAGGGCCGGTGCGGAGAGGAGGTGGTCATCCAGGACGCTCCTTTGCATGGACGTTCGAAGCTGTGTGCCGTGGCGGCAGCGCGGTCCGCGCTCATCGCACCTGCTCGACGGCGCGGCGGTCGGGCGGGCGGTACCCCAAGGCTTGCCGCGGCCGCAGACTCCTGGAGGTCCAGAGGAAGATTCCAGTTAACTGGTCAAACCAGTAGCCTAGGTGTAGTTTTCCCCGCTCCTGTTGCGGTGTCAACCACAGCTGCCCCAAGCCCGCGCGGCGTCTCAAGCGGCGGTTCCCAGGCCCGAGTTACGCCGGCAGCGGTCGCCCGAGCGGTCCGTCAGTCCTGTCCGGGCAGGTCCGCCGCACAGCGGAACCCCATGTGGCCGGTGCTGCTGTCGGGGGTGTTGGAGGTGCGCGCGGCGACGCGGTAGCGGTTGCAGTACGACGCGTGGCACAGGTAGGAGCCGCCGCGGATCACCTTCGCGTGCCCCGTGGGAGGCCCGGCCGGGTCCTGGCGGGTCTCCGGGCGGTCGGCCGCGTGCCATGTGGTGCTCCACCAGTCGGAGCACCATTCCCACACGTTGCCCGATGCGTTGTACAGGCCGAAGTTGTTGGGCCGGTAGCTCTTGACCGGCGCGGTTCCCAGATACCCGTCCTCGCCTGTGTTGACCTGCGGGAACGTCCCCTGCCAGATGTTGCACCGGTGCTGCCCCCGGGGAAGGAGCTCATCGCCCCAGGGGAAGCGGGAGCCCGCCAGGCCGCCACGTGCCGCCATCTCCCACTCCGCCTCCGTGGGCAGGCGCTTGCCCGCCCACGCCGCGTAGGCGGACGCGTCGCGCCACGAGACGTGGACGACAGGGTGATTCGACAGGTCGGTCCATGACGAGCCGGGCCCGTAGGGAGCCGACCAGCAGGCCCCGTCCACCGGGAGCCACCAGGGTGCCTGCGCCACTGTGCCGTCGCGCACCAGATGCCGGGCTTCAGGGTGGACGAGCGCGTAGAACACGAAGGACCAGCCGTACCGCTCAGCGTCGCTCTCGTAGCCGCTGCTGCGGACGAAGGCCGCGAACTGCCTGTTGGTGACGGTGGTCGCGTCGATGAGGAACGGCGACAACCGCACCTCGCGGACCGGGCCCTCACCGTCCTCGGGGAACGCGTCGGGGTCCTCGCCTCCCATCAGGAACGCCCCTCCGGGAATGTGCAGCATGGCGCGCAGCCCCTGCGCCCGGTCCCGTTCGGGGGCCTGGAGCCGTGCGGTGGCCGGCTCGGGGGCCTCGCGGTCACCCCCTGGCGTGGGTGCGCAACAGGCGTCTGACATCGCTCCTCCGGCCACGGCTGGTGATCTCGGCCAACGACCCCACCGTACGCGGACGGGTCCGTGCCGCGGCAGGAGCGCACCCGCCCTTCAGGCGCCGCCTGTTGACATGCCCGGCAGCTTGGCAAAAATGAAGTCAGTTCAGTATCTGGAGTGGGGTGGTGGCCCGATGGGTGGCAGGGGAGTGGGCAGGGGCCGTTTCGCGGGGCGGGTCGCGCTCGTCACCGGCGCGGGCTCCGGCATCGGGGCGGCGGTCGCCCGCGGGCTGGCCGCGCAGGGCGCCGAGGCCGTCGTCGCGGCGGACATCAACGGGCCGGCGGCCGAAGCGGTGGCGAAAGAGCTGGTCGGAGGCCGCGCCGTGACGCTGGACGTGGCGGACGCCGGTCAGGTCGACCGGGCATTCGGCGAGGTGGTGCGGGAGTGTGGCCGGCTGGACGTGGTGGTGCACGCGGCCGGCGTCGACGACCCCACCGTGAAGCAGTGGCTGGCCGACGCGGTGCTCGGCGGACGACCGCCCGAAGTGACCACCCGCCTCGGCGACGAGGCGTGGCGACGGGTTCTGCGGATCAACCTGGACGGAACCTTCCACGTCCTGCGCGCCGCCCTGCGGGTGATGCGGCCGAACCGGTCGGGAGCCGTCGTCACCTTCGGCTCCTCCGCGGCCTTCGACGCGCTCACCGGGTATCCGCACTACGCGGCCTCCAAGGCCGGTGCGCAGGCGCTGAGTCAGTCCGTCGCCAAGGAGGCCATCGCGTTCGGTGTGCGCGTCAACACGGTGGCCCCCGGCCCGACCGAGACGGCCATGGCGGCCAAGACGCCCGAGGTGCTGCGCGAGGGCTTCACCGGCGCCCGCGTGCGCCCGTACGCCACGCCCGGGGAGATCGCCGACATCGCGCTGTTCCTGGCGAGTGACGAGGCGGCGAACCTCGTCGGCGCGGTGCTGCTCGCCAACGGCGGCCGGTTCACGGCGTAGCGAGCGACCCCGTGGGGTGCTGATCCGGCCGGCCCCACGGTGCGGCGTGAGTGGTTGACAGGGCGCCCCGGGCCCTGAGCGTCAAGTGAACTCAGTTCCATCCGAAGGGCGGGTTGGATGGCTGTCGGGAACGAGATCCAGTTCGAGTCCGGGAACCCCTCCTCACCGCCGGACCGCCGTCGCGGTGGCCCGGTGCGGTCGAGGGCGTGGCAGGCGCGGCGGCTGCTCCGTCCCCCCGCGCGGGCGTACGGTGGTGGTCGCGCGGGCGGGGCCGCCCTTCCTGGTCCGCCGCGGGGCGTGCCATGGCCTGTCCGGGGCCGGCCGAATTCGTAACCGAGTTCAAGTAGGTCTACCCTCGGACAACCGATCGGTGGCAGGAGCCGGTCGCGGAGCGCAGGGAGAGGCAATGGCGAGGGCGCGCATCGTGGATCCGGACGAGGGGCCCAGGTCCAAGCGGGCGGCCATTCTGGAGGCCGCGGTGGAGTACTTCGGCGAGACCGGATACGAGACCACCAAGTGGTCGGACGTGGCCGACCGGGTCGGTATCGGGCAGACCGCGCTCTACCACTACTTCGAGTCCAAGGCGCACTGCCTGCTCACCATCATGCGGCTGGAACTGCAGCGCTCCCACGACATGTTCACCGAGGCGACGGCCGATGAGCCGGACCCCGTCGAGGCGCTCAGGGCCGGGGTCCGCTCCGCCTTCGCGGTGTCGGAGCGGGAGATCCGGCAGATGCGCGTACTTCAGGCCAACATGTCGCTGCTCGCCACGCCGCGGAAGTCCAAGCGCGAGGAGGCCGAGCGGATCGCCGCGCGGCAGCTGGTGCAGATGGTGGAGCGGGACTGGACGAACCTGCTGGTGCGCGGCATGGCGAAGGGCGTGTTCCCCGTGCGGGACGCGCACATGCTCGGGCTGGCCGTGCTCGGCATGATCGTCAGCGTGTGGCGGTGGTACCGCCCGAGCGGGGCGATCCCGCTGCCGGAGATCAGCGATCTGATCGAGGGATGCGTGGTGCGCATGGTCGGGGAGTAGCGCCCCCGGCCCGGGTTCGCTCCGCCTCTTGTGGGGGCGGGGTGCCCGCACTATCCTCGAATTGAACTGAATTCAGGTTAAAGGCACCGTGAGCTGGGAGACGTATGACGACCCGTTTCGACCGAGGACAGTGGGCGCGGAGCGGAGCCCAGACCGTACGGCCCGGGGTGCACCGTGTACCCCTCCCACTGCCGGAGGACGGGCTGCGCGCCGTCAACGTGTACGTGCTGGAAGAGGACGACGGCCTGGTCCTGATCGACGGCGGCTGGTCGATCCCCGAGTCCCGCAAGGCGCTGGAGGACGCCCTCGCGGGCCTCGGCCACGACCTCGCCGAGATCACCCACGTCCTGGTCACCCACATCCACCGCGACCACTACACCCAGGCCGTGGAACTGCGCCGCCTGCTCGGCTCCCGGGTCTACCTCGGCTCCGGCGAGCGGCGCGGCCTGGAACTGCTCGGCGAGCTCCGCACCGACCAGCCCGTGGGTTCGCTGCGCACGCTGCGCCTGGCGGGCGCCCACGAACTGGCCGACCGTATCGAGGCGATGGACCACGGCGGCTTCGACCCCGCCGTGTGGGAGGCGCCCGACCGCTGGCTGGAGGCGGGGGAACTGCGGTTCGGGGCCCGCACGCTGCGCGTCGTACCGACACCCGGCCACACCAAGGGCCACGTGGTCTACCTGGACGAGGCCCGGGGGCTGCTGTTCTCCGGGGACCACGTCCTGCCGCACATCACCCCGTCCATCGGCTTCGAACTCGGTGACGGCCCCGGGCTGCCCCTGGGCGACTACCTCGCCTCGCTCCGGCTCATGACCACGCTCGCCGACGCCACTCTGCTGCCCGCGCACGGTCCCGTCGGGGACAGCGTCCACCGCAGGGCCGCGGAGCTGCTGGCCCACCACGACGACCGGCTCGACGAGACGCTCGCCGTCCTCGGCGGGCGCACCACCGACGCCCACACCGTGGCCCGGGAACTCGGCTGGACCAGGCGCAAAGTGGCCTTCGAGGACCTGAACCCCTTCAACCAGATGCTGGCCGTCAACGAGACGGCGGCACACCTGGACGTCCTCGTGGCCCGGGGCCTGGCCGGCCGTACCTCCGTGGACGGAGTGCACCGGTACGCGCGGTGCGCCGACGGCGACAGGTCGGTCGCGGTGCCGGCGTAGGCCGGACGGCGGCTCAGCGCGCCGTCCAGCCTCCGTCGACGTAGAGCTCCGAGCCGGTCATGAAGCCCGCGTCGTCCGAGGCGAGGAACGCCACGGCCGCCGCCACCTCCTCGGTCGTGCCCAGCCGGCCGAGCGGGGTGCCCTCGATCATCGCGGCCAGCCGCGGCGTCCCCTTCCACAACTCCCGGGACAGGGGCGTCTCGATGAAACCGGGATGCAGCGAGTTGACCCGCACACCGCGCCTGGCCCAGTGCAGCGCCGCGTTCTTGGTCATCAGCCGTACGGCGCCCTTGGCCGCGTGGTACGAGAACTGGGCGCCGAAGCCGCCGACCGTACCGAAGATCGAGGCGACGTTGACGACGGAGCCGCCGCCGGAACGCTCGATGGCCGCGCCGCCGTGCTTCATACCGAGCCACACGCCGGTCTGCGTCACCCCGATGACCCGGTCCCAGGTCTCCTGGGTCTCGGTCTCCACCGTGTTCATCGTGGCGATCCCCGCGTTGTTGACCAGCACCTGCAGACCGCCGAGACGGTCGGTCACCTCGGCGACGAGCGTCTCCCAGGCCGTCTCGTCGGTGACGTCCAGACGCAGTCCGAGGGCATCGCCCGGCAGTTCCCCGGCGAGCTTCTCGCACCGCTCCGCATCGAGGTCGGTGACCACGACGGCCGCGCCCTCGTCCGCCAGCCGCCGCACGATCGCCTCGCCGATTCCTCCGGTGGCACCGGTCACGAGGGCCACCTTTCCCGAGAGCCGGGATTCCCTCACCACTCCTCACATCCCTTCCCAGGTGTGCCGGACGTCGACGCTCCGGTCACGCACGTTCACGCCCTGATCCCGCGCCACGCCGGCGCGCCGCCGTCGATGACGTACGAGGCGCCGGTGTTGAAGGCCGCGTCGTCGGAGGCCAGGAAGCGGGCGAGCCCGGCCATCTCCACCGCGTGGGCCACCATGGTCTCGATGCCGTGGCGGTCGCGCGGGTCGCACACGATCGCCTCGGCGTCGGTCACGAGGACCGTCCTGCCGTCCAGTGAGCCGATGCGCATGCCCGTCCTCAGCCCCCTTCACAGCTTCTCGAAGATGTCGGAACCCGCGACCGACATGGCCACGAAGACGCCCACCGACGTCACCAGCGTCATCACGAGCGCGATGGCCGCGACCAGCGGATAGGAGCCGTTGGACCAGTAGTCGAACAGGATGGTGCCCATGACCTGCGTCGTGGGCGCCCGCACCAGCAGCGAGGCGGTGAACTCGTGGGTGAGGAGCACGAACATCAGCGCACCGGCACCCGCGAGCGTGGGACGCAGCAGCGGCAGCACGATCTCGGTGGTGGTCCGCAGCGCGCCCGCCCCGCTGGTCCGCGACGCCTCCAGGTAGGTGTCGCCGAGCGCCACCATTCCGGACAGCTGCATCCTGGTGGCGAAGGGCAGCATCAGGGTCACGTAGACCAGGACGATCACCGTTCGGGTGCCGTACAGGATGAACGGCTCGCGGCTGTACGTCAGCAGGAAGCCGGCGCCGAAGACCACCGCGGGGATCCCGAGGGGCATCGCCACGATGAAGTCGACCGCGGCCCGGATGACGCGGAACCGGCGCCCCTTGAGCAGCAGAGAGGCGGCGACGAAGCCGAGGGGGAGCGCGATGGCCACGGAGATGACCGACGTGGTCAGGCTGTTGACGATCGCGTCGGTGATCCCGGACTCCTGGAACACGCGCCGGAAGTTGCCCAGCGTGAACCCGCTCGGTTCGATCTTCCCGCTCCAGAAGGCCGACAGCGACACCACCGTGAGCGCGCCCAGCGGCAGTGCGAGCGCCACCAGGCCGTAGAGGACGATGCCGGTGACCGCCACCCAGGACGGCCGCCCACCGGACCGGAAGGCCTTGCCGCCGTGGGTGACGAAGCGGCTGTGGTCGCCGAGGATCACCTTCTGGAAGAGGACGACGGCGATACCGAAGACAAGCAGCGGTGAGCCGATCGCGGCGGCTCTGCCGTAGTCGACCGGGCTCTGCGAGACCGCGACGTACATGTCGGTGGTGAGAACGTCGATGCCGTTGTTCCTGCCGAGCAGCAGCGGGCCCGTGAACTGGCCGAGTCCCAGCATCAGCGCGACGAAACCGCCGTACACCAGGGTCGGGCGCAGCAGCGGCAGCGTCACCCGGAAGAACACCCCGGCGGCCGACGAGCCGTTGACCTGTGCCGCCTCGATCAGCTCCGCGTTGATGTTGCCGAAGCCGGCGCTGACGAACAGGTAGACGAACGCGGTCAGGCCGAAGCCGGTGATCAGCACGATCCACGGCAGCGTGTAGATGTCGACGGGACCCTCGTCGAGATGGTTCCACCAGGGCAGGTGACGCAGAGCCGCGTTGAGGTAGCCGGGTCGGGGCGAGAACAGGAACGCCCAGCCGGTCACCGCCGCGACGGCCGGGACCACGATGGGCAGGATGGGCAGGACCCGCAGCAGCCGCAACCGGGGCGGCAGGCGGGTCGCCGCCCACGCCAGGAACGTGCCGAGGACGAGCGCGATGGCCAGGGAACCCAGGGCGAGACCGGCCGTCGTCCACAGCGTCTTCGCCAGGTCCGGGTCGTCGAAGGCGGCGCTGTAGCCACGGGCGCCGTCCTCGAAGGCCAGCCGTTGCAGGCCTACCAGCGGCGCGACCACCAGGTAGCCGATGCCGGCCAGGAAGAGGAGTGCGCCGAGGCGCGGCAGGTGGCGTCGCACTCGGGCCGTCGTGGTCGGGCGGGGCGAGGCCGGGGGCGGCGGTGCCGTCGTGGGGGAGGGGGCGGGTACGGCGGGTGCGGCCATGACGTCACGCCTCCACCGCGGCGGCGGGGGCGTTCGCGGCTGCGCGGACCCCGTCGGCGTCGTAGTAGAGGGCCCCGTCCCTGGCGAACCACGCGGTCACCAGCTGTCCGCGCGACAGTTCCCGGGCCCAGGGCCTGCCGGTCAGGGACGCCCGGGCGTGCAGGCGGGCGTCCCCGATCGCGACGACCACGTCCATGTGGCGCCCGCCGAACTGCGCGTCGACGACCTCTGCCGCGAGCCCGACTCCGTGGGCCGGCGGTTTCTCCTCGGCCGGACAGAGCTCGAGGTCGTCGGGGCGCAGCCGGGCGGTGATCTCGCCGTAGGAGCGGGGCACCGGGAGTTCGCCCACCACGGCCCAACCCGCCGGACCCGTCTGGCCGCCGGCGCCCGGTGCGCCCGCGAGGGACCACCCCTCGCCCTCACGCCGCAGCGGCAACCGGTTGGACATGCCGATGAACCCGGCGACGTACTCGGTGGCCGGTTCCTCGAAGACGCGCTCGGGTGAGTCGAGTTGCTCGATCCGTCCCGCCTTCATGATCGCCAGGCGGTCGCCGAGCGCCAGCGCCTCGCTCTGGTCGTGCGTGACGAACACGGCGGTGAAGCCCAGCCGTGCGTGCAGCTCGTGGAGCTGTGCGCGGACCTGGTCGCGCAGCCGGGCGTCGAGGTTGCTCAGCGGCTCGTCGAAGAGCACCAGGTCGGGCTGGGCGGCCAGGCCGCGGGCCAGGGCGACCCGCTGCTGCTGGCCACCGCTGAGCTGTGCCGGATACCGGTCGAGCAGGGCGGCGCAGTCGACGAGCTCCGCCGCCTCCTCGATCCGCCGGCGCGCCTGGTCACGGGCCACCCGCCGGGTTCTGAGCGGGTATCCGATGTTGCGGCGCACCGTCATGTGCGGCCACAGCGCGTACGACTGGAACACCATCCCGATGTTCCGCCTGTTCGGAGGGAAGTCGACCTTCCCGCGTACGTCCAGCACGGTCTGGTCGCCCAGCGAGATGTGTCCCTCGTCGGGCGTCTCCAGACCGGCCAGACAGCGCAGGGTGGTGGTCTTCCCACAGCCGCTCGGCCCGAGCAGGACAACGAACTCGCCCGGCTCGATCTCCAGTGACAGGTCGTCCACGGCGACCGCGGGCGGCTTGCCGGCGAACCTCTTTGTCAGACCCTCGATCCGCACGTGGGACACGGGGACTCCTTACATCCGGGATCAGGTGAGTGGGCACCCGAAACCCGCTCCCGCACCCGTCGGCGCGGGTGCGGGAGCGGAGGCGGGGGCGCGGGTGCGGGCGCCCCCGCCGCTGTGGCATCGGTTCCAGCAGATGCCGTCCACCGCCCCTACTGGAAGAGGGACTTCCACTTCTTCTGGTACGCGGCCACGGCGTCCGGTGTGAGCTTGGCCGGATCCTGCACCCGCACCTTGTCGTTGGTGATCACTGTCCCGGGGACCTTGGGCAGCACCGAGCCGGCCGACGGGGTGATCAGCTGCTGTCCCTTGGCGGTCACCATGAAGTTGGCGAACAGCTGGCCGGCGTTCGGGTGCGGGGCGGTGCTGAGCACCATGCCGTAGTAGCGGGCACCCCACGCGCCGTCCGGCGGCATGCGGTAGTCGACCGGCGCGCCCTTCTTCTTGGCGGGGTCGAGCGCGATCGGCGCCACGAAGCTGCCGGCGGCGATCTCGCCGGACTGCAGCGCCTCACCCATCGGCAGGGCGCTGGGGTAGATGCGCGGCTTCTGGGCGGCCAGCTTCTTCACGAAGTCGGCGCCGTACTTCTCCTCCAGCCACAGGTAGAAGTCGACGATCGAGGGCGCCGTCGGCTCGATGACGCCGATCTTCCCGCCGGCGAGCTTCGGGTCCAGCAGGTCCGTGTAGTCGGTCATGCCCTCGGGGTAGAGCTTGGTGTTCCAACCGAAGGTGAGGACCGCGGAGTTGGTCTCGAAGTAGTTGCCCTTGTGGACGTACTCCTTGGTGTCGTAGTCACCCTTGCCGGTCAGTTCGGGGCCGGTCGGCGCGAGGAACCGCCCGGCCTTGGCCTGCGGCTGCACCCAGGACAGGCTCGCGCTCACGTACATGTCGGCGATGCCCTTGCCGGAGTTGAACTCCGTCTCGACCTTCACCCCCAGGTCACCGTCGACACCGCGGACGGTCTTGACGTCGATCCCCGGGTACTTGGCCTCGAAGGCCTTCGCGAGATTGTTGAGGGCGGTCAGGTCCTGGGCCGAGTAGACGGTGACCTGACCTTCCTTCTTCGCCGCGGCGACCAGTTGGTCCATGCCCGCCGACGCGGGGACGACCTTGGACTCGGCGTTGTTGTCGTTGCCGCCGCCACACGCGGCGAGCAGCAGTGAGGTGATCGACAGCAGGATGAGCAGTGCCCCGCGCCGTCGCGGATCGGATCTCATTCTCGGCTCCCTTGCCTGAACCCGGCTCCCGCCCGAACCGGCTCACACCAGCGCGGACGCGCGCTCGGCGGTTGGCCGGATGGCCAAGATGGGAGGGAAATTACCAAACTGAACTAAGTTAGGCAATAGAATGCGCAGGCCTTGCGGCGGCGGTGGCGGGGCGGGGTGACCGTGCTCGATCGGGTGCTCCCGCAGGAGTGGGACGCGGGCGCTTTGCGAGGGTGAAAGGGGCATCTCGGATGCGCCTCAGGGGGGCACGGTGCCGTCTTGGGGTATTTCTCCCGTACTGGCCGCGTAGGCGTCGGCCGGTGGCCGGTCCGGCGCGGGCGTGAGGGAGCGGGGTCCTGCGGTCGGCTCGCCGCAGCGACTGAACTCATGTCAGTTCAGTGCCGATGGTGGGTGGCGTCGACGGGGTTCTCACGATGCGGGAGGTCGTCGATCCGCACAAGTGTCTTGCCCGTGTTGTCGCCCCGAAGCAGTGCCGCCAGCGCCGCCGGCGCCTGCGCCAGCCCGTCGACGACCGTTTCACGGCAGTCGAGTCGGCCCTCCCGGAGCCATGCGCCGACCCGCTGTCTCATCTCGGGCAGCAGGTGGGTGTGGTCGCTGCCTCGGAAGCCGCGAATCGTCAGGCCCTTCGTCACCGCCAGCATGAGGTTTCCAGGACCGTGCGGCGGTGCATCCGCCGCGTACTCCGAGATCATGCCGCAGATCGCGACGCGGCCCCCCCTCCGCAGCGCCCCGATGGCGGCCTGGAGGTGGTCGCCCCCGACGTTGTCGAAGTACACGTCGATGCCGTCCGGAGCCGCCTCGCGCAGGAGGTCGGGCAGAGGGCCGCACTTGTAGTTGAACGCGGCGTCCAGGCCGAGTTCCTCCCGGAGGTGGCGCACCTTCTCGTCGGAGCCCGCGCTGCCGATGACGCGATGCCCCCGGATCTTCGCCATCTGCGCGACGAGGCTGCCGACGGCGCCGGCCGCGGCGGAGACCCAGACCACGTCTCCGTCGCGCAGGCCCGCGACATGGAAGAGACCGGCGTAGGCGGTGAGCCCATTGGCGCCGAGTGCGCCGAGATGGGCCTGTGGGGGTGCGACGCGCAGGTCGAGCCTGGTGAGCGTGCCGACACCGCCGAGTGCCCGCGTCCCGGCCTCGACGACCGCGTAGTCGCGCCAGCCGGAGGCGTGCCAGACCGTGTCGCCGGGGGCGAACCCGTCGGCGCGGGACTCCAGGACCTCCCCGACGGTCATGATCCCGTCCATCGGCTCGTCCAGGGGGAAGGCCGGGAAGTATCCCGGCGGCGCCTCCTCGCGGAGCCGCAGCCGGAGAGCGGCGTCGACGGACGTCCACGTGTTCCTGACCAGTACCTCGCCCGGCCGCGGCTCCCGGACCCCGGCCTCGACGACGCGGAAGTCCGACGGCCGGACCTCGCCGCGGGGATACGCGACCGGCCGGACCTCGCGGCCGATCACAGCAGCGCCTCCCCTTGGCGCGTGGCTCCCGTGGTTCTCGCGGCGCGGACCGTGGCGGTCCCCGCGGCGGTGAGCCCGAACACGAGGGCCGACGCGATGCCACCGGCGTAGGCCCGGTACCACAGGCCTCCGGTGTCCGAGCCCGCCGCGAGGAGCCCCTCCACGGGCCGCCCGTCCTCTCCCAGGACCCGCGCGTGGTCGTCGATGCGGATTCCGTGGAACGGGAAGGTGATGGCCGGCACCGTCTCGATGACGTAGTAGGGCGGCTCGTCGAGTGGCAACCGGTCGAGCCGGCGGCCCGGCACCGGTTCCTCGCCCGCCGCGGTCCGGGCGTTGAACCGCTCGACGGCCGCGCGGACGGCCGGCCCGTCGTGACCCCACTCCTCGGGAAGGCAGTCCAGCTCGTCGAGGCTCTCGGCGAAGCCGACCCGTCCGCCACGCTTGGCGGCGAGCGCGAACTTGTCGACGGCGACCGCGCCTTCGACGTACGAACCCACCACCCAGTCGCGGAAGACACGGGCGTCGGCGATGAGGAGCCCCCGGTTCTCGGGCTGTTCCATCAGTGCCATCGTCGTGAGGTGGTCACCCAGCGTCTCGTCGGTGAACCGCTCGCCCGCCAGGTTGAACAGCAACGCGTGCTCGCTGTAGTAGAGCGACAGGTCGACGAAGTCCGACGGGTCCGCGAACGGGACGCCGCTCGGGATCAGATGCCCGTAGAAGCCGGCCGCGTCCGCCCCGGTCGCTGCCCCGGCGGCGGTCGCCAGGCGGTAACCGGCGCCACGGCTGTGGGGGTTGGAGCGCAGCTCCATGCGGTCGGCGTGGGGGTGGACGAGCTTGCCGCGGAGCTCCGTGTCGCCCTGGAAGCCGCCCGTGGCGAGGAGCGTCGAGGTGGCGCGCACCTTCTGCCGTGCGCCGTCGCCCGTCACGAGTTCCGCTCCGGTCACCGCCCCGTCCTCCAGCATGAGCCGCGCGGTGCCGGTGGTGAGCAGCAGCGTGCCACCCGCGTCGACGATGACGCGACGGCATGTGTCGACATAGTGATTCGTGTCGAACTGGTGCCCCCGGCCGAAACTCAGGATGGGCTGGGCGTCCTTGACCTCGACTCCCGTGCTCCTTATCCAGGCGATGCCCTCCTCGAACCGGTCCACGAGGGCGCGCTTGAGCGAGGTGTCTCCGCGCGGATTGTGCCGCTCCATCACCTCGTGACTCGGCGCGGTCCAGGCGTAGCCGGCATAGCGCGCGGATCCCCCGACGTCGTCGCCGATCTCGACAACCACGACGGACAAGCCGTCGCGTACGGCTCTCGCGGCCGCGGTCAGACCGGCCATCCCCGCGCCGATGACGAGCAGGTCGGCCCCTTGGTGATCCGGCATGCGCACTCACCCCACCTTGACGTCGATCACATCGCGATTCATGTCCTGAACTGACTTCATTTTCTTTTCCGTGGTCCCGCTGTCAACAGTCCTGCCCGGTAGCTAATCGCTCGGCGCGTCCTCAAGGCCGTGGCGCTCAAAGTGAACTCACTTACACGCTGATCACATGCTCTCCTCCCCGCCCCCGGCGACCGGCCGCTCACCGCGTCACCTAAGCTCCTCGCCATGAACGAGGGGGAGAGTGCATGAACGACGGGGAGAGTGGCAGACGCGTCGTCGACGGGCGCTTCGAGCTGGAGTCCAGGCTGGGCGGCGGCGGTATGGGCACGGTGTGGCGCGCCCGCGATCTGCTGCTGCACCGCTACGTGGCCGTCAAGGAGGTACGGCCGGCGGACCCGGACCTCGCCGAGTACGACCCCGGCACGGCACGGATGCTGCGCGAGCGGGTCCTGCGCGAGGCCCGGGCGCTGGCCAGCATCCAGCACCCGAACGTCGTGACGATCCATCACATCGTCGACGGCGGCGAGGGCACGTACCCGTGGCTCGTCATGGAACTGGTCGGCGGCGGTTCCCTCGCCGACCGGCTGGCCCGGGGGCCGATGAGCCCCGCCGAAGCCGCCCGTGTCGGCCGAGGCGTGCTGGACGCCCTGCGCGCCGCCCACGCCGCCGGAGTCGAGCACCGCGACGTCAAGCCCGCCAACGTCCTTCTCCGCACCGACGGCCGGCCTGTGCTCACGGACTTCGGCATCGCGGCGATCCGGGAGGCCACCGCCCTCACCGCCACCGGCTCGATCATCGGCACCGCCGACTACATGGCCCCCGAGCGCGTCTCCGGCGACCCCGGCGGGCCCTCGGCCGACCTGTGGTCCCTGGCGATGATGCTGTACGTGGCCGTCGAGGGCGACCATCCGCTACGGCGGGGAACGACGCTGGCCACGCTGGCCGCGGTACTCCACGAGGACGTGCCGCCGCCCGTGCGCGCCGGGTCTCTGACCCCGGTACTGGGGCGCGTGCTGGTACGGGACCCCGCGGCGCGGCCGGACGCGGAGACCCTCGACCGGATGCTGGCCGCCGCGGCGGAGACGGTGCCCGAGCAAGCGGCGAAGTCCGGTGCCGCTCCCGCCACGACGTCCTACCGGCTGGCGCCGCCGCAGGACGCCGTCCCCGTCCCGCAACCGCCGACGCACGTCGTCCCCATGGCGCGGGCGCGCGGGCGGCGGAACCCGCGCCGCACCGCGCTGGCCACGCTCGCGGCCGGTGCCATGCTGGCGGGCGGACTGATCTGGGTCGCCTTGCCCGGCGGCGACGGGGGCGAGGGCGGCAACGGCGGTGCGGCGGCGGCACCCACCGGAGGAAAGACCCGGGCGACGCAGCGGCAGAGCCCCAGCCCCACGGGCTCGACGAAGACGCCCGCCACAGCGGCGTCCACCAACCTGCTCACGCCCGAGAACATCCGGACCGTGATCGCGGCCTTCGAGAAGGCGTCGGGAAGCGACCGCTTCGGCAGCTTCCTGATCTACCCGGACCACGCCTCCGCCGACATGATGGTGGACGGCAGCCAAACCCGGTACGTCAGCTACACCTACCGTCCCGGGGTCGGAGCGGAGGAGGGCATCATCAAGGGCACTCTCTCCGGCGGCAACACACCGGTGAGCCTGAAGGACTTCCGGTGGGACGCCGTGCCCGCCCTGTTCGCCCGGGCGGCCAGGGAACTGAAGGTCGAGGACCCGACGTCCCGCTACCTGTTGATGCGGAAACCGGACAAGGTCTTCGGCACACCCGCCGGCATGGCGGTCTATCTCAGCAACGAATTCGGCGAGAGCGGCTACTTGCAGGCCGACACCCAGGGCAAGGTGGAGAAGGTGATGCCGGCCGGAGGGTGAGCCGTTGGATCGTGTGCGTCAGCGCTTGATGTGCACGGTGATCTGGAGGGCGCCGCCCATGACGCCGGCGGCGCTGATCGCGACGGCGGCCTCCTCGTTGCCGGTGAGGGCGAGGACAAGCACCGTGGCGAGGGTGGCCAGAGTGGTCACGATCGTCGGCCATGGACAGAGGCGATCGGAGGGCTCGGTGCCCGCTGAGGGGCGGTCAAGGTACGTCACGGCTTCTGCCCCCTTACGACGGAACGGCAAGCCAACGTCTGGCGAGGGGAAGAGCCTGTCTCGCGAAGCCGAGATCGGCTCATGTGATGTGGATCACGTCGTTAGTATGCCTGATACATGCACAGAAGCGGAGTTGGACGGATCTCCCGCCGTTCGTGTCGCGGCAGCCGCTCGTCAGAGGCGGACGGTCATCTCCACGGTCACCTCGTCACCCGCCGAGAGCTTCTGCGGCTTGCGTACCGCGGCCTTCAGCGGCAGCAGGTAGACGCCGTCCTTGGGGAAGAGCGAGGTCTCGAAGGTGACTTCGCCGATCCGGGCTGCGACGGGGATCACCCCCCAGCCGTACGTGGCCATCGAGGCCACCTCACGGATGTCGGCGGACTCCATGTCGGGTACGGGGACGAAGTAGTACGGGGCCGGTCCGCGCCATTCGGTCACCGTGCCGGTGAAGGTGAGTTCCATGACGCCAGTCTCCCCGCCGGGTGACCCCGCTCCCACCGGGGGTCAGCCCCGGTAGCCCCGCAGTTTCCGGTACAGCGTGGCGCGGGCGATGCCCAGGGCCGCCGCGGCACGGGCCTTGTTGCCGCCGTGGCGGTGGAGGGCCTCCAGGATGGCGGTGCGCTCGGCGTGCTCCATCGGACTGAGGCGCCGGGCCGCGGGCCCCTCCCGCACGGGGTCCGGCAGCTCGTCGCGCCGGACGGGTCCCGTCGCGCGACGGCTCTCGGTCAACGCCCTTACCAAGTGGGCGAGTTCGGTGACGTTGCCGGGCCACGGATGCCGCTCCAGGGCGCGCAGCGCGTCCAGTGTCCAGGTGAGCGGTGGCTGTCCGGGCGCGGGCCTGGGAGGCAGGGCGGGGAGCAACTCCCTTATGTCTTCAGGTCGTTCACGAAGTGCGGGGAGGGTGACCGAGCGGGCTGCCAGTGTGTCCAGGAGACGTTGGAGACACGGGCCCGGAGGGGCTCCCGGGGTGTAGGTGACCAGCAGGGGCGCGCCCGGGTGCGTGTCGAGCAGGGAGTTGAGGGCCGCCACGTCGGGCTGCGCGAGACGTTCCGCGTGGCGGATGAGGAGAGGACGACCGTCCGCCAGCCCGCCGAGTCCGGCGCGGATCTCACCTTCGGCGGCGTCGACGGTCAGCGGCCCCGCGGCCAACTCCCGTGCGAGCGAGGTCTTCCCGGTGCCGCGCTCGCCGACGAGCAGCAGGGGCTCCCGGGTCAGGGCCAACTCCGTCGCGCGGCCGACGGCATGCCGCCAGGGCACGGAGCGTCCGGCCAGTGCCACGGTGGTTCGTCCGGCCGAGACCACTGGCGTACGAACCGCCGGTTCCAGCACGGCGACCGCACCGATGACGGAGCCGAGGTGCTGGACGAGCGTGACCGTCGCGGAACAGTCCGCACTGTCGGGAAGCCGCATGCGGAACGAGGTCGAAGGCGCCGGGCCGTCCGCGGCTCCCAAGACGGCACCACCGGCCATCGCGTGCGTCACCGCCCCGGGGGCTTCGGCGGGGCCGGCCGCCGCTTGCGCTGTGGCCGCGTGGGATTCGGTGAGCCCCCCGTCCCGCATCCACGCGACCGTGCTCCTCTCCAACGCCTCCAGCCCTTCCGGCGACAGCGACTGCCCCGCGGCCTCGCTGACGAGGCGGTTGCGTCCGTCGAGGGCGACGACCGCGCGCCCGTGCTGCCGTACCGCCCGCAGATACGCGTCCAGCAGCACACGTTCCGCCGCCCGCGACCGGGCGAGGAGTTCCGCCTCGACGGCGGTCGCCGCGGCCTCCGCGAGAGGGGCCCCCGGATGGGGGGTGACCTCGGCACGGAGCCCGGAGGCCACCGTCACCGTGCCGAGTGTCCGGCCGGTCTCCGGTGCCAGCACCGGCACACTCACCGCGGAGACGTCCTGCCACGCGTCGAGGAAGTGCTCAGGGCCGTGGACCTCGGCGCGGCGGCGCGTGTGGAGCGCGAGGGCCGCGCTGTTGTGGCCGACCGCCCGCTCGGAGAGGTCACGGCAGCGCGGGTCGCCCGGAGCGCATCCCGTGGCCCACAGCACCCGCAGCCGCTCGTCGGTGAGCACGAGCGCCCCCTGCCCGGTGCCGAGGGCCGGGGCGATCCGTTCGAGCACGGGCCGGGCCGCGGTGAGGAGGGTGGACTCGGCCGGTCGTACCGAGGTCCGCGGCGCCTGCGGAGCCGAGTCGGAGCCGGTCACGTCGTGCCGTACGCCGAAGAACCGGGCACGCTTCCACGCGGCGACGACTTCCTCGGGTACGTCGTCCGGCAGTTCATGCCCCGTCAGGAACAACTCACGGGCCCTGCGCAGGGAAGCGAGCGCGGGGCGGACGGAGGGATGCTCTGTGGTGGTCACAACGCCACTCACCGTACCGGGCGCGCTTGAACCGGCAACAGACGCCTGCGGCTCGCGGGGGCCGACCCGTGTCGTGCCCCACACCCGCGGTCGTGAACGAGCGCGTCCGCCGTCCCGTATCCAGTCTGGACGCGCACTGCCCCCTGCCCGGCCCACGCACTGTCTCCAATTGAGACACCCACGCTCCCGAACCCCCCTCCATGATCTTGAACGTTCGGCGCCTGTTCTCATTCCCTGGAGCGTCTCCCCGTGCACACCGTCGAGCCCGATGTCGTGACCGACGTACTGATCGTCGGCAGTGGCCCCGCGGGCGCCTCCGCCGCGCTCGCCCTGAGTACCTACGGCGTACCGAACATCGTCGTCACCCGCTACGCGAGCCTCGCCGACACGCCCCGGGCCCACATCACCAACCAGCGGACCATGGAGGTGCTGCGCGACCTCGGCGTCGAGGACGAGGTCGTCGCGAAGGCCACGCCCCAGCACCTGATGGGCAACACGACGTTCTGCACCAGCCTCGCCGGTGAGGAGCTCGGGCGGGTCCGCTCCTGGGGCAACGACCCGCTCGTCCAGGCCGCGCACGAACTGGCCAGCCCCACCCGCATGTGCGACATGCCCCAGCACCTCATGGAGCCGGTGCTCGTCGACGCGGCGGTCGCGCGCGGCACGAACCTGCGTTTCAGCACGGTCTACAAGTCCTTCGCGCAGGACGCCGACGGTGTGACGGTCACCGTCGAGGACCGGCTGCGCGGCGACGAGTACACCATCCGCGCCAAGTACCTCATCGGCGCCGACGGCGGCCGCTCGCAGGTCGCCGAGGACGCCGGGCTGCCGATGGGCGGACAGATGGGCGTCGCCGGCAGCGTCAACATCGTCTTCGACGCGGACCTGACGAAGTACACCGCCCACCGGCCGTCCACCCTGTACTGGGTGCTCGCCCCCGGTGCCACCGTCGGCGGCATCGGCGCCGGTCTCGTCCGCTGCGTCCGGCCCTGGAACGAGTGGCTCATTGTCTGGGGCTACGACGTCACCGCGGGCGCCCCCGACCTGACCACCGAGTACGCCGAGTCCGTCGTCCGCAAGCTGGTCGGTGACGACGAGATCCCGGTGACCATCAGGTCGTCCTCGGCCTGGACCGTCAACGAGATGTACGCGGAGACGTACTCCAGCGGACGGGTCTTCTGCGCCGGTGACGCCACGCACCGCCACCCTCCCTCCAACGGCCTCGGCTCCAACACCTCCATCCAGGACTCCTACAACCTGGCCTGGAAGCTCAAGCTGGTCCTCGACGGCACGGCGTCCCCGAAGCTGCTGGACTCCTACACCGCCGAGCGCGCCCCGGTCGGCCGGCAGATCGTCACCCGCGCCAACAAGTCCATCGGGGAGACCGCCCCGATCTTCGAGGCGCTCGACGGGCTGTCGCCCCAGACCCCGGAGCAGCTGTGGGCCAACATCGCCGCCCGCAAGGAGGACACCGAGGCGGCCGAGAAGCAGC
Organism: Streptomyces sp. NPDC030840; assembly: GCF_055572015.1. Classification (NCBI taxonomy): domain Bacteria; kingdom Bacillati; phylum Actinomycetota; class Actinomycetes; order Kitasatosporales; family Streptomycetaceae; genus Streptomyces; species Streptomyces sp. NPDC030840. The sequence continues at coordinate 694,819 of NZ_JBVIEE010000002.1, read as the reverse complement.
GGGCGAAGCTGCGCGAGGCGATCGCCTTCAAGGTGTACGAGTTCAACGCGCACGGCGTCGACCTCAACCAGCGCTACACCTCACACGCGGTGGTCCCCGACGGCACCGACGACCCCGGCTTCGACCGCGACCCCGAGCTGTACCACCAGCCCACCTCCCGCCCCGGCGCCAAACTCCCGCACGCCTGGATCACCTCGGGCACCCGCACCCTGTCGACGCTCGACACGGTCGGACGGGGCCGATTCACCCTGATCACCGGCATCGGCGGCCAGGGCTGGGTGCGGGCGGCCGGCGCCCAGGACCTGGAGATCGCCACCGTCGTCATCGGGCCGGGGCAGCAGTACGAGGACCCGTACGGCGACTGGGCCCGGCTGAGTGAGGTGGCCGACGGGGGAGCCCTGCTCGTCCGGCCGGACGGGTACGTCGCGTTCCGGCACGCCACGGCCGCCGCGTCCACCGAGGACGCCGAGAGGTTGCTGACCGGGGCGGTGCGACGGATCCTCGGACATGCCTGACGGGAACAGGCGCGAAGAGCCGCGGGACCAGGGGAGCCGTATGAGCACCGCGTTCACCAGCCACATCACTGAGGCGGTCGTCGACAGCCTCGAAGGCACCGCCGACCCCCGGCTGCGCGAGATGCTCGGCGCCCTCGTCCGCCACCTCCACGACGCCGTCCGCGAGACCGAGCCGACCATGGAGGAGTGGGAGCGGGCGATCGGCTTCCTGACGGCGACCGGGCAGACCTGCACGGACACGCGGCAGGAGTTCATCCTGCTGTCGGACGTCCTCGGTGTCTCGATGCTCGTCGAGACCCTCAACGCCGACCGCGCCGGGCCCGGGGCGACGGAGTCGACGGTCCTCGGCCCGTTCCACATGAGCGAGTCACCGGTCCGGGAGCTCGGCGCGGACATCGACCTGGTCGGCGGCGGCGAGAGTTGCGTGGTCAGCGGCCGGGTACGGTCCGCGGACGGCACCCCGCTGCCGGGCGCCGTCCTCGACGTCTGGCAGGCGAACCCCGAGGGCTACTACGACGTGCAGCAGCCCGGCGTCCAGCCGCCGGGCAACGGGCGCGGGCTGTTCACGGCGGACGCCGAGGGCCGCTTCTGGTTCCGTACGTGCGTGCCGAGCCCGTACCCCATCCCCACCGACGGCCCGGTCGGTGACCTGCTCCGCGCGACCGGACGGCACCCCTACCGTCCCGCCCACATCCACTTCATCGCCTCGGCCGAGGGGCACGTGCCGGTCACCACGCACATCTTCGTGGCCGGCACCGACTACCTCGACTCGGACGCGGTGTTCGCGGTCAAGGAGAGCCTCGTCCAGGACTTCGCCGAGACCGACGACCCGTCCCTGGCGCGGGAGTTCGGGGTCGCGAACCCGTTCCGGCACGCGCGCTTCGATCTCGTCCTGAGGGAGGAGCGGCCGTGAGGGAGTTCGTCCACGAGGCCCGGCCGATGCGGGTCGTCTTCCGGCCCGGGGCCTCGGTGAGCGCGGTGCCGGGGGAGGCGGACCTGCTCGGGCTGAGGCGGCTGCTGGTCGTGTGCGGCCCCCGGGGCGAGGCCACCGCGCGGGCGGTCGCGGACTCCCTCGGTGACTCCTGCGCGGGGCTGCACGCCCAGGCCCGTATGCACGTGCCCGTCGAGGTCGCCGACCGGGCCGTGGACGTCGCGCGGGCCGCGGGCGCCGACGGTTGTGTCGCGGTCGGCGGCGGCTCCGCGATCGGCCTGGGCAAGGCCATCGCCCTGCGCACCGGTCTGCCGCTGATCGCCGTGCCGTCGACGTACTCCGGCTCCGAGATGACCTCGGTCTGGGGTCTGACGGAACAGGGCGTCAAGCGGACGGGCCGTGATCCGTCGGTGCTGCCGCGCAGCGTGGTCTACGACCCCGAGCTCACCCTGTCGATGCCGGCGGCCCTGTCCGTGACGAGCGGTGTCAACGCGGTGGCGCACGCCGCCGAGGCGCTGTACGCGCCGGACGCCTCGCCGCTGGTGTCGCTGATGGCCGAGGAGGGCGCTCGGGCGATGACCCATGCCCTGCCCGGGGTGGTGGCCGACCCCGAGGACCGCGACGCGCGCGGGCGGGCCCTGTACGGGGCCTGGCTGTGCGGCGCCACGCTCGGTGCCACCACGATGGGGCTGCACCACAAGCTGTGCCACGTCCTCGGCGGCACGTTCGGCCTGCCGCACGCCGCGACGCACACCGTGGTCCTTCCGTACGCCCTCGCGTACAACGCGTCCGCCGCCCCCGAGGCCATGGCCGCCCTGGCCCGCGCCCTGGGCACCGAGGACCCCGCCCTCGCGCTGTGGAACCTCTCCGCCCGCCTCGGCGCACCCCGCTCCCTCGCCGAACTCGGCCTGAGCGAGCCCGACCTGGCACCGGCGGCGGCACAGGCCGCCGGTCAGGCGTACGCGAACCCCCGCGAGGTCACCGCGGACGGCGTGCTGGAATTACTGCAGGCGGCGTACGAGGGCCGGGCCCCGCGGTCGTCGTGACCGCCCCGGCCGGGCCGCTGCCCGCGCCGACTCCACTGTGACCTCCTGATGAAGAACTGAAAGGTGAACTCCATGGCCCTCGGACTGCTCCGGCGGCGACTGAAGGGTGCCTCCGCGGGCACGGCAGGCAGCACGCTTCCGGTCCCGGCCGGCGCGGGCGTCGTCGTCCGTGAGGTCCTCGACCCCGTCAACCAGCCCATGGGCGGCGCCGAGGTGACGGTGACGGAACTGCGCACCCACCGGATCGCGGCACGCGGCACCACCGACCCGTACGGCTTCTTCACGGCCGTTCTGCCGCCGGGCGGCTACAGCCTGCTGATCGTGGCGGAGGGTCTGGAACCGCACCGCGAGACCGTCGACGTCGTCGCCGACACCGGCCTGTCCCCGCAGCGCGTATGGCTCCAGACGGCCCGGCAGCTCGAACTCCCGGTCCCCGGCACCTGGCTCTTCGACCCGCCGCACACGGCTATCCGCTTCATCGCCAAGCACGTCGGCATGGCCCATGTGCACGGCCGTTTCGAACGCTTCGAGGGCGGCATCCAGGTCACGCAGGACGTGTCCGAGTCCCGTGTGCACGTGCGCATCGACGCCTCCAGCATCAACACGGGCAACAACACCCGGGACGCACACCTGCGCTCCGAGGACTTCCTCCACGTCGAGCGCTATCCGCACATCGACTTCACCAGCACCCGCTTCTCCTACCGGGGCGGCAGCAAGTGGACGCTGCTCGGCACCCTCACCATGCACGGCGTGAGCCGGTCCGTGGGGCTGGACACGACGTACCTGGGCATGGTCAACGGCGGCTACGGCGAGGAGCTGCGCTGCGCGGCCCTGGCCAAGGCGGAGCTGCACCGCGAGGACTACACCCTGAACTGGCGTTCCATGCTCGCGCGTGGCATCGCGGTGGTCGGCCCCACGGTCCAGCTGGAGCTGGACGTCCAGGCGATGTACCGCACCCACGACACGCCGACGCCACCGGAGTGACCCGCCGCGGACGCCGGGAAGGGCTCAGCCGCCCAGGTAGGCGAGCTCGGGGAAGTGGCGCTGGTAGGCGTCCAGCAGGCGCCTGGCGACGGTGTACGAGTCGATCAGCGGGTGGATGGTCAGTGCCCTGACCGCGTGGGTACGGTCGCCGGTGGTGGCGGCACGGATGACCGCGCGCTCGACCGCCTTGACCGCGCACACCAGGCCCGCGCCGTGGTCGGGCAGCGGGGATCCGGCGATGGGATGGGCGCCGTTGGCGTCGACGTGGCAGGGGACCTCGATGACGGCGTCGTCGTCGAGGACCGGGATCCGGCCCCGGCCCCGGACGTTGAGGATGAGTGCGGTGCGCTCGTCCCGGGCGATGGCCCGCATGAGGGCGAGGGCCACCTGCTCGTACCCGCCGGACTCCAGGTCGCAGGAGTCGCGTTCGCCCATGCCCACGGCGTCGCGGTTCTCCGCCATGTACGTCGTCTCGCGCTCCAGGCGGGTGGCGTCCCAGGCGTCCCAGGCCGCGCGGGGTGCCGGCGGGCCGGCGCCGTCGGTGCCCATGGCGTCGTAGAAGCGCTGCTGCTGGGCGCGGAGGAAGGCGCCACGGGTCTGCTCGGCGGCCCGGGCGGAACCGACGGACTCGCGGTGGAAGTAGTAGTAGTGCAGGTACTCGTTGGGCAGCGCGCCGAGCGTGCGCAGCAGGCCGGCGCCGAAGAGCTTGCCCTCCTCGAAGGAGGTCAGCGCGCTCTCGTCGGCGAACAGGGACGGCAGCAGGTCCCGGCCGTCGGCGTACAGGCCGCACAGCCAGCCCAGGTGGTTCAGGCCCACGTAGTCCAGGCGGACGCGGGCCGGGTCGGCGCCGAGCGCCCCGGCGACACGGCGGCCGAGGCCCACCGGCGAGTCGCAGATGCCGATCACCCGGTCGCCGAGGTGGGCGGTCATGGCCTCGGTGACCATGCCGGCCGGATTGGTGAAGTTGATGACCCAGGCGTCGGGGGAGCGGGCCGCGACACGGCGGGCGATGTCGAGGGCCACGGGAATGGTGCGCAGTCCGTAGGAGATGCCGCCTGCTCCGACGGTCTCCTGGCCGAGGACGCCTTCCTCCAGGGCGATCCGCTCGTCCGCGGCGCGCCCGGCGAGCCCCCCGACCCGGATGGCGGAGAACACGAAGTCGGTCCCGGTGACCGCCTCGTCGAGGTCGGTGGTGACGGTGACGGCGGGCGGGTCGGGGTGCCCGGCCGCCTGGTCGGCGAGGACCTTGCGGATGGTCGCCAGCCGGGAGGCGTCCAGGTCGTGGAGGGTCACGTCGGTGACGCGTCCCTCGCCGCGGTCTCCCAGCAGGGCCCGGTAGACCAGCGGGACGCGGAAGCCGCCGCCGCCCAGAATCGTGAGTCTCATATCTCGACCACCTCGACTCCCGCCTCGCGCAGCCGGCCGCAGGTCGCCTCGTCTCCGGGGGCGTTGGTCACCACGATGTCGAGGTCCTGTGGCCCGCACACCCGGGCCATGCCGGTGCCGGGGAACTTGCCCGCGTCCGCCACCAGGACCACCTGGGCGCTCGCGGCGATCATCGCCCGTTTCACGGGCACCTCGACGGCGGTGGTGTCCAGCACCTGACCGTCGGGGCGGACGCCGCTCGTGCCGAGGAACAGCCGGTCCGCGTGGATCTGGCGCAGATTGTCCTCGGTGAGGAACCCGACGAGTGAACGGTACTCGCGCCGGACCACACCGCCCAGCAGGATCAGCTGGACGTCCTTGTCGTCCTGGAGCTCCTCGTAGACGGCCAGATTGCTGGTGATCACGGTCAGCCCCCGGCCGTGCAGATGGCGCGCCACCCGATGGGCGGTGGTGCCGATGTCGAGCAGCACCGTCTCGCCGTCCCTCACCAGTTCCGCGCACCACGCGGCCAGCGCGTCCTTGGCCTCCACCCGGACCGCGGCCACGTCGGCGAACGGGTCGTCCTCACCGTCGAGGGGGGCCGCGCCGCCGTAGACGCGCTTGAGCAGCCCCTCCTCCTCCAGCTGCACGAGGTCACGCCGGATGGTGGCCTGGCTGGCCCCGACCTTGTCGGCCAGGGAGGTCACCGTGGTCGGCCCCTCCGCGCGCAGGACGCGCAGGATCAGCTGATGTCTTCGGTCAGGGAGCATGCGCTGACCATACTCGCCAACTCGCCAAACTCAAGCAAAGTCGCGCATGAATGTCTCGATCTCTGCTTGACCCTTGTCAAACTCGCGCACCGGGTGCACTCTCTTGCGTAATTCGAGCCAGGCCCGGACCCCACTCCGGTCCGCCGAAGCGGAGAAGAGGCATATTTCGCCGCCCCGACGCATCGGCGACGTCCGAGAGGACCAGCTCACACCGTTCCGGGTAGCCAGGCGCGTTCGCGGACGCCGACGCTCTTCGGCCAGCCGGAACCCCCGCCGCGCCCGCCGCCGCCCACGACCAGCAGGTCCTTGCCGGACACGCCGAACACCAGGAGAAAACCGTGGACCTTTCCCGCAGACGATTCCTCGAGGCCGCCGTGCTGACGGCCGCGACGGCCGGTCTGACCGCCGCGTGCGGCGGCGGCTCCGGAAAGAGTGGCAGCAAGGACAGCAAGAACCTCAAGTTCTGGTACTGGGCCGGCGGCCTGAGCGACAAGGTCGTGGCCGACGCCAAGAAGCACTTCTCGGACGCCACCCTCAAGACGTCCGTGATCGGCGGTGACTTCAAGACCAAGCTGCTCACCGGCCTGAAGTCCGCCGCGTCCGCCCCCGACATCACCGGCATCAAGGGCGAGGACATCGCCTCCTTCCTGCCCAACGCCAACCGCTTCATCGACCTGAACACGCTCGGTGCCGACAAGCTGGCCCCGGACTACCTGTCGTGGAAGCTGAAGCAGGCCACCAGCCAGGACGGCAAGCTCATCGGCTTCCCGATCGACATCGGTCCCTGCGCGATGTACTACCGCGAGGACCTCTTCGACAAGGCGGGGCTGCCCACCGACCCGGCGAAGGTCTCCGCCCAGCTGTCCACCTGGGACGCCTACTTCGACGCCGGCGTCGAACTGCACAAGGCCCTGCCGAAGACGTTCCTGATCAACAACATCGGCTCGGTGTTCACGATGATGATCGGGCAGGGCACCACGCGGTTCATCGACGAGAACAACAAGTTCATCGGCGACCAGGACCACATCCGCACCGCCTGGACCACCGCGGTCAAGCCCTACACCCTCAAGATCGACGCCAAGATCAACGACAACACCTGGAACGCCGCCATCGGCAACGGCACCCTCGGGACCGAGATCGGTGCCGCCTGGCACGCGCTGGACATCTCCAACGCGGCACCGGGCACCAAGGGCAAGTGGCGGGTGGCGAGCCTGCCCGGCGGGCCCTCCAACCTGGGTGGGTCCTTCCTGGCGCTGCCCTCGACCTGCGCCAACCCGGACCTGGCCTTCAAGGTCATCACCTGGATCCTCAGCCCCGAGAACCAGGCCCGCGGCTTCACCGACGCGGCCCTGTTCCCGACCGCCCCGGCCGCGTACAAGCTGCCCGCGCTGACCGGGGGCGACGCCTTCTTCGGCGGTCAGAAGACCATCGAGATCTTCGGCCCGGCCGCCGAGAAGATCCCCGCCGCCTACGAGGCCCCGGCCGACGCGGCCGTCTCCGCCGCCTACTTCAACCAGCTGACCGCCATCGAGTCCAAGGGCAAGGACCCCGAGCAGGCCTGGAAGGACGCGGTCAGCCAGGCCAAGCAGATCGCCCAGCGGCAGGGAGTGAAGTGACATGTCGTCAAGCCCGGTAGCCGGCCCGGCTCCCACCGGTCCGCCCTCGGGACCCGCTGCCGGCCCCACCGGGCGTCCCGCCCCGGACCACCGCCGTGGTCCGGGGCGGCCCCGCCGGGTCCGGCCGGTGTCGGCCGGGGCCCGGCGCGGGCCGCGGCGCGGGATCGCCCGGTACTGGCCGCAGTACCTGGCGGTCTCGCCGTACTACCTGCTCTTCTCGGTGTTCATGCTCTTCCCGATGCTGTACACCGTGTACCTGGCGTTCCAGAAGTGGGACGGCATCGGGGACATGCAGTTCGTCGGGCTCCAGCAGTTCCGCTTCCTGTGGGACGACCCCATCTTCTGGCTCTCGCTGCGCAACACCCTGGTCATCTGGGTGCTGTCGACCGTGCCGATGCTCTTCATGGCGCTGGTGATGGCGGTCCTGGTGAACTCCACCAAGCGCTTCACCGGCTTCTACCGCGTCGCCCTGTTCATCCCCAGCATCACCTCGCTGGTGGCCATCGCGATCTTCTTCGGCGCGATCTTCAGCAACAACTTCGGCCTGATCAACGCCATCCTGAAGGGGCTGCATCTGTCGGCCGTGCCATGGATGAGCAACGAGTGGACGATCAAGCTGGTGATCGCGGCGCTGATGACCTGGCAGTGGACCGGCTACAACGCCATCATCTACCTCGCCGGTCTCCAGGCGATCCCCTCGGAGCTGTACGAGGCCGCGCGGATGGACGGAGCCGGCCCGGCACGGATCTTCTTCTCCATCACGATCCCGCTGCTGCGGCCCATCATCCTGTTCACCGTGGTGATCTCCACGGTCACCGGCCTGCAGAGCTTCACCGAGCCCCAGGTGCTGTTCGGCAGCGACGCCTCCACCAACCCCAACTCCGGAGGCCCGGGCCAGGCGGGCCTGACCACGCTGCTGTACTTCTACCACCAGGCCTTCGACAACAACGACTTCGGTTACGCCGCCGCGATCGTCTGGGCCTTCTTCCTGGTGATCCTGCTCATCGTCATCATCAACTGGCGCCTGGTGCAGCGTAAGGAGCGACGGCCGTGAACAGCCAGAACCGCAAACGCCTGAGGGGCCTGAGCGTCCACGCCGTCCTGATGATCTGCGTCGTCATCTCGGTGTTCCCGTTCTACTGGATCGTCGTCATGGCGACCAACACCTCGCAGGACATCTACAGTTACCCGCCGAAGCTGTGGCTCGGCGACAACCTGCTGACCAACATCCAGCACCTCTTCGACAAGATGGACTTCTTCGGGTCGCTGTTCAACACCGTGACCGTGGCGGTCTGTACGACAGCGCTCGTCCTGTTCTTCGACTCGCTGGCCGCCTTCGCCTTCGCCAAGTACGAGTTCCCGGGCAAGAGGTTGCTGTTCGGGCTGCTGCTGGCGATGTACATCCTGCCGACCCAGCTCGCGATCATCCCGCAGTACGAGATCATGGTGCAGCTGGGCTGGCTGGGCACCCTCAAGGCGCTCATCGTGCCGGCCGCGGCGAACGCCTTCGGCATCTTCTGGATGCGCCAGTACACCAGCACGGGCGTCCCCGACGAACTGCTGGACGCCGCCCGCATCGAGGGTGCCGGGTTCTTCCGGCAGTACTGGCACGTGGTGCTGCCCTGTGTCCGCCCGGCGCTGGCGTTCCTCGGCATCTACACCTTCATCGCCGCCTGGAACGACTACGTCCTGCCCCTGGTCATGCTGGTCGACCCGAGCCGGCTCACCCTCCAGGTGGCGCTGGCGCAGCTGTACGCCGGCCACTCCACCGACTACAGCATGGTGATGGCCGGGGTGCTGCTGGCGGTCATCCCGCTGGTGCTGGTGTTCACCTTCTTCGCCCGCGGATTCATCGCCGACGCCACGAAGGGAGCCCTGCGCTGACCAACTCCCCTCCGTCGCGTGGTGCGCGTCCCTCAGAGAGGGAGCAGCAGCGCCGAGTCCTCGTGGAGGGTGATGCGTACGGGGGTGAAGTCGACGGCGTCCACCCGTGACTCCCCGGTGCCGGGGTTGAGCGCGTAGCGCGGGTGGGCGCCCGCGCTGATCTGCCAGCGGACGCGGTGTCCGACGGCGAACCGGTGGGCGGTGGCGCTCATCTCCACGGTGACCTCGGTGGGAGCCGCGCCGGACGTCCGCACCGGGGCCAGCCCGTCACAGACGTTGACGGAACGGCCTTCGGTGTCCACGTCGCACAGGCGGGTGAAGACGTCGGCGTGTCCGGTGTCCGTCGCTACGGTCAGCCGTGCGGAGACCGGGCCGACGACGTCGACGGGCTCGGTCAGCGGAGGACCCGTGAAGGTCAGGACGTCCGGCCGCACCTCCAGGGTGCCGTTGTCGCGGGGGCCGGCGTCGGGGGAGAGCAGGGGCCCGCCGAGGGACGGTGTGGGGTCGGCCGGGTCGTGGCGGAGGGAGGCCAGAGGGGCGTTGTCCGTGGGGGCCTGCTGGACGAGGTGCCCGTCCGGCGTGGGAAACCACGCCGTGGTGGCGGCCGGGTCCGTCGGCCAGTCATCGAGGTCCCGCCAGGTGTCCTCCCCGCCGAGGTGGACGCGCACCGCGGTGGGGCGCAGCCCCGAGGCGTCGCCGCACAGGTGCGCGCGCAGCCAGGCGAGGCTCTCGGTGAACACCTCGGGCCAGCCCTGTCGCAGGGCGGAGGTATGGGTCCAGGGGCCGACGAGCAGAGCGGCCTCGCATCCGGCCCGGCGCAGTCGGCCGTACTGCTCCAGCGTCTGGTCGAGCAGGGCGTCGTGCCACCCGCTGATCAGACCGGTCGGGACGGTCAGCCCCTCCGCGGCCGCGGCCACTGACGCGCCGTGCCAGTAGGGGGCGTCGGCGTCCGGATGTGTCATCACGTCGTCCAGCCAGGGCACTTCGTCGCCGAGGGCTGACCCGTACGCCCCGCGCAGTGGCCGCGCCGTGGTGATCCCGCGCAGTCGGCGCTTCAGGCGCAGGGTGGCTTTCGCCAGGGGTAGGAGACCTCGGTGCTGGTACGTCATCCCCACGGCGACAGCGAGGGCGGTGTCCAGGCGCAGGGCGCCGTTCCCGTAGAACAGGGCGTGGGGGTCGTGCAGGCCCACCTGCACGACCATCGCCTTCAGCTCCGGTGGCGGATCCAGGGCCAGTGCCCACTGTACGTAGCCGAGATAGCTGGGGCCGATCGTCCCCAGGGCGCCGGTGAACCAGGGCTGGTCCCGCAGCCAGGACACCGTGGCCCGGCCGTCGGCGGCCTCGTTGCGCCACAGGTCGAAGGCGCCGCCCGAGCCGCCGGTGCCGCGGCAGCTCTGCAGGACAACGTGGAAGCCCTGTTCGGCGAAGAGCACGCCGTACATCGGGGACCACGGTATGCCCCTGCCGTAGGGCGAGCGCACGAGGAGGGTCGGGAAGTCGCCCTCGGCACGGGGGAAGTAGTGGTCCGTGACCAGCGGGCTGCCGTCGGCGCCCGGGACGGTCAGCCCCGGCTCCCGTCCGACCTCGTACAGCCTGGCCGGAAGGCGGCGCCAGGTCGCCCTCAACAGCCGGGAGGACAGCGGCGGTTTCCCGCCGGGCGGTGTCCAGGCAGGCCGGGGCGAGGCGTGTGCGGTGTCGTGGGTGTGTGAGGTCATCGGGGTCCCCCTTCTCTATTTCCGTACGTTGTACGAGAATAGAGCATGCTTGGATGACGTCCGCAAGGGCCGCAGTGACGAGGAGAGGAACGCGAGGACCGTGACCCGTGAGGGCGGGTCCGGCGCCACGGGCGTCGACCCCCAACAGCTCTGGCTCGGCGACGCCCGGCCCCGCAGGGGACGCAGGCCCGCCTTCAGCCGCGAGGCGATCACGGAGGCGGCCGTCTCCCTGGCGGACGCGGAAGGGCTCGAAGCGGTCACCATGCGGCGGGTCGCCGAACGCGTCGGAGCCGGAGTCATGTCGCTCTACAGCTACGCGCCCGACAAGGAGACGCTGGTGGAGCTGATGGTCGACCACGTCAGCGGGGAACTGCCGACGGCTTCCCCACCCAGCGGTGACTGGCGTGCCGACCTGCGGGCCGTCGCCCATCTCCAGCGTGACCTCATGCTGCGGCATCCCTGGCTGCCCGCCGCGCTGTCCACCCGCCGGGTGCCCGGCCCCAACACCCTCGCGTTTCTGGAGCGCGTGCTCGCCGCGCTGCGGCCCACCGGTCTCGACGGTGCGGCGAGGCTGGAGGCGTTCGCCCAGCTCACGGCGTTCGTGGCGGGGCATGTCGCGCATGAGCTGGCGCAGGCGTCCGTCGCCAGGTCCCCCGACCGGGCGGCGGCCGAGGCACGTTACCTGGCGGCCGTCGCGGCCGACGGCCGCCATCCGGAACTCGCCGACGTGCTCGCCTCGCCCGGGCGCGCCCTCGACCCTGCGGCCACGTTCGGGCGCTTTCTGAATCGGCTGATCGACGGTTTGGACATGGACTGATGTGGCGGGTCGGGGGACTCGTCCGCCGGCCGGGGCCATTGAGCACCTCTCCGTGGGGCCCGGCGGCCGCCGGGCCCCACGGCCGTCCTGAGGGAACCGACCGTGCGGCGACGGCCGCCGGAATCCACCTGTCAGTGACCGGGCTCCTCCAGGGCGGGCGTCAGGTGTTCAGCGGGGCGTTCGAGCGCCACCGTGGGCAGTCGCCGGGCGAGGGGAGCGGGCAGCCACCAGGCCCACGTGCCGAGCAGCTGCATGGCTGCCGGGACGATGAGGCAGCGGATGATCAGCGCGTCCATCAGGATCGCCACGGCGAGGCCGAGACCGAACTGCTGGAGCATCCGGTCGGTGCTCAGCATGAAGGCGCCGAACACCACGATCATGATGGCCCCGGCCGCCGTGATCACCTTGCCGGTGGCGGCCAGCCCTTCCCGCACCGCGAGGGAGTGGTCCTTCGTACGCTCCCACTCCTCATGGATCCGCGAGACGAGGAACACCTCGTAGTCCATGGAAAGACCGAACACGATCGCGAAGATCAGCACGGGGAGGAAGGCCTCGATCGGCCCCTGCTGCACCCCGAACCAGCCCTCCTGGAACACCAGGGTCATGGCGCCGAGCGCGGCGGAGATCGAGAGCAGGTTCAGCACAGCCGCCTTGACGGGGATCAGGACCGACCGGAAGACCAGCATCAGCAGCAGTGAGGACAGTCCGACGACGACGGCGACGAACAGCGGCAGCCGTTGCGAGACCGTGTCCGCGAAGTCCTGGGAGGCGGCGGTGGAACCGCCGACCAGGATGCCGGCGCCGGTGTCGCGCTCAATCTCCGGAGCCACGTCGTCGCGCAGGTGATGCACGAGGTCCGTGGTGCCCTCGTCCTGCGGCGCCGCCTCGGGGTAGACGATCACGGTGGACAGGGCGCCGTCCTCGGAGGGCATCGGGGGACTGGCCGCGGCCACGCCCTCGGCCTTGGCCAGTTCGTTCCGGACGGCCTCGCCGGCGGCCTCGTCGCCCTGCGCCAGGACCACCAGCGGACCGTTGAAGCCCGCGCCGAAGCCCTCGGCGAGCAGGTCGTACGCCTTCCTGGAGGTCGAGGTCCTCGGGTCGTTGCCCGCGTCGGCGAAGCCGAGCCGCATGCCCAGCGCCGGGGCGGACAGGGCCAGCAGGGCGAGGACGGCGACCAGCAGGGCCGGAAGCGGACGGCGCTGCACGCCCGCCGCCAAGGCCCGCCAGCGGCGGCCTTCGGCCCTGCCCTTGGCCGCGGCCCTGGCCGCGTGCTTCAGCACGTGGCGCTGGATGCGCCTGCCGAAGAGCGCCAGCAGCGCGGGCAGCAGGACCAGGGACGCGGCCATGGTGGTCAGCACGGTCAGGGCCAGGGCCAGCGCCACGCCCTGCAGTGAGCCGAGGCCGAGCGCCACCAGGCCGAGCAGGGCGATGATCACGGTGCAGCCGGCGAAGAAGACCGTGCGGCCGGCGGCGTTCAGGGCTTTGCGGGTGGCGACGGCCGGGTCGGCGCCGTCGGTGAGCTCGTGCCGGTAGCGGTAGAAGATCAGCAGGGCGTAGTCGACGCCGACGCCGAGTCCGACGAGCATCGTGATGGGCGGCGTGAAGTCGGCGACGGTGAAGACGTGCGAGGCGAGGGCGATCAGGCCGAGGGCCGAGCCGACCGCGAACAGGGCGGTGATCAGCGGCACGGCGGCCGCCACCAACGAGCCGAAGAGCAGACCCAGGATGACCAGGGCGGCCACGATGCCGGCCAGTTCCGCGGTCGGGCTTCCCTTGTCCTCCGCGCCTCGCACGGCGTCGCCGCCGAGCTCGACCTGGAGCCCGTTCTTCTCGGCACCCTTGGCGGTGTCGATGATCGCGGTGACGTCCTTTTTGGGCACGGACTCGGCCTTGCCGTCCAGCGTCACGGTGGCGTAGCCGATCGTGCCGTCCTCGGACACGGCGGAGGCGTCGGCGTACGGACTGCGGATCTCGGCGACGCTCGGCAGCGCCTTCACCTCGGCCAGCATCTTCTCGACGGCTTCCTTGGACCCGTCGACGCCCCGGCTGTCCTTCAGCACGATGTCGACGCTGTCGCCGGCCTGGGCGGAACCGTGCCGCTTGAACAGGTCGGTGGCGGCCTGGGAATCGGTGCCCGGCAGGGAGAAGTCGTTCCTGTACGCGGAGCCCGCGGCCTGCGAACCCAGCGTGACGGCGGCCAGGACGGCCACCCAGAGCAGCAGGGCAGTCCAGCGGTGACGCTGCGCCCAGCCGGCCAGGGCGCCGAACCGGCCGCCGTGCGGCGGATCCGACCGGCCCGGTGCGGGTGGGGCGACGGACGCGGCTGCGCCGCGAGTGGGAGACATGGTGACTACCTCGTATTCGAACGGGAGTGGCCTGGCGTAAGAAGCACGCCCACCACGGCGCCGCACACCGTGGGCACGCCCGTCCCGAGGGCGATCAGCACGCCGCCGATCTCCATCGCCAGGGCCCCGGCGGCCGTGACCAGCAGCATTCCGAAGGCAGCCCCGACGAGCGCGCCGACGAACGCGGCGATGCCCCGTGCCGGGAAGGTGGGTGTGTTCACGCACTGGATCGTCCCTGCGCGGCCGGGCCCGGGTCGTCAGTCCCCGGACGACACCTGGCGTACCCCAGCGGATGTAGGACACCATCGCGGCGTACCTCAGGGGTTGCCGAGCGGCTCGCCGTTGACGGCCCCGGGTTGTTGGTCTCCCGGCTCCGGGTTGCTGGGTGTCGCGTGGTGGGCGGCTCCGGGTTGCTGGGTGTCCCGTGGTGGGCGGCCCTGGGTTGCCGGGTCATCCCCGCCGGACGGCACCGGGTTGCCGGGTGATACCCCGACGGACGGCCCCGGTCGCCCGGGCTGCCTCGTGACGGGCGGTCCGGGCTGTCGGCTGCCCGGCGACCGACGGCCCAGGTCGCCGGCTCCCGTGCCCGGCCGCGGCCGGCCTACTCCGCCAGCCAGCCCGGGCTGACCATGCCGGACTCGTACGCCAGCACCACGACCTGCGACCTGTCCCGCGCCCCCAGCTTCGACATGATCCGGCTGACATGCGTCTTCGCCGTCGACGGTGACAGCACCAGCCGCGCCGCGATCTCGTCGTTCGTGAGCCCCGCGGCCACCAGCCGCATGACCTCGCGCTCCCGGCCGGTGAGGACATCGAGCCGAGGATCCGGCTCCGGGCCCTTCACCCGGCCCGCGAACTCGGCGATGAGCCGCCGTGTGACCGACGGGCTGATCAGGGCGTCGCCCCGGGCGGCGACCCGCACCGCGTGCAGCAGTTCCTCCGGCTCCGTGTCCTTCACCAGAAAGCCCGTCGCCCCGGAGCGCAGCGCCCCGTACACGTAGTCGTCCAGATCGAAGGTCGTCAGGATGACCACCTTCACCGACGCCAGCCGCTCATCCCCGGCGATGGCCCGGGAGGCTTCCAGACCGTCCATGCCCGGCATCCGGATGTCCATCAGCACCACGTCCGGACGGAGTTCGCGGCACGTCGACACCGCGGCCTGCCCGTCCGCGGCCTCCCCCACCACCTCGATGTCGTCCTCGTCATCCAGGATCGACCGGAACCCGGCCCGGACGAGCCGCTGGTCGTCCGCCAGCAGGACCCTGATCATCTGTCACTCCGCTCCATCTGTTCTCCTGTGACCCCGTACGGCAGCCTGGCCCGCACCGCGAAGCCGCCCTCCGGCCGCGGGCCCGCGGTCAGCTCGCCGCCCAGTGCCCGCGCCCGCTCCGTCATGCCGGCGATCCCGCTGCCGCCACCCGCCCCGGCCGAACGGGCCGCCGAGCCCACGCCGTCGTCCTGGACTCCCAGGGTCAGCTCCCCGTCCCCGTAGACGACCCGGACCGTGACCCGTCCGGCGCCGCTGTGCCGGACGGCGTTGGTCAGCGACTCCTGCACGATCCGGTAGGCGGCCAGGTCGACCGGGGCCGGCAGGGCACGCTCGGCCCCGGTCCGCTCGAACCTCACCGAGAGCCCCGCCAGCTTCGCCGAGCCCACCAGCTCCTCCACCCGTGCCAGACCCGGCGCGGGTGCCGTGGGCGCCGCCTCGTCGACCTGCCGGAGCACACCGAGCGTGGCCCGCAGCTCCCGCAGGGTCTCCCGGCTGCTCGCCTTGATCGCTCCGAGCGCCTCCTCGGCCCGGCCAGGGTCCTTCTTCAGCCGGTGCAGGGCCGAAGCCGCCTGCACGTTGATCATCGACACGTTGTGCCCGACCACATCGTGCAGCTCCCGGGCGATGCGCAGCCGTTCCTCGGTGGCCCGCAGCCGCGCCTCCTCCTCGGCGTACGCCACCCGGCCGTACCGCACGCTGCCGAGGGCGACGACGGCGACAAGCCAGCCGGCGAGCATGAACACCGCCGTGCCGTTGACATCGCGGTTGCCCGCGAGGGTGCCCGCGCCCACGCCGATCACCATGGTCGCCGCCATGGCGATGGCCGCTCGCAGCCGGCCCTGCGCCGCGATGGCGTACAACGCCACGATCGGAACAAGGATCAGCGGGCCGTCGACCACGCTCAGCAAGTAGTAGGCGCCCGTGACCACCACCGTGAACCAGCCCACGGTCACCGGATACCGGCGCCGGAACAGCAGCGCCCCGCACACCGCCGTGATCAGCAACCAGGACGCGATCAGTGAGGGCACCGGGACCCGGCCATGACTCAGCCGCTGCCCCTCGGCGCCCAGCGCCACCAACACGAACACCCCGCCGGCCAGCGCGGCGTCGGCGCGGGCCCCACGGGGCAGCCGCAAACGGGTCCGGTCGAAAGGCGGCACGCGTCCATTCTGCAGTGCCGCGCCTCTAAAGGCCCGGCGACCGCCGGGAGTTGAAGCCGTAGACGCGGCTCGCGTTGTCGCGGGCCGTCCACCTGGCGATGCGCAGGGCGTCCGGCAGGCTCAACTCGTCGCTGTCCACCCGGGACTGGAGCAGGGCGGCCAGGCCGTGGCGGAAGGTCAGGGAACCGAGGTGGTGGAACTCGGCCGCCCCGTACGCGTCCGAGCTGTGCAGGAGCTTGCGGAACGGGGTGATCTCCAGGGCCTCCTCCAGCACGGCCCGCGCCCGGGCGGGGCCGACGTGGTGCAGGGTGAGACCGACGTCGAGGTACACCTGCTCGAAGACCGCCGACAGGTAGGCGGCCTGGCGCTGGTAGGGCCAGCAGTGCAGCAGCATGACCGGGATGGTGCCGGACGTCAGATGCAGCCAGTCGGTCAGGTGGGTGGGGTCCACCCGGTGCATCCGGATGTCGTTGTCCCCGAAGCCGACGTGCAGTTGGAGGGGGAGCCCGAGGTCCACGGCGGTCCACAGCACGTGGCGCACGAGGACGGGGTCGTTCAGCCGGGGGACGGCTTCCGTGCTGTTCAGCCAGCGTGCGGCCGCCGCCGTGACGTCGGCGGCCGAGGGGCGGGCCGGGTCCAGGTCGAAGCCCGTGCGGTAGGCGGCCACCGACTTCACCGCCACGACGTCCCGCCGTTCGACCGCGTCCTGGACGGCGACGCGGAAGGCGGTGGCGTACTCGGCCGGCTCCACACCCTCCGCCGCCACGGCCTCGGCGACGCTCTCCAGACGTACGACCTCGTAGGCGACGGCGTTCCCGGCCGCCGCGGCGAGTTCCGCGGGTGTCGTGACGTCGTCGGGGGCGTACCCGGTGTCGACGCAGAACACCTCGGTGCCCGCGGCCGTGAGGAACCGCCCATTCACCTCGTGCGGTCCCAGCTCCGCACGCCGTGCCAGGTACGCCGTGGCGGGCGCGTGCCGCGGCAGGTCCAGGACGGGAGCGCAGTGGCGGCGGATCGCCACGCCGACAGGGGTGTCGAAGAGGGAGATCCCGCTGCCTGGCCAGGCATCACCCTCGGTGATCAGCGACTCGAACCCGTCCGGGCCCGGATCGGTGGTGACCACGCCGTGGCAGTGGTGGTCCACGAGGGGGAGGGCGGCGAGGGCCTCGTGCACCGGACCGGTGGCGGAGGACGGAGGGCTCACGGTGGTCAGTACTTCCAGCGGTACGCCGCCGCCACGAGCTCGTCGTCCAGTCCGGACACGGCCTCGATCTCGCCGGCGCGCACGGCGATCACCGCGTCGGCGAGGACCGGTTCCAGCGCGGCGCGCAGCACCTCGTCCCGGCGGAACTCCTCGACGGACGCCGCCAGTGAGGTCGGCAGGCGGCGCACGCCACGGGCCGCCGCCTCCTCGGCGGCCAGTCGTGCCGGGTCGCCGCTGGTCTCGTCGGGCAGGGCCGCGGCCGACTCCAGGCCGTCGAGCCCGGCAGCGATCAGGCAGCCCAGGGCGAGGTACGGGTTGGCGGCCAGGTCGACGGGCTTGACCTCCAGGTTCGCGTCCTGTGCCTGGCGGCCCGTCATCCCGGTGATGACGCGCACCGCGGTCTCACGGGTCTCGTGCCCCCAGGCGGTGAACACCCCGGCCCACTGCGAGGGCCGCAGCCGCAGATGGCTGGCCGGGGACGGGGCGGTGACGGCCGTCAGCGCCGGGAGGTGCCCGAGCAGGCCCGCCACGAACGACTCGGCATCGGCCGTCATGCCGTACCGCCGGTCGCCCCCGGCATGGAGGTTCACCCCGTTGCGCCAGGCCGAGAGGTGGATGTGCCCGCCGTTGCCGACGCCCTGGGCAAGGACGGCCGGTGAGAACGACGCCCTGAGCCCGTGGCGCCGCGACACCGCCCGGATGGTCTGCCGCACCAGCACGCTGCGGTCCGCGGCGGCCACCGGGTCCAGCGCGCCCACGGAGATCTCGAACTGGCCGGACGCGTACTCGGGGTGGATCTGGTCGACCGCGACGCCCTGTTCCGCTAACGACGTCAGCAACTCCAGTGCGTAGTCGCTCAGTTCGACCTGCCGGGTGGCGCTGTAGGCCGGGCCGGTGACGCCGGGGACGAACGTGTCGCCGGGCGCCGTGGCCTGCCCGACGGCCCACTCGACCTCGACGGCCGCCTTGAACTCGATGCCGTGGCGCAGGGAGGCGTCCCTGACGATCCGGCGCAGGAACGTGCGGCTGCACGCCGGGTGCCGCGCCCCCTGCTGGGTGATCCGGTCGACCGGGGCCCACGCCCAGCCGGGCTGCGCCGACAGGGCCACGACCTGGTCGAGGTCGGGATAGAGACGCAGGTCGCCGTCCGGTGAGCCGAGCACGTCGGTGGTGACGATGGAGTCGTTCGCGAGGAACGTGTCGAACACCGGCGACATGCCGACGCCCCAGGCCGACGCGGAGGCGAGCCGGGACACCGGGATCGTCTTCACCCGGCAGATGCCCGCGGTGTCGACGTAGGCGAGGACGACACCGTGCACGCCCTTGGTGGACAGGTCCTTGGCCTGTGCCCTGGCCCGCCCGACGTCTTTGGGGCGACCGCCGGGGACGGGGTCGGCCAGGGTCGTCATACGTCCTCCTCGCGCGCTCGCTGCTCCGCTCAGGGTTTCACGGCAACCGCCCCGAACTGCGGTACCACGACGGGGGAGCCGGAGTCGGCACGCCAGTGCGAGCACGACACCAGACCCGGATCGAGCAGTTCCAGTCCCTCGAAGAACGCCGTGACATCCGCGCGGGTGCGGGCGGTGATGGGCGGGGTGGCGTTCTCGTTCCAGAACCTCATGGCCGGGATCTGGCCCTCGCCGCCGAGGTCGGCGTCGGCCGTGGGGTGCGTCAGGACGAGGAAACTGCCGGAGGGCACCGCCGCCATGATCCGCCGTACGATGTCCCGCGCCTCGCCGGTGTCCAGGACGAAGTTGAGGACGCCCAGCATCATGACGGCGACCGGCCGGGTGAAGTCCAGTGCGCGCGCGGCCCGTTGGAGCAGGGCGTCCGGATCGCGCAGGTCGGCGTCGACGTACTCGGTGACGCCTTCGCGGGTGCCCGTCAGCAACGCGCGGGCGTGCAGGAGCACGACGGGGTCGTTGTCGACGTAGACGATCCGCGACTCGGGCGCGATCCCCTGGGCGATCTCGTGGGTGTTCTCCGCCGTCGGCAGCCCGGTGCCGATGTCGAGGAACTGCCGCGCCCCGCGATCCTCGGCCAGGAAGCGCACCGCCCGGCCCAGGAACTCGCGGTCGGCGCGGGCGATGTCCCGGATGACCGGGAACATCGAGGCGACGTGCTCTCCGACCCGCTGGTCGACCTCGTAGTGGTCCCTGCCGCCGATCCAGTAGTTCCAGACGCGTGCGTTGTGCGCCACGGAGGTGTTCAGCCGGCCCGGCAGTCTCTGATCCGCACTCACGTCTCTGCCCCTTTCGAACCGTCCGCCATTGTGCCGCCCGGTTGATCACCGTGTCAGCACCTCGACTCCTCCGCGCCTCGGCACGTCGTGGAACGCGGCTGCCCGGCGCGTCCGTACGCACCGGGCAGCCACCGCGAGCCGAAGCGGACTCAGTCCTCCGCGGGCCGCGGGCGGCGCGGGATGCCGAGCGCGCACAGGGCACCCGCGAACATCACGGCCACACCGACCCACACCGCGGGCCGCGGCCCGTCGACGAAGTCCTGCGGGGTGCGCGTGCTGCCGTACGCCACGAACACGGTGCTGAGGACCGCGATGCCGAGGGCGCCACCGACCTCGCGGATCCGTGGTGTTGGCGCCGGACGCCTTGCCCGCGTGCTCCTTGGCGACGGAGCCGAGGACGACGGCCGCGGTGGGCGCGAACACGAAGCCCATGCCGGCACCGGCCACGATCATCGGACCGACCAGGGACGAGTACGCCGTCTCGGTGTCCACGACGAGGTTGATCCAGCCGAGCCCCACACCCTGGAGGAACAGCCCGAGTGCCATCAGGCGGCCGCCGCCCACCTTGCCCGTGAGCAGACCGGCGACGGGTGCCACGAACATCGGCATGAGCGTCGGGTTGTCGAGCGCGACCACGCCGGGCGCGTCCCGTGTTTCGGCGGGGGCCCGGCCCCTTGGTGGTCGGAAGTGGCCCGGAGGCGGCCGGGGCGTATGGCTGCGCGACAGTGGTCCACCGTCGGGTACGGCGCGTGTCCCCGCCCTGGATCGTGGCCGGGGCGCCCTCCGAACCGACCGGGGGAGGGGGACTGTCGTTCCCGGCTGATCGCGCCCGGGTTCTGCCGTCCGGGCCGTGTCCTGGAGGGGCTCCCGCAGTGCGCGGGAGCCCTCTCCCCGCCCCGTCTCCGCCGGCCCTTCTCCCGGGTCCCGTCCGGGCGGCTGCCCAACTCCTCCGTCGGCAATGCCCGTTGTCCGACCCGTCATGGCCGTGGCATCGGTTGATCTTCGGTGCGTCAACGTGATTCGCAGGTGCTGTTCTGGGCATGTCAATCCTGTTCGCATGCCCCCACCCCCACCTCCCCCCACGGCAGCACCAGGAGGACGCAATGAACACGCGTGCGCGAAGGCTCCGCAGAGCATCCGTCATTTCCGGCAGCGCCGCGGCGCTGGTGATCGCCTTCCCCGGCAGCGCGCTCGCGGCCCCGCCCCAGGCGCTGCCCGCCAACGCGGACACGACCGAGCAGACCTGGCAGCCCGCGTACGACTACGACACGGACGGCTGCTACCCCACGCCCGCCATCGGCCCCGACGGAACCGTCAACGGCGGCCTGAACCCGGCAGGCGCCGTCAACGGCGAGTGCCACGACGCCTCGGACCTCGACAACACCAACGGCTACTCCCGCTACAAGTGCAACAACGGCTGGTGCGCCGTGATGTACGGCCTGTACTTCGAGAAGGACCAGGCCGTGGCCGGCAGCGGCGTCGGCGGCCACCGCCACGACTGGGAGCACGTCGTGGTGTGGGTGCAGAACGGCCAGGCCCAGTACGTCTCCACCTCGGCCCACGGCGGCTTCGACATCCACACCCGCGACCAGATCCGCTGGGACGGCAACCACCCCAAGATCGTGTACCACAAGGACGGCGTCAGCACGCACGCCTTCCGCCCCGCCGGCGCGGGCGACGAGCCTCCGGAGAACGACAAGGGCACCTGGCAGTACCCGCCCCTGGTCGGCTGGAACGGCTACCCCGCGGGCCTGCGCGAAAAGGTGAGCGCGTACGACTTCGGCAGCGCCAACTTCGGCCTGAAGGACGCCAACTTCACCTCCCACCTCGCGGCGGCCAAGCCGTCGGGTATCGCGTTCGACCCCAACGCCTGACAGCAGGACGGCGCCGGGCGCGCCCCTCACCGTCGGACAGCACACCTACGATGCGTCCGGCTGGTGCAGGGGCGCCCCGCTGACCGACTCGGACGGCCTGCCGTCCACCCCCACGGGAACGTCCCCCGCCGTCATGACCCGGTGCATGACGCGGGGGAAGTCCAGGTGGGCGGTGTCGCCCGGGGCCAGGTGGATCGTGGCGCGGTTGTCCCACATGGCCACGCTGCCGGGCTCCCAGCGGAAGCGGACGGTGTACTCGGGCCGCGTCACCTGCTCCACGAACATCTCCAGCAGCAGCCGGTTCTCGGCCCGCGAGACACCGATGATGTTCTCCACGTAGTACGGGTTGACGTAGAGCACCCGCTCGCCGCTCTCCGGGTGCACACGGACCACCGGATGCGCCGACGCCACCTGGTGGTCCTGCAGGTGCAGCATGTACGCGTCGGGACCCGAGCGCGGCAGGTAACCGACCCCGAGCCGGTGCTCCGCGCGGAGCCCCTCGGCGAACCTCCGCACGGGCTCGGACAGTCCCGCGTAGGCGGTGGCCAGGTTGGCCCAGGTGGTGTCCCCGCCGTACGGCGGCACGCGCTCGGCGCGCAGAACGGTCAGGGCCGGCGGGTCGATCCGCGCCGTGTGGTCCGCGTGCCAGCCCCGCAGCGTCGAGTGGCGCCGCCGCTCCAGCCACTCCGCGTGTGACATCCCGTGCCGCCCCGCCAGCTCCAGCCGGTCGGCCGTCGTCTCCACCTGCGGGAACTCGGCGGGCGAGGCGGAGCCCCGGGACCGCGGCGTGATCGGCTCCCCGAAGCGGCGGGCGAAGGCGACGTGCCCGGCGTGGTCGAGCTCCTGCTCCCGGAAGAACACCACCTTCCAGCGCAGCAACGCCGCCCGGACCTTGGCGACCGTCTCGTCCGTCAGAGGACCGGCCAGGTCGACACCGTGGATATCGGCCCCGATGTGCCCGGCGACCGGCCGCACCTCGACCGTGCCCGACCCGTTCCAGGACGTCCCCACATCCATCAGCTCCCCGCGACGCTCTCCGCCGGCCGACCCTCGTGCCGGATCTTCCCACCCCGCCGCAGGCCCATGCCGGACAGCCGCGAAGCGACCCGTTCCGGACGCGGCGGCCGTCACCCGGGGCGATGGTTCCCGTCCATGTGCGGTAGGGTTGACGTGCGTGATCACGCGGGACACCCGCGGACGCATCGGGACGTGGCGCAGCTTGGTAGCGCACTTGACTGGGGGTCAAGGGGTCGCAGGTTCAAATCCTGTCGTCCCGACCAGCTTTGTCGCAGGTCGGAAGCCGTTCTCTCCTCGGGGAGGACGGCTTTCCGCGTTGTCGGAGGAGGCGACGGTGAGGGGAGGCCGCGGCTTCGCGGGCGGCCTCCGGTACCGCTCAGCCCCCGGCGGCGGCCTTCTCGGCGCGGGACAGGGCGACGTCGAGTACGACCAGGAGCGCGTCCCTGACCGAGCCCGTCCTTCGTGCGTCGAAGGCGATCAGCGGTACCTGTTCGGTCAGGTCCAGCGCCCAGCGCACCTCGTCGAGGTCATGCTCGATCTTCCCGTCGAACGCGTTGACGGCGACCGCGAAGGGTATGGCTTTGTGCTCGAAGTAGTCCACGGCCGCATGGCAGTCGTCCAGGCGGCGGGTGTCCACGATCACCAGACCGCCGAGCGCTCCCTGGACCAGGGCGTCCCACATGAAACCGAACCGCTCCTGTCCCGGTGTGCCGAACAGGTACAGCTTCAGCGTCGGGTCGATCGTGAGGCAGCCGAAGTCCATGGCGACGGTGGTGGTGGTCTTGTCAGGGGTGTGCCTGAGGTCGTCCACGCCCGCCGCGACCTCGGTGATCGCGGCCTCGGTGGTGAGCGGCCGGATCTCGGAGATGGCGCCCACCGCGGTGGTCTTGCCCACCCCGAAGCCACCGGCGATGACCAGCTTGACCGGCAGCGGCGGCTGCTCAACCGCTGTTGCGGAGTGTGCCCCGTGAGTCGGGGACGGCACGGAGACCATCGATGACCCTTCGCAGTACGGAGATGTCCTGGGATGTTCTGGCATTCGGCACGTACACCGCCAGGTGGCCGGCGGCGCACAGGTCCTCGGTCAGCACCCGGACGACGTTGAGGTGCAGTCGCAGCCGGGCGGCCAGTTCCGCCAGCGACTGCGGCCGTTGGCAGGAAGTGACGAGGTCACGGTGTTCGAACTTGAGTGAACGAAGGGCGGCGAGCCCGTCCGAGGTGGCCACGACCTGCGTTTCGAGCGGGAGCGCGGACCCGGCGCCGCCACCCGACACCCGGCCGGCGGTCAGCAGGAACGGCCGGATGGCGGGGGCGCGGCCCACGGGCTCCGGTGCGCTGTCGCCGTCCCCTGCTGCCTCGCGTGGTCCTGGTCCACGGACGGCCATCACCATCCCTCCTCAGGGTCATCCGGCCGACGTGGCGCCGACGTTGTTCTTCAGTTCCAGCACCAGTTGGGGGGTGAGAGCGGCCCCGGCCCGGTTGGCGAAGAGAGCCATCTCGTAGGCGATGGTGCCGAGCTTCGCCTCCTTGGACGTGACCACTCCCAGTACGGCGCCGCTGCCTATGGCCGACACGAGCACATGGCCGCCCTCCATGTCGATGATGACTTTGTTGAGGCTGCCCAGGCCGTAGTTGCCGGAGGCGCCCGCGGCCAGACTCGTGAGGCCGGAGACGATCGCCGCGAGCCGCTCGGAGTCGGCCTGGTCGCGCAGTTGGGTGACCGCGATCAGCAGGCCGTCGGACGACACCGCGATGGCGTCGACGACCCCGGCGGTCTTGGTGGCGAACCGGTCGAGCAGCCAGGTGAAGTCGGCCGCCGCGGCTCGCAGGTCGGTGGGTTCCGTCTGCTCGGGACGGCTGTCACCTGTCGACGTGGTCACTGGCCCGGCTCCTTCTGGGATTGCTGTTCTGACGATGGCGACCGGTCCTCCTCAGGACCCGGCTGGGGCATGCTGCTGTCCCGCTCCGCCCTGCGGAAGGCGTCCTCGAACTCGTCGACTTCCGCACGGACCGCCTGGGCGTCGACGGGCCGCAGCACCGTGGGGATCGCCCGGTCGGCCGGAGGTGTGGTCATGGCGAGCGTGGCGCCCCGGACCCGCCGCCGCAGTGGAGTGCGCGACTCCTTCGCGGGTTCGTCGGATCCGGCGCCGAGCCCCGTTCTCGTACGGCGGGGCAGGTGGCCCTCCGGCGACGGGACCACCGGCCGGCGTTGCAGGACGGACGCGGTGGCGGCGGGCATCGGCAGGAGGGCGCCGGGCTCCCGCTCGGACGTGGCCGGGACGGTGGCCGGCCCGTCGGCCGGAACGGTCGCCGGTGCGCCGGCCGGGTCAGGCCCGGAGGGTGGTGTGGCGAACACGGGGCTCATCGTCAGCAGGAGTGTCGAGGGGATCCAGACCGTACTGGTGACGCCGCCACCGGGTGTGCGGCTCAGGGCCACCCGTATGCCCCAGCGCCGGGCGAGGGCTCCGACCACGAAGAGACCGAGGACCTTCGTCGGCACCAGGTCGAGGCGTTCCCGGCGGACCAGCCGGGCGTTCTCCTCGGTGAGGCGCTCCGCGCTCATGCCCAGGCCGTGGTCGATGACCTCGATCAGAGCCCCGCCGTCCGCGGTGACATCGGTGCCGGGCCGCACCGTCACCTCCACCGACGTGTCGGACGGCGAGAACTCGACCGCGTTCTCCAGCAGTTCGGCGAGCATCAACGTGAGGTCGTCGTGGATGTCGGGCGCGATGGTGACCTCCGTCTCCGACCGCAGTGACACCCGTTGGTACCCCTCGATCTGGCCGAGCGCGGCCCGGATGACATTGCCGAGGGTGGTGGGGCGGGCCTCCACGGCGGTCTCCCGGATACCGGCCAGCAGCATCAGGCTGTCGGCGTTGCGCTGCAGGCGCACGGCGATGTGGTCGATGCGGTAGAGCTGGTCCAGGAGGCCCGGATCGGTCTCCTCGCGCTCGACGGCGTCGATCAGCAGGAGCTGACGCGAGGTCAGGTTGCTCACCCGGCGCCCGACGTTGCCGAACATCTCGGCGACGTTGCGGCGGCTCTGCACCTGCCGCTCCAGCAGTTGGGCGGCTGCCGACTGCACCTGGTTGAACGCCTCGGCCAACTCGCCGATCTCGTCGCGGACCGGGACCGGGATGGGCCGTGTCCGCAGCGGAGCGCCGTCGGCGGCGTCGTCGTCCGCGACCCGTGCGAGTTCCTCACCCGCGACCTCGACGACCTGCTGCGCGGCACCGGTCAGGGCCGTCACCGGGCGCAGGACCGAACGCCGGACCAGGACGGAGAAGGCCATCCAGGCGGCGAAGCCCAGCACGAGCAGACCCACCATGAGCAGGGCCCTGCGCAGGGCACTGGCGGACGCGGCGTCGGCACGGGCGGCGATCTGCTCGGTCAACGACCCGGTGATCTCCAGGCGGGTCGCGGCCTGCTTGGTCGCGGTGGTGATCCCCTCGCGCAGCTGCGCCGGAGTCCGGCCCTGCAGCGACGCCGGATCGATCTGGAGCTCCGCGAACTGCGACTCGATGCCGTTCTGCTCGGCAGCGCGCTCGATGCCGCCGAGGAGCATGACCTGTTGCCGCGTGGCGATCCGCTCGAAACGGGCAGCGTGCTGCTCGTACAGCTCGTGGGCGCCGGCCGCCCGCGTGTACTCGGTGAGCGCGTTGGCATCACGGCTCTGCGCGGAGAAGACCGCACTCTCGAATGCCGCGTGCGCGGCGTCGGCGCGCAGGACCGTGTCGAGCAGGGTGATGACCGACGAGGACGAGCTGCCGGAGAAGCGGTCGAGCCCGATGCCGTCGATCAGGTAGTCGACCGCCGCGGCGTAGGCGGGGTCGATGTCGGCCGCGGGAACGTATCCCCTTTCCAGCTTGTCGCGCAGGACGGCCAGATCCCGGAGGTAGTCCAGGCCCCGCTCCTCATCCTTCGGCAGGCTCGAACCGAACGCCGAGCGCACGGCGGTGATCTGCGCGTCCGTGGCCCGCTGCGCCTTGCGGTACTCGGTGGTCGACGGCTGGGCGGCTCCCGGGCGGGCCGAGTCGTACCGCACGGACAGCACGAGTGCCAGCCGGTGCTCGGCCTGCACCTCGTTGATCAGCCGCGTGACCTGCTTGCTGTCGCGCACCAGCGCCGCGATCCGGTCGGCCTCCTGGGCCTGTTCCACCTGGTCGCCGACGCCGACGCCGAGCAGTGCGCCGACGACCACGACCGGTGCGATCACCAGGGTGTTGAGCTTGCGCCGGAACGGCCATCGGTCGAGGAGGGTCGCGGCCCGCCGCCGCCACAGGGGCGAAGGGCCCGCGGGTTCAGGCGGCGGTTGTGCGAGTGATGGGTCCACGGTGTTCGCGGGCACCCGGCCTCCTTCGACGGCTCGTGAGCGGCGACCGGCTGTCCTTGCCTCCGGACCGCGCCAACACCGGAGAGCGGACATGGCACCGGCCAGGTGCGCCCCGCAAGCAGTGAGAACATTCGGCCACTTGTCCGGAACTGGCCGTGTGAGAGTACCGCCTGCACGAGCGTTGACAAGGGGGCACTTGAACAACGGTTGATTACAAATCCCGTCTTTCGTCCGTCGCCGCGCGTAGATACCGCGTGCACCGTCCGTTGCCGACAGCCTCTCTCGGCACCTGCTACATTCCCACCCCAGCACGCCCGGGTTGCGACCCCGGTCGCCCTGACGCCGGGCCGTGCGCCGGGACCGTCGCCACCCGAGACCCGTCCCTCTCCTCCCCCACGCAAGCCCCCGTACCTCTCGCGCCCTGTGAGGAGACCCCGTGCACCACACCCGCAAGGCCGCCGTGGCGGCCGCCGCGCTGCTGGCGCTGACCGCCACCGCGATGGCCGGCTGCGAGGGCGGTTCCAGCGGCACCGCGTCCAGCGCCGGTTCCCCCGAGTCGTCCGCGGAGCCCGGCTGCCCCACCGTCCTCGCCAAGGCGAAGCGGGTCGTCAAGAAGGCGGAGGACGTCAACGCCCCCTGGAGCGGCCCCACCACCGGCCCCAGGGCCGTCCCCGACAGGACCGTCGTCTACATCGCCCAGACCCTGACGAACCCCGGTGTCGCCGGCGTGGCCCAGGGGGTCCGGGAAGCAGCGCAGGTCATCGGCTGGGACGTGCACACCATCAACGGACAGGGCACGCCCGCCGGCATCCGTGAGGCCTTCGACGAGGCGCTCGCGCTCAAACCCTCCGGGATCGTCATCGGAGGCTTCGACCCGAAGTCCACCGCCCGCCAGGTCGAGCGGGCCCGGCTCGCCGGAATCCCGCTGATCGGCTGGCACGCCGTCGCCGCCCCCGGCCCCAGCGAGGACCCCGAGCTCTTCAGCAACATCACCACCAGGGTCGAGGACGTCGCGAAGATCAGTGCCGACTGGATCATCGCCCGGTCGGAGGGCCGCGCGGGCGTCGTCCTGTTCACCGACGCGTCCATACCCTTCGCCAAGCGCAAGTCCGACCTGATCAAGAAGGAACTCGCCACCTGCTCCGACATCCGTCTGCTCAGCTACGAGGACATCCCCATCCCCCAGGCCAACAGCCGCACCATCAAGGCGGTCTCCTCCCTCCTGTCCCGCTTCCGCGGCAAGTGGACCTACTCCGCCGCCATCAACGACCTGTACTTCGACCACGCCGCCGCGGCCCTGCGCGCCAACGGCAAGGACGGGGACGGCGCCCCGTACAACATCGGCGCCGGCGACGGCGACCCGTCGGCCTTCGAGCGCATCAACGGCAGACAGTTCCAGGCGGCCACCGTCCCCGAGCCGCTGTCCGAGCAGGGGTGGCAGATCATCGACGAGTTCAACCGTGCCTTCGCCGGAAAGCCGGCCAGCGGATACGTCGCGCCCGTCCACATCAGCACCGCCGCCAACAGTGGCGGCGCGCTGTCCTGGGACGCCGAGGGCTACCGCGAGGCCTACCGCACGATCTGGAACAAGTAGCCGCACCGACTGCCGGCGGGGCCTGGTCGGGTTCGGCCGGCGGTGCGGGCCGGCCATGGCCGGCCCGCCGGTCTCACGGACCTCCAGCTGAGGCCTGGGCGAACCGGGCCTCAAGCCGCGCCGGGCCGGGTTCCTCAGACACGGGCGCCTCCTCCCGGGTGGTGCGTGGCCACGCCGATGTGGTCGATGCGCAGCTTGCGGTGGAAGGCGGGCACCGTTTCGGCCGCCCACGTGGAGTCGACGTCGAGCCGTACGTACCGGCAGCGCACCCCGAGACCGATGAAGCGGACGCCCTTCGCGCTCTCCAACACCCCTGCGGCTGTCGGCTCCTGACTCCATGCCACGCCGTCGTCGCTGACGGACACGCGGTAGTCCTTGATGCGGGCGGAGTCCTCCTTGCGGCCGAACGTCTCCCGGTTCTGCGTCGGCGACCACTCCCGCTGGTTGATCGCCAGGTACGCCAGGTGCCGCACTCTGCCCACGTCCAGCGTCACGGACACCGGAATCGTGTCGCCCGCGTCCCAGTACGTCGTGAAGTCGCCGTCGACCAGGTTCGCCGCGGGGTGACCGGACGCGGAGCTCGTCGCGGTCGCCGTGATCTCGGCGGGCGGGATCAGGCCGGTGCGGCGCGGTGCGGTGCGGATCTTCAGGACGGTGTCGTAGGCGTCCCAGCGCGTGATGCCCGAGACGGTGAGATACCCGTCCCGCTGCTCGAAGGCGAGCCGGCGCCCGGTGCGGAAGTCCTCGACGCGCCGCACCGTGTGGGCGTTGTCCCGGACCCTGACCGTGTCACCGGACGGGCGGGTGGTGATGTGCAGGTACTGCGTGGCCGGGTCGTCCCTGTCGACGGTGACCGTGACGAACCCGCCGTCGGGGATCCAGCCGGGCTGCAGCCCGCCGTACAGGTAGCCGCCGCCCTCCGTCCCCCCTAGCGAGCCCCACACACCGTCGAGCCATGTCTTCGCGGTGTTGTTGAACGCCTCGGTCCGCGCCGGGAACCGGCCGCCGTGCTGTGCCCCCTCGGCCACCAACGACCGTATGGACGCACCGCAGTTGGAGATGATGCGGCGCAAGGTGAGGGCCTCGTTGACCGCGTTGTCCGTGCCGTTGTACCACCAGCGTCCCGCGATCGTGAAGCAGCCCTCCGCCAGGCGCGGCAGCGGAGTCCAGGTGGCCGCCGCGTAGTCGTAGTCCGGCAGCATCCCGCTCTTCTGCTCATGGCTGACCATGTCCATGATCGGGGTGTCCTCGTTGTTGTTGCTGAGCGTCATCTCCGGACGCTCGCGGCGGATCCGCTCGTAGAGGCCGTTGCGTTCCCAGTACGCGTTGTCGTTGTCGATCCAGAACCCGGCGAGGTCCGGGTAGTCGGCCATGACCTCGACGAAGTTGTCGTAGGAGAACATGCCGAAGCCGTCGCGCGTCGTCAGGTCGACCGACTGGCCCTTGTAGGCGGAGTACGCGGCCGAGTCGAGGTACTCGAAGCCGGACTCGTCGTGCCACTGCGGGTCGTCCGTCATGTAGAGGACGACCTTGAGGCCCTTGGCCTTGGCGGCGGCGATCAGCTCGCCCAGGAAGTCGCGCCGGGTGCGGGGCGAGCCGGGGATGCGGGACGGCCAGGTGCGGGCATAGCCGAGCCTGGAGTGGAACGAGGCGAGGACCAGGTACGAGGCGTGCAGCTTGACCGCCTCGTCGACCCAGTAGCCGGCGTTCCAGCCGTCCCCGGTGACGCGCGCCTCCCACGCCTCGACGTCCGTGTACTCGGGGATGGTGCGCATGCCCCAGTGCAGGAACAGGCCGATGCGCGCGTCCCGCAGCCAGCCACGGCCTCGGTGGTGGGTGGGGGCCGCGGCGTACGCGGGGAGGGAGCCGAGGGCGCCGCCGAGGGTGACGGCGGCGGAGACGGCGACGGCGGAGGCGAGGAAGCCGCGTCGGTTCATCGCGGACATGGTGGTCACGACTCCTGGAGGTGTCGGGGACGGGTGGGCTTGGGCGGGTACGTGGCTCTGGGGCGTGTGGGCCAGGTCAGGACCGTGTACCGCATCCCCGCGTACCGGGCGGCGCCGGCCCAGGCCTCGGGGGCGTACAGGTCGGGGGCGAAGGGCAGAGCGGCGGCGGAGAACGGCGTGCGGCTGTGCGGCGTGCGGACCGTGCGGGGCCGGGACGAGCCCGTGGAGACGGTGCGTGCGGTGCGGTGCGTGCTGTGCGGGGCGAACTCTGCGCAAGCTTTCGCGACTTCGGCCGATTGGCCGTAACGTAAGAGAAACATCGGATGTCGTCAAGGACTCCCGCCGGTTGCCTCTGTGCCCCTTCGCTGTCTGAACTCGGAGGGGATCAAGGAGAGTTGCGTAGTGGCGAGGCGAAGGGTGCTGGCGCTGATCGCCGGCGAGACGGTGGTCTCCATGCCGACGGTCTCCAAGGTCCTGCATGGGAGTTCAGATGTATCGGCGGACACGCGGGAGCGGGTAGGGCGTCTGCTGCGGCAGTACGGCGGCTCGACGAGATGGCCGCCGTCACGGTGACCCGGCCGCGACGACGGGTACGGGCGCGCAGGTCGCCGTGAAGGTCCTGGACGACGCCATTGACAGGTGGGGAAAGCCTGCTTGGGTTCGCCGATACACCCGATGTCTCGAGGAGAGGATGCATCGGGACTGGAGGACGACGATGATCTCGCAGCCGGGCAAGCGCTCGCGAGCGCCGCACGTGCTGCGAGCTGTCACCCTGGGCGTCGTCACCGCACAGGCCGACCGCTCCATGGACGTCCGGCGCGCTCGCGGCACGCCACTCGCAGCCGGTCCCAGCGATCGCCGACCACCGCCACGCATCCGGGGGCCGCCGCACAGATGTCCCGTGGCGGAGCGGGGACGACGACTCAGGACCACGTTCGTGAAGGGTGGCGCACGTGAGTTCGTCCATCGGACTTGTCGTGCACGCAAGCCGCCGCGGGGTCTTCGAGGAGGCCGTCGAGCCGCTGTCCGGGATCTCGCTGAAGTGGGTCACCTACGGGCACGAGCAGGACATCCGGCCCCTCGTGCGGAGCCTCGTCGACGGGCACGCCCTGGACGGACTGCTGGTGGGCTCTTCCGCAGCGACAGCGTCTGCACACGCCTGGAGCGGGCTCCCCAGGCCCAACCGGTCAGCCCGATGACCAGCGCCACCGCGAACGGCCCTCCACGGCCCCGCAGATACCCGGCGAGGACGATGACCAGCGGCAGCCCGGGCAGGACGAGGAAGAAAGGCGGGGGCCGTTCACGGGCCGGGGACGGAAAACATGGGGCCGCCCCGGCCGGAAAGGCTTCCGGTCGGGGCGGCCGAGGCGCGGATCCGTGGTCCGCGGTGGTGCGTGCCGGTGGTGCCGGCGGATGCGTCAGGCGAGCGACGCCAGCGTCTCGTTCCAGGTCGCCGACGGGCGCATGACCGCCGCGGCCTTGGCCGGGTCGGGCTGGTAGTAGCCGCCGATGTCGGCCGGCTTGCCCTGGGCGGCGATCAGCTCGTCCACGATCGTCTGCTCGTTCGCGGTGAGCGTCTCGGCGAACGCGGCGAAGGCCTTGGCCAGGTCCGCGTCGTCGGTCTGCCTGGCCAGCTCCTGGGCCCAGTACAGGGACAGGTAGAAGTGGCTGCCGCGGTTGTCGATGCCGCCGACGCGACGGGTCGGGGACTTGTCCTCGTTGAGGAAGGTCGCCGTGGCGCGGTCGAGGGTGTCGGCCAGGACCTGCGCGCGGCTGTTCCCGGTGAGCTTGGCGTACTGCTCCAGGGACGGCACCAGGGCGAAGAACTCACCGAGGGAGTCCCAGCGCAGGTAGTTCTCCTTGACCAGCTGCTGGACGTGCTTCGGGGCGGAGCCGCCCGCGCCCGTCTCGAACAGGCCGCCGCCCGCCATCAGCGGGACGACCGACAGCATCTTGGCGCTGGTGCCCAGCTCCAGGATGGGGAACAGGTCGGTCAGGTAGTCGCGCAGCACGTTGCCGGTGACGGAGATGGTGTTCTCGCCGCGGCGGATGCGCTCCACGGACAGCTTGGTCGCCTCGACCGGGGACAGGATCTTGATCTCCAGGCCCTCGGTGTCGTGCTCCGGCAGGTACTGGTTGACCTTGGCGATCAGGTTGGCGTCGTGGGCGCGGGTCTCGTCCAGCCAGAAGACCGCCGGGTCGCCGGTGGCGCGGGCGCGGGTGACGGCCAGCTTCACCCAGTCGCGGATCGGGGCGTCCTTGGTCTGGCAGGCGCGGAAGATGTCACCTGCGGAGACGGTCTGCTCGATGACGGCGTCGCCGTTCTGGTCGACCAGGCGGACCGTGCCCGTGACGGGGATCTCGAAGGTCTTGTCGTGGCTGCCGTACTCCTCGGCCTTCTGCGCCATGAGGCCGACGTTCGGCACCGAGCCCATGGTGGACGGGTCGTAGGCGCCGTTGGCGCGGCAGTCGTCGATCACGGCCTGGTAGACGCCCGCGTAGCTGGAGTCCGGCAGGACCGCGAGGGTGTCGGCCTCCTGGCCGTCCGGGCCCCACATGTGGCCGGAGGTGCGGATCATGGCCGGCATGGAGGCGTCGACGATCACGTCGGACGGGACGTGCAGGTTGGTGATGCCCTTGTCCGAGTCGACCATCGCGAGCTCCGGGCCCTCGGCGAGCTCGGCGTCGAAGGAGGCCTTGATCTCGGCGCCCTCGGGGAGCGACTCCAGGCCCTTGTAGATGCCGCCGAGGCCGTCGTTCGGGGTCAGGCCGGCCTTGGCGAGCACCTCGCCGTACTTCGCGAACGTCTTCGGGAAGAAGGCGCGCACCACGTGACCGAAGACGATCGGGTCGGAGACCTTCATCATCGTGGCCTTCAGGTGCACGGAGAACAGCACGCCCTCAGCCTTGGCCCGGGCGACCTGCGCGGTCAGGAACTCGCGCAGCGCGGCGACGCGCATCACGGAGGCGTCGACGACCTCGCCGGCCAGCACCGGTACGGACTCACGCAGAACCGTGGTGGAGCCGTCGTCACCCTTGAGCTCGATGCGCAGGGTGCCGTCCTCGGGGATCACCACGGACTTCTCGGTGGAGCGGAAGTCGTCCACGCCCATGGTGGCGACGTTCGTCTTCGACTCCGGGCTCCAGGCGCCCATGCGGTGCGGGTGGGACTTGGCGTAGTTCTTCACCGAGGCCGGGGCGCGGCGGTCGGAGTTGCCCTCACGCAGGACCGGGTTCACGGCGGAGCCCTTGACCTTGTCGTAGCGGGCGCGGATCTCGCGCTCCTCGTCGGTCTTCGGGTCGTCCGGATAGTCCGGCAGCGCGTAGCCCTGGCCCTGGAGTTCGGCGATCGCGGCCTTCAGCTGCGGGATCGAGGCCGAGATGTTGGGCAGCTTGATGATGTTCGCCTCGGGGGTCTTGGCGAGCTCGCCCAGCTCCGCGAGGGCGTCCGGGATGCGCTGGCCCTCTTCGAGGTACTCGGGGAAGACGGCGATGATGCGCCCGGCCAGCGAGATGTCACGGGTCTCGACGGCGACTCCGGCCTGGCCGGCGTACGCCTGGATCACCGGCAGGAAGGAGTAGGTCGCCAGGGCGGGCGCCTCGTCAGTGTGCGTGTAGATGATGGTCGAGTCAGTCACCGGTGCTCCGCTCCACGTCTGCAACATTGCTCGACATCAAGATATCTCGTGGCGGACCTGGTCTCGACAGGGGTGCGGTATCTCTGGGGACGAGGGTGGGGCGGGGGCCGGCCTGGAGGGTTGTCGCCCCCGCCGCCCCTACCCGTCCCATCCCTGGGGGCTGCGCCCCCAGACCCCCGCTGTCGGCCTTCGGCCTCGTCCTCATACGCCGGACGGGCTGCAAATCAAAGCCCCGGCCGGCGAAGAATCCAGCCCCTCCGGCGTTTGAGGAGCGGGTCCGGGGTCGGTCCCCGGGAACAGGGTGCGGGGGCTGGGCCCCGAGAAGGGGGTTCGGGGGTCGGTCCCCGAGAACAGGGTTCGGGGTCGGTCCCCGAGAAGGGGGTTCGGGGGTCGGTCCCCGAGAACAGGGTTCGGGGTCGGTCCCCGAGAACAGGGTTCGGGGTCGGTCCCCGAGAAGGGGGTCCGGGGTCGGTCCCCGAGAAGGGGGTCCGGGGTCGGTCCCCGAGAACAGGGTGCGGGGGCTGGCCCCCGAGAACGGGGTCCGGGGGTCGGCCCCCGAGAACAGGGTTCGGGGGTCGGTCGCCGGGAACGGGGTCCGGGGGCTGGCCCCCGAGAACAGGGTTCGGGGGTCGGTCGCCGGGAACGGGGTCCGGGGGCTGGCCCCCGAGAACAGGGTTCGGGGGTCGGCCCCCGAGAACAGGGTGCGGGGGCTGGTCCCCGAGAACGGGGTCCGGGGCGGAGCCCCGGCGGGGTCGAAGGGGCAGCGCCCCTGGGGACGGGACGGGTAGGGGCGGCGGGGGCGAGGAGGAACCGCGCAACCCCTACGGCGCCACCTCGCTCACCTCCGCCGTCACCGCATCCCGCTGGTGGGGAATCCCCACCGCACCCGGCTGCTGGACCGTTACCGTGCGCCGCGGAGCCGGAATGCGGATGCCCTCCGTCTGGTACCGCTTGTGCAGCCGCTTGATGAACTCGTGCTTGATCCGGTACTGGTCGCTGAACTCGCCCACACCCAGGATGACCGTCATGCCGATGCGCGAGTCACCGAAGGTGTGGAAGCGGACGGCCGGCTCGTGGTCGGGCACGGCCCCGGAGATCTCCGTCATCACCTCGGCCACGACCTCCTCGGTCACCCGCTCCACGTGCTCCAGGTCGCTGTCGTACCCCACTCCCACCTGGACGAGGAGGGTCATCTCCTCCTCGGGCCGGTTGAAGTTGGTCATGTTCGTGCCGGCCAGCTGACCGTTGGGGATGATGACCAGGTTGTTGGAGAGCTCCTTGATCGTCGTCTGACGCCAGTTGATGTCGGTGACGTAGCCCTCCTCGCCACTGCTCAGCCGGATGTAGTCACCGGGCTGCACCGTCTTCGAGGCCAGGATGTGGATCCCCGCGAACAGGTTCGCGAGGGTGTCCTGCAGCGCCAGCGCCACCGCGAGACCGCCCACACCCAGAGCGGTCACCAGCGGGGCTATGGGAATGCCCAGCGTCTGGAGCACCACGAGGAAGCCGATGGCCAGCACCACGACCCGCGTGATGTTGACGAAGATCGTGGCCGATCCCGCGACCCCGGAACGGGACTGCGTGAGCGTGTGCACCAGCCCGGCGATCAGGCGGGCCGAGGTGATCGTCACCACGAAGATCAGCAGCACGGTCAGCGCCTGGTTGACGTTGTGCCCGACCGTCCGGGTCAGCGGAAGCACCGCCGCCGCGGCCGCCGCGCCACCGACGATCGCCCCCCAGGGCACCAGCGCGCGCAGCGCGTCGACGATGACGTCGTCACCGTTCCAGCGCGTGCGCGTCGCGTGCCTGCCGAGCCACCGCAGCAGCATGCGCAGCAGGAACGCCAGCAACAGGCCCGCGGCCAGGGCCACTCCGGCCATCACGAGGTCGTCGAGCGTGAGGTCCCGGTTCATCGGTCGCCTCCCGAAGGACGCGGGGAACGGCCCACGGGCCGGATGTGATGTGTCGTCACCTTGCCACCTGCTCGAATTCCGGTCTGCACGATCACGCCCGGATGTGTGTACGAAGGCGGGCGCGACCGCTCATCCTGCCCCATGCGGGTGGCCATCCGTCACAAGACCTGCGCTAACCGGCCACTGACGTCGTACGTGTATCTCGCATCAGTACTCATCGCGGCGTACGAGGGCATACGGTCCCGCGGCGCGGCCCGGGATTCCCGCGGTCCCGGCCCCGCCCGTGCCCGCCGACGGCCCCGCGCGCACCGTTCAGATCACCTTCAGGCGGACGAGCGCCCCCAGCGTCAACGCCCCCGGCAGCAGCGGCAGCCACACCGTGATGATCCGGAACGCCAGCACCACCGCCGTCGCCACGGCCACCGGACCACCGGCAGCCACCAGCGCGATCACCAGCGCTGCCTCCACGGAGCCGATGCCGCCCGGCGTGGGGATCAGCGCGACCGCGACCGTGGCGGCGAGATACGCGACGACCATGTGGGCCACCGGCACGTCGAGGCCCAACGCCAGCCCCACGGTGGTCAGTACGGCGGCCTGGAGCAGGGGGAAGGAGAGCGAGCCGCCCCAGAGGGCGAGCACACGGGCCGGCCGGGTGTGCACCGAACGGGCCTCGGTGAGCGCCGTGCGCAGAAAGGTCACCGCGGCCGTACGTACCCGTGGTACGGCGGCCAGGACCGCCACCGCGACACAGAGCACGGCTCCCGCCGCCGGCACCAGGGGGCCGGCCGCCGCGTCCGGAAGCAGGGCGCCGAACCGGAGTGCGCCGGGGAACGCCAGCAGCAGGGCGAGCAGCAGGCCGACGCGGGCGATCGACTCGGCCAGCAGGTAGAGCGCGAGCGCGGCGGAGGAGCGGGCCACGGACACCCCGCACACCGTCATGAAGCGCAGGTTGACCGCCGTCGCGCCGAGGCCGGTGGGCAGCAGGTGGTTGGCCGCGCCCGCCGCGAACTGCGTGGCGAGCAGCCGGCGCGCGGGCAGCCGCTCGACGAGCGCGCCCTGCCGGGTGACCGCCGCCGCGACCCAGGTGAGGCAGGTCGCGCCCACGGCCGCCACGAGCCACGGCCACTGGGCCGTCCCCAGGTGCCCGAACCCCTCCACGAGCACGTCGCGGTGGCGTACGGCCACCACCAGGACGAGCACGAGCGGGAGAAGGCAGAGGATCTGGCGGAGAGGGATACGCGGGGCGCGGCCGGAGGTTCCGGAACGGCCCTGGGGGAGTCGTACCGCTGTCACGTTCGAAGAGGTTCTCCGCCGCGCGCCAACAGGGAGTTGCAGCAGAGGGGACAGCGGCTGACGCTCCGGACAAGGGGAGGCGGCGGACGCCGGGGGGAGGCCGACGGAAGCCGGTGGAAGGTCGATGGAAGCCGGAGGACGGCCGGCGGAGGCCCGGGGAAGGGCGGCGGAGGTGTGCGCGAGACCGGCCGGTACCCGCGGAAGGCCCGCGGAGTCCCGCGAAACGCGCTTGACCTCAAGGAAGCTTGAGGTTCTACCGTCGCCTCCATGAGCATGGAGACCACCGCCTGGACCCAGTTGCACAGCGTCATGAACGCGCAGGAGGGCAGACCTCTCGCCCGCGCGACGCTGCGCCGCATCGCCGCCTTCGCCCGCCCGCACCGTCCCCGGATCGCGCAGTTCGTCCTGCTGAGCGTGGTGACGGCCTTCCTCGCCGTCGCCACACCGGTGCTCGCGGGGCGCGTCGTGGACGCCATCGTGTCCGGACACGACCAGGGAGTCGTCGTACGCCTTGCCGTGCTCATCGCCCTCATCGCGCTCGCCGAGGCGGGCCTCGGCCTGCTCGGCCGGTGGCTGTCGGCGACGCTCGGCGAGAGCCTCATCCTGGATCTGCGCACGGCTGTGTTCGATCATGTGCAGCGCATGCCCGTAGCGTTCTTCACACGTACCCGTACGGGAGCGCTCGTCAGTCGTCTCAACAACGACGTGATGGGCGCGCAACGGGCGTTCAGCAACACCCTGTCCGGAGTGGTCGGCAACCTCGTGACCCTGCTGCTCACCCTCGCCGTGATGCTCACCCTGTCCTGGCAGGTCACGCTGCTCGCCCTCGTCCTGCTGCCGGTCTTCGTGGTGCCCGCCCGGCGCATGGGCCGCCGCATGGCCGCACTCCAGAGGGAGGCGGCGAACCACAACGCCGCGATGGGCACCCGCATGACCGAGCGCTTCTCCGCCCCCGGCGCCACCCTCGTCAAGCTCTTCGGACGCCCCGGCGACGAGTCCGCGGAGTTCGCGGCGCGGGCCCGGCGGGTGCGGGACATCGGAGTCCGGACCGCGATGGCGCAGTCGGCGTTCATCACCGCGCTCACCCTGGTGTCGGCCCTGGCCCTCGCCCTGGTCTACGGCCTCGGCGGCTGGCTCGCGCTGCGCGGCACCCTGGAAGCCGGCGCGGTGGTCTCCCTCGCCCTCCTGCTGACCCGCCTCTACGCGCCGCTCACCGCGCTCGCCGGGGCACGCGTCGAGATCATGAGCGCCCTGGTGAGCTTCGAGCGCGTCTTCGAGGTACTGGACCTCAGGCCGCTCATCGAGGAGAAGCCGGACGCCCGTGCGGTGCCGGACGGCCCGGTCGCCGTGGAGTTCGAGGACGTCCGCTTCGGCTACCCGTCCGCCGACAAGGTCTCCCTCGCCTCACTGGAGGAGGTCGCCTCCCTCGACACCCGGGGCGGCGCCGAGGTCCTGCACGGCATCTCGTTCCGCGCCGAACCCGGGCAGACCGTGGCACTCGTCGGCTCGTCCGGCGCGGGCAAGTCGACCATCGCGCAGCTCCTGCCCCGCCTGTACGACACCGACAGCGGCAGCGTCCGCATCGGCGGCGTCGACGTCCGCGACCTGACCGCCGCGTCGATGCGCCGGACCCTCGGCATGGTCACCCAGGACGGCCACCTGTTCCACGACTCGGTACGCGCCAACCTGCTCCTGGCCCGCCCCGACGCCACGGACGACGACCTGTGGGACGTCCTGCGCCGCGCCCGCCTCGACGCCCTCGTACGCTCCCTGCCCGACGGTCTGGACACGGTCGTCGGGGAGCGCGGCTACCGGCTCTCCGGCGGCGAACGCCAGCGCATGACCATCGCCCGCCTGCTGCTCGCCCGCCAGCGCGTCGTCATCCTCGACGAGGCCACCGCCCACCTGGACAACACCTCCGAGGCGGCGGTCCAGGAAGCCCTCGCCGAAGCCCTGGAGGGCCGGACCGCCGTGGTCATCGCGCACCGCCTGTCGACGGTACGGGCCGCCGACCTGATCCTCGTGATCGAGGCCGGTCGGATCGTGGAGCGCGGCACGCACGAGGAACTCCTCGCGGCGGGCGGCCGCTACGCGGAGCTGTACCGCACCCAGTTCGAGAAGCACGCGGGCGAGGCCGAGACGGGGGGCGGGACCGGGCCACGGCCGAGGGCGGGCGCGGACGGCGACCACCCGCCCGTCCCCGGGAGCCCCGCACCCGTCACGACGGCGATCACTCCCCGTGAGGAGGCCGCGGCGTAGACAGGGCACGAGGGGGCGGCGGCGCGGCGCGGTCGGCCGAGGAGGCCGGGCCGCGCCCCGACGCGGGCACGGTGCCGTCGTGCTGTCGCCTACGCGCCGTGCGCTTCCGCCTCGCCGTCCAGGGGCAGCCGGTAGACGGCGAAGGCACGCCGGATGACCGGCTGCGCCACGTTCCGCACCCGGACTCCGCCGTCCGTGATTCCGTGCTCGCTGCCCAGGTGGGCGTGACCGTGAACGGCGAGGTCGGCTCCCGCCTCGTCCACCGCCTCGGCGAGCAGATAACTGCCGAGGAACGGGTAGATCTCCAGCGGTTCCCCGACCAGCGTGTCCGGTACGGGGGAGAAGTGCGTGAGCGCGATACGGACGGCGCACCCGTCCCGGGCCAGCCCGTCGAGGGCGCGGCGCAGACCGTCCGCGCACCGGCGGCTGTGCCGGACGAAGGCCTTCATCTCCGGTTCGCCGAACTCGCCGCCGCTGCGCCCGGCGAAGCCGCCTCCGAACCCCTTGGTCCCGGCGACGCCCACCCGGACACCGCCGGCCTCGACCACGGTCCCCTCGCCCTCCAGGACGGTCACGCCCGCCGCCCGCAGCACGGCCGTCACGTCGTCGGGCCGCTCGGCGTGGTGGTCGTGGTTCCCGAGGACGGCGATGACGGGCACCGGCAGCCCCGCCACCTCGTCGGCGACGACCCGGGCCTCCTGTGGGGTGCCGCGCCGGGTGAGGTCCCCGGCGAGCAGCAGGAAGTCGGCGTGCTCCGGCAGGGTGTCGAACGCCGGGCGGAGGAGGCCCCGGCTGTCCGGCCCCATGTGGATGTCCCCGACGGCCGCGACCCGGATCACGACAGCTCCTCGGGATGGTCGGGGGCGGTAGCGTCCGCCAGGGCGATGTCGGCCCTGATGGTCATGCCCGGCAGTTCCTCCGCGGCGATACGCAGAACCGCCTCTCGCCGGCCGGCGGTGGGCGCGGTGCCGGTGATGTGCACGGTGTCGCCGTGGGCCTCGATCCGCATGCCGAGCTCGGCGAGTTCGTCCCGGGCGAGCCGCTCCTCCAGGTGGGCGATGCGGTACTCGACGCCGTGCGCCGGGGGCCCGGCCCCGGCGTCATGTCCCGTGCCGTGTCCTGCTGCCATGCCCGTGCTCCTCCGGCTCGATCACATGGAGGCGTTCCAGCAGATAGAGGAAGGCGGCCGGCATGGGGTCGGAGCCGCACTCGCGCCGGACCCGGTGCCAGTCGATCTTCTCCCGCAGGGTCCGGGCGATCGGCAGCACGGCCCCGAAGTCGCAGTAGTGCTCGGTGAACGCCTTGAGACGGCCGATCAGCAGGTCGGTCGCCGCCAGGACCGGCATCCGCACGGACTCGACCGACAGCTCCTCCGCCCTGTCCAGGAGCTCATGGCTCACCGGGGCATGGGCCAGCTGGAAGATCAAATCGACGTCCTGCCCCTCGGACCGGGACTTCAGCAGCCAGTCCTCCGGAGGCTCGAACACCTCCAGCCCCGCGGCGGCCAGTGTGGCGGTGACGGCCTCCGTGTCCTCGGGCAGCACGCAGAAGTCGACGTCGTGCTGGAGCGTCCCCGGGCCCCCGTGGGCGTACACGGCGACACCACCCGCCAGCGCGAACCTGTGTCCCCCGGCCTTGAGCAGCCCCGCGACCTCCTTCGCCGCTTCCAGGATGGCCGGCGTGCGGTTCGGGGGGAGCTCGTCGGCGGGTTCGGCCAGGTCACCCGGCGGACGGCCGTTCCGCCCCTTGACGAACGGGGTCTCCATGCCTCCCACCATAGTGCGATCAACGCCGACGGCCAGGCGGAACGGGCTGTACGAGGACACGGCCGCAGACGGCACCTAACGGCCGCGCGACCACGTCCGGTACGCGGCCACGGCCGTCGGCAGGGTGGGAAAGATCCGTTCGTCGCCGACGGCGTCCGCGAGGCCGTAGGCCTTCAGGTCGTCCAGCAGGTCCTGTTTGACGCGGGCGAGCGCGAAGACGATGCCGCGGCCGGTGAGTTCGCGGCGCAGGGCGTCGACGGCGTCGAGGGCCGTGATGTCGACCTCCACGTTCGCCTCGGTGTTCAGGACGAACCAGCGCACAGGGCCCTCCTGGTCGTCCACGGCCGCCAGGGCCCGGCGCCGGAAGTCCTCCGCGTTGGCGAAGAACAGCGGGGAGTCGTAGCGGTAGACCAGCAGGCCGGGGATCGTACGGGCCTCGGGATAGTCGTCGACGTCGTGCATGCCGGCCACGCCGGGAACCAGGCCCTCGACGGCGTCGTGCGGCCGGGCCACCCGTGTCAGCAGCTCCGCGATGGACAGACCCACGGCGACCAGCACCCCGTACAGGATGTCCAGAGCCAGCACCCCGGCGAGGCAGCCGAGTGCCAGCAGCAGTTCCCCGCGCCGGAAGGAGGCCAGCCGCCGGAAACCCGCCAGGTCGATCATGCGGACGGCCGCGTAGACGACGAGCGCCCCGAGCACGGCCGACGGGGTGCGGGACAGCAGCGGGCCGAGGAGGAGCAGCACGGCCAGGACGGCCGCGCCCGCGACGAGTGAGTACGCCTGGCTGTGCGCGCCCGCCGAGGAGGCCAGCGCGGTTCGGCTGGCGCTGCTGCTCACCGGGAAGCCGTGCAGTGCCCCCGCCCCGAGGTTGGCGGCGCCCAGCGCGAGGAACTCCTGAGAGGCGTCAAGGGCGGTCGCGTCCGCGTCCCGGCCGGCGAAGGCCCGTGCGGTCAGGATGAAGTCGGTGTACCCGACGAGCAGGACGCCCAGCGCGGGCAGCAGCAGCCGCGGCAGCTCGGTCAGGTCCGGCCGGGCGAGTCCGGGCAGGCCCGCCGCGATGTCGCCGACGACCCTGACGCCGTGCCGCTCGTCGAGTCCGAGGAGGACCACCACCGCCGTACCGAGCGCCACGGCCAGGAG
The DNA here is from genome assembly GCF_055572015.1 of Streptomyces sp. NPDC030840. Taxonomy (NCBI): domain Bacteria; kingdom Bacillati; phylum Actinomycetota; class Actinomycetes; order Kitasatosporales; family Streptomycetaceae; genus Streptomyces; species Streptomyces sp. NPDC030840. The sequence continues at coordinate 652,179 of NZ_JBVIEE010000002.1, read as the reverse complement.
CGGGGCGGGCACGGCGCGGACGTACCGGGCGGTGGCGAAGAGGAAGGCCAGCGCGACGGCGGAGAGGACGACGGTGGGCGGATGGACGTCGGGCAGGTTCCGGACGAAGGACCACAGCTGCGGGAAGAACGCGGAGCCCGTGCTGTCGGCGCCGGTGAGCTTGGGCAGCTGGTCCGCCGTCATGATCAGCGCCACACCCGCCAGATACCCGATGAGCACCGGCCGGGACAGCATGTCCGCGACGAAGCCGAGTCGCGCCGCCCACGCCACCAGGCACAGCAGCCCGACCACGACGGCGAGCGCGGCCGCCAGCGTCGCGTACCGGGACGGATCCCCGGCGGCCAGGGGAGCGACCACCGTCGCCGTCATCAGCGCGGTCGTCGACTCGGGGCCGACCGAGAGCAGCCGGGAGGAACCGAGCAGGGCGTACAGGGCGAGCGCGGGCAGGATCGCCCACAGCCCGGCGACCGGCGGCAGCCCGGCCACCGAGGCGTACGCCATCACCTGGGGCACGAGGTACGCGGCCACCGTCACCCCGGCAAGTACGTCACCCCTGAGCCACGAACGCCGGTAGCCGAGGAGCGTGCCGAACCCGGGGGCCAGGCGGCGCCACAGCGGTACGTGGCCGGCCGCGCTGCGGTCCATGAGTCTCCCTTCAGCACGTCGTCGCAGGATCCGACGACGCGGCCCCCAGCGTGACCGCGGCTGTCCGTGCGGGCCAGGGGTCGTTCGGCCCAGGGCGGGGACCTGCGACCCCTGCACCGCGAACCCCCGCGTCGCGGGGCGGAGCGCGGCAGCGGAGCACCACCCGTGCGTGCCGAGGGGCCGGCGCACCGAGGAGGGCCCCGAACGCCGGACGGGCTGAAGGCTTCGGCGACTTGGGGGCACCTGTCAGCGGTGGCCGGGGAGTTCGAGGAGCGGGGTACGGGGCTCCGCCCCGGCTACCGGCTCAGAGGTTCGCGGCGTGATCGGGGACGTACGTCTGCAGCTCGCGCGGCGTCCGTTCGTAGCCGGTCGAGGGCGGGCGGGGCGGCAGGTCGAGCACGGTCGGCGGCACCTCGCGGTAGGGCACGGTGCCGAGCAGGTGCGCGATCATGTTCAGCCGGGCGCGCCGCTTGTCGTCGCTCTCGACGACGTACCACGGTGCCTCGGGGATGTCCGTGTGCACCATCATCTCGTCCTTGGCCCGGGAGTACGCCTCCCAGCGCGTGATCGACTCCAGGTCCATGGGCGAGAGCTTCCAGCGCTTCGTCGGATCCTCCAGCCGCTGCCGGAACCGCTCCTGCTGCACCTCGTCACTCACCGAGAACCAGTACTTGCGCAGCAGGATCCCGTCCTCCACCAGCATCCGCTCGAAGATCGGGCACTGGCGCAGGAACAGCTGGTGCTCCTCCTTGGTGCAGAAGCCCATCACGTGCTCGACTCCGGCGCGGTTGTACCAGCTGCGGTCGAACAGCACGATCTCCCCGCCGGCCGGGAGTTCCCCGACGTACCGCTGGAAGTACCACTGGGTGCGCTCGCGCTCGGTGGGCTTGGGGAGGGCCACGGTCCGGGCCACCCGCGGATTGAGGTGCTCGGAGACCCTCTTGATGGTGCCGCCCTTGCCGGCCGCGTCCCTGCCCTCGAAGACGACGACGAGCCGGGCCCCCTCCGCCCGCACCCACTCCTGCAGCTTCACCAGTTCCGTCTGCAGCCGCAGCAGTTCACGCTCATACAGCTTGCGCGGCACCCTTGCCGCGTCCTTGCCGGCCATGCCGCCTCCACCGCTCGATGACCCGACGGAACCCGTCCAGGGTCGAACACCTGAACAGAACCGTACTGACCGGCGCCGGACCACGCACCGTGGCGGGGCGTCCCCGGCCGTGCCGCCGAGCCGGGGGAACAGGGCCGCCCGGCCCTCGGATCGACCCCGGTCAGCCCATGGGGCGGCCCGGCGTACGGCTGGATGCTCGCAGTGCGGGAAGGGAAACTGGACATGCGGCAACCACGCTGCTGAGAGGAGGCGGACCGCCATGCCCGACAACGTGCTGGTCGCCTACGGAACGACGAACGGATCGACCGCGCGGATCGCCGAAACCATCGCGGAGGTCCTGCGCAAGGAGGGACTCACGGCCGAGGCGCTCCCGGCCCGGACCGTGCGGAGCGTGGCGCCGTACGAAGCCGTGGTGGTCGGTGGCGGACTGTACGCCGGGCGCTGGCACAAGGACGCCCGCCGATTCGTCCGCCGCCACGGCCACGACCTGGCCCAGCGCCCGCTGTGGCTGTTCAGCAGCGGCCCGCTCGACCCGTCGGCCTCCGAACGGGACATCCCGCCCGTACCCGGTGTGAAGAGGGCCATGGACCGACTCGACGCCAGGGAGCACGTCACCTTCGGCGGATGCCTGGAGGAGGGCGCCAAGGGATGGGTCGCGCGGATGATCCTCCGCAGCGGAAAGGGCGGCGACTTCCGCGACTTCCCCGCGATCGAGGCGTGGGCCGCCCGCGTCGGGGCGGAGCTCGCGGGTGTGTCGGGGAGGAGGTGACCACCGGCCGGGCGGTCCAGGTGCCGTCCTGAGCCCGGGCGCGAGACCTCGCGCGACGGCCGTCGCCCCCGCCAAGCTCAGGGGGCGACGGCCGTCGCGTCCACGCCTTCACTCCGCGCGTCCGTCGCCCAGAGGGCAGGGCCCCGCCGCCGCGGTCCTCCGCCCCCGTCGCCCTACGGTGGAGAAGTGACCACTCCGCCCGGAAGACCAGAGGGAGGACAGCACACGTGGAGATCGTCGCGTACGGCGTACTGAAGGACGAGGAGCCACTGTTGCGGGCGGCGTTCCACCGGTTGTTCGGAGACCGGCACGGGCTGCGCTGCCTGGGGCTGTTCCTGGACCGGGACACCGCACCGACCGCCGAGGGGTACGAGGTCGTCCTCTGCGGGGTCAACGACACCCTCGACGCCGAGGTCCTGCGCACGCTGGCCGCGGGCGGCACGCGGATGCTCGCCCAGCGGGCCACCGGCTTCAACAACATCGACCTGACGGTGGCCGAGGAACTGGGGCTGACGGTGGCCAGGGTGTCGTCCTACTCGCCGTACTCGGTCGCCGAGTTCGCCTGGGCCCTGGCGCTCGCCGTCGACCGCCGCATTGTCCGGGCCGCCCACCGGACCCGGGAGTTCGACTTCCGGCTCGACGGGCTGATGGGCCGCGACCTGCACGGCCGCACCGCGGGGATCGTGGGTACGGGCAGGATCGGAACCGCCTTCGCCCGCATCGCCCACGGGTTCGGCATGCGGCTGCTGGGCTGGGACATCACCGAGAACCCCGACTGCCTTGCGCTCGGCATGCGGTACGTCGAACACGAGTGGCTGCTCGCCGAGGCGGACCTGGTCAGCCTGCACGTGCCGCTGCTGTCGAACACCCACCACCTGGTCGACGCCGAAGCCCTGGCGCTGATGAAGGACGACGCGATCCTGATCAACTCCAGCCGCGGAGGCCTCATCGACACCGACGCCCTGCTGGAGACCCTGCGCGCGGGGCGCCTCGGCGGCGTCGGGCTTGACGTGTACGAGGAGGAGGCCGGGCTCTTCTTCCTCGACAAGTCCCTGGAGGTGATGACCGACGAGCGCCTCGCCCGGCTGATGACCTTCAACAACGTGCTGGTCACCTCCCACCAGGCGTACTTCACCCGGGACGCCGTCGAGCAGATCGTCGAGACGACCGCCCGCAACGTCGAGGACTACCTCGCCGGCCGCACCGGCGACAACACCCTCGTCCAGCCCGCGCGGGTCTGAGCACGGGCGACGCCGGGGCCGGCCGGTCCCGGGCGAACCTCCCCGGAGCCGGTCACTATGGAGATGAGGAACAGCCCACACATCGCAAGGTGGGGATCGTCATGAAGGGCTTCGTCTTCCACGGTCCGGGGCAGTCCGCCTGGCAGGACGTTCCGGATCCCGCCATCAAGGAGGCCACCGACGCGATCGTTCGCGTCGACGTCGTCACCATCTGCGGCACGGACCTGCACATCCTCAAGGGCGACGTGCCCGAGGTCCGCCCCGGCACGGTCCTGGGGCACGAGGCGGTCGGCGAGATCGTCGAGACGGGCCGGGACGTGCACACCGTGCGGCCGGGGGACCGGGTCCTCGTCTCCTGCATCACCGCGTGCGGCCGCTGCCGCTTCTGCTGGGAGCGGACGTACGGCCAGTGCCGGGGCGGCGGGGGCTGGATCCTCGGCCACATGATCGACGGGACGCAGGCCGAGTACGTCCGCGTGCCGTACGCGGACATGTCCGTGCACGCACTGCCGGGCGCGCTGGACAGCAAGGACGCCGTCCTGCTGGCGGACATCTTCCCCACCGGCTACGAGGTGGGCGTGCTCAACGGGCGCGTGCAGCCCGGCGACACCGTCGCTGTCGTCGGGGCCGGTCCCATCGGACTGGCCGTCGCCGCCACCGCCCAGCTGTACGCGCCGGAACGCGTCATCGCCGTCGACGTGGCCCCCGCCCGGCTGGACGCGGCCAAGCGGCTCGGCGCCGACGCCGTGGCCGACGCCCGCGAGGGTCCCGAGCAACTCGTCGCGGACCTCACCGACGGGCTGGGCGCCGACGTGGTCGTCGAGGCGGTCGGCGAGCCGGAGACCTTCGAGCTGTGCACGCGCATGGTGCGACCCGGCGGACACGTGGCCAACGTCGGCGTGCACGGAAAGCCCGCGACGCTGCACCTCGAAGACCTGTGGATCAAGAACGTCACCATCACCACGGGCCTGGTCGACACCTACTCCACGCCCACCCTGCTCCGGATGGCCGCCGCCGGCCGGCTGCCCACCTCGTCGCTGGTCACCCACAACTTCCCGCTGGACCAGATGGAGGAGGCGTACGACGTCTTCGCCGGCGCCGCCGACACGGGCGCGCTCAAGGTGGTGCTGGGCGAGCCGCAGCACGACGTCCTCGCCGTCCGGGCGGCCTGACAGAGGGAGTGAGGGGCCATGACCGACCAGGAACAGGCACCCTCGCACACGCGGGGCACAGCCGACGGACCGTCGCCCGGTGACCTCGGGCGCCGCCTCGCCGCGCGGCGCGCCGAACTCGGCCTGACCCGAAGGCAGGCCGCCACCCGGGCGGGCATCGCTCCCAGCTACCTCCGCTACCTGGAGGAGTACCCCGGTGCCGCGCCGGACGCGGGCGCCCTGCTCAGGCTGGCGGGAGTCCTGGAAACCACCGTGACGGAGCTGGGGGGCGGCCACGCCGGTCTTCCGCCCGGCCCCGGACGTGCCGCGGCGAACCCTCGGTTCACCGACCTGAGCGCGGAGGAGTGCAGGGCGCTGCTCGGTACGCACGGAGTGGGCAGGCTCGCGGTGTCCACGTCCTCGGGACCGGTCATCGTCCCCGTCAACTACAGCGTCGTCGACGGCGCCATCGTCTTCAGGACCGCGCCCGGGGCGGCACCTTCCCAGGCGTCGGGCCGCCAGGTCGCCTTCGAGGTCGACCGCATCGACGACGCCTTCAGCCAGGGGTGGAGCGTGCTCGTGCGGGGGCGGGCGCGGGCCGTCACCGATCCCGGCGCCGTACGCCTGCTCGCGGACCGGGTGTACAGCGCTCCCTGGGCGGGCGGACAGCGCGAGGTGTGGATCGGCATCGACCCGCTCGTCGTCACCGGGCGCCGGATCACGGCCTGAGGGGGCCACCCGGAAGGCCGAACGGCCCTGGTGGTGGCGTGCGGGGGATGGTTCGATGGAAGCGGCGGGAAGGCCCCGCGAAGGGCGCGGAGAAGCGGTCCGTGAGCCGCGCACCGCGCAATCAGGATCCGCGAGAAGCGGGTACGGGCCTTCCCGCCCTGCCGCTCCCCGCCGCGGCCCGCGGCGCCGCGCCGGTCAGCACCGCCGGCACCGCGACGACCGCCCTGTGGCCGGGCCGGCACGGGCCGCTCGCCGACGTAGACGCCCGCCAGGCCGGAGCCGTGCACGACGTGGTCGAGCTGGACCAGGGGCGTACGAGTGGCATGCCGACGGCCCAGGCGCGGACCCACCCGTGCCCGGGTTCGGCGTGGAAGCCGTGAGTCCCGCCGCGAGCGGCTCGCGCATCGGCGCGTGGTCGAGTGAACTGGGCGCTGGGCGCCGGCGCGCTGATCCGGGGCCTGCGCGGAGTAGCAGGGCGGGGCGGTGCCGGACGGCTTCGCCGTCGTCACCCGGGCCGCACCGGGGAAGGCGGCGAACCCCTCGGCCGAGCCGTCCTCCGCGGCGAGCGCGCGCCGGAGCGCGGTGGGCCGCGCGCGGCCGAGCGGTCACGAGGATCAGGAGGAGATGCGCGCCTCGGCGGCGGAGATGGCCTCCTGGCGTCGGCGGTGGCGCCGTTCGTACTCCAGGACCTGGCGGGCCTGGCTGGAGGGAGCGTCCCGCAGGCTCGCGGTGATCTCGCCCGTGTCCATGGCGTCGTAGCCGGTCCACGGCTCCTCCGCGCGCAGCTGCCCGATGGTGTCCAGAACCGTCTTCCGCTGGGCGTGTGCGCGCTCGTAGCCCTCGATCACGGTCAGTTCCAGCTGGGACAAGGTGGGCAACCGCGTCTGGATCTGGTCCGTGCTGAGCCGGCCGTACCCGGGAATCGGCAGGTCCTCCTCCCGCCGGACCGCTCCCAGGATCTCCTCGGCGACGGGGCCGGGCTGCGGCCTTTCCCGCACCGCGTCCTCGGCGTCTGCGACGGGCCGCCGGCCACCGTGCAGGGCGACGTCCCGCACCCGGTCGAAAGCGGTCCACACCGTCCGCACCGCCGATCCGACCAGGCCCGCGTCGCGGCTCTCGGCCGGCCCGAAACCGATCGTGGACGCCGCGACAGCGCGTGCCTGCTCCACGAGGCTGTCCTCCAGTTCCCGCAGCAGTTCCTCGTCCTGGCGGCGCAGTGAACCGAGCAGCTCCGCGGTGGCCTCGTCGGCGGTCTGCTCGGCGAGGACCTCCCCGGCCCTGCACGCCGCCAGTGCCCGCGCCGCGGCCGCGTACTCGACCTCCGCGTTCTTCAGCAGCTGGAGTGCGCCCGCCGGGTGCCTGTCGGGCCGCATGCCCGCCACGGCTTTCGCACCGACCGTCAGTGGCAGCATCGCCGTGCGCGCCGCGCTCCGTGAGACGAACCGCGTCAGATCGGCCGCGGCACCCAGCCATCCCTGGGGCCGCATGTCGCGCACCTGATGCTGGATGCGCTCCAGACTGACCTCCACCTCGCCCGCCTGACGTTCGAGCTTGTGCCGGTACGGCCCCGGCGGCGTGACCAGCGCGTCGGCCCGGAACCGGTCCAGGACGGCGACGTGAGCCTGGCGCGCGTTCTCCAGCGCCGGCACGAGTTCCTCCGTCATAACAGCCATGCGGGCTCCTGATCGAACAACGGGGCGGCGTTCTGCCGCTCAGGGGAAGGGACTGCCTCAGTGGCCTCCACGACAGGGCAACCGGCACCATCCTGCGGGACCCGCGGCCAGATCGCGCGGCGGGCGCACCGGGTGGGTGGCGCCCAGCCGGAGCGCGCGGCGGCCGAACGGGCCACCGGGTGCCGCTGACGCGGCACATGCCACAGGCCGAGCCGGCCGTCGAGCCGTCTGAGCCGGCCGGGGGAACCCCGTCGGCGCTCGGGTGCCGGCGGTGGCCGGAACCTGTCCGTGGTGCACAGACTGCGGTGGCGGATCCGTGTTCGTCGTCAGCGGCGGGGTACTCCGCCGACCCACGTGTTCCTTCCGTCGCCAGGAGGCACCCGCATGACGTTCAACCCACTGGAGCAGCGGGGCATCCCGCTGGACCGCCAGCTGCGGAGCTGGCGCGAGCTGGACGTGAAACCGATCGATCCGGACCGGTGCGATCCGTACACCCGGTGCCGGATCATCACCATGAACGGGATCGAGGTGGAGGCGATCCTCTTCAGCCACCAGCTCGCCCGCAACACGGTGGACCCGGAGATCAAGCGGCAGCTCGCCCGGACCCGCTACATCGAGGCACAGCAGCAGAAGGCCGTGAACTGGCTGCTGCCAGGGGTGGCGTCGGTGCTGGAGACGACGATCGCCTACGAGCAGGTGGCCGTCGACCTGACGGCATGGGTGGCACGGATGGAGCCGGATCCGTACCTGAAGCAGGCCTACCAGTTCGGTGTGCTGGAGGACTTCGACCACCTGTACCGGTACGCGAACCTGTACGAGATGATCGAGCACCGCAAGGCGGAGTCGATCGTCGACAACCTCACCGAGGTCATGCCGGGCCGGCCCACGAAGTACCACCACCGCGACCCCGTCGACAACGTCCGCGACCCTTACGACAAGGACACCACGAACCCGCTGTCGAAGCTGCACGCGCTGACGATCCTGTCGGCGGAGCAGCAGACGATGAACTTCTACATGAACACCGGCCCCACCTACATGGAGCCGATCGCCCGCCGGCTCTACCAGGAGATCGGGCTGATCGAGGAGGAGCACGTCACCCACTACGAGTCGCTGGTCGACCCGGGGGAGACGTGGTGGGAGCAACTGGTCAACCACGAGTACAACGAGTGCTACCTGTACTACTCCTTCATGGAGCAGGAGAGCGACCCGAAGGTCAGGGCGATCTGGGAGCTGCACCTGAACATGGAGCTGGAACACCTGCACGTCGCCTGCGACCTGATGCGTCGTCACGACGGGCGTGAGCCGCAGGAGGTTCTGGCGCCGGAGCTGCCGAACGTGCTCACCTTCGAACCGAACAAGCAGTACCTGCGTGAGTTGCTGGACACACAGATGGACCTGACCACGCTGGGCGCCGGCTATGTGCGCGAGGCGCACGAGCGGTTCGAGAGGATGCAGGAGCGCATCCACGGCGGCGAGGAGCCGCCGAGCGAGCGGGTCATGGCCGAGCACGACGAGATGTTCGGCCGCGAGTACCGCGTGCAGTCCGAGGGCGAGCACCCCGACCCCGCGATGCGCGAGAAGTGAGGCGGCCGGTCATGTCCGAACTGCACACTCCCCAGGCCGGTGACGACCGGGCCAAGGACATCGACGTCGTCGCGCTGCTGATGCGTCAGCACGGCGACATCCGCAACCTCTTCGACGAGGTCGAGCAGAGCGAGGGCGAGGAGCGCCGCGACGCCTTCCGTCGCCTGGTGCGGCTGCTGGCCGTGCACGAGACAGCCGAGGAGGAGGTCGTCCACCCCTTCGCCCGGCGGGCGCTGCCGGGCGGTGAGCAGGTCGTCGAGGACCGGCTCGCCGAGGAACGCGCGGCCAAGGAGACCCTCGCGGCCCTGGACGAGATGGACACCGACGACCCCGGGTTCCTGCCTCGGCTCAGGGAGTTGCGCACGGAGGTGCAGGAGCACGCCCGGGCGGAGGAGCGCTACGAGTTCACGCACATCCGCCGCAGCACCGACGTCACCAACCTCGCCGCCATGGCCAAGGCCGTCAAGGCCGCCGAAGCCATGGCCCCCACCCGCCCGCACCCCGGCGTCGAGTCAGGCGCGGCCAACGTGGCCCTGGGCCCCGTGGCCGCCCTCATGGACCGCACCAAGGACACCGTCCGCAAGGCCATGGGCAAAGGGTGAGCCCGCCGCCGGAGGACAGTCGGAGAGGAGGTAGGGCATGCGACTGAAGGATCACGTGGTGGTGGTGACCGGAGCGTCCAGCGGTATCGGGCGGGCCACGGCCGAGGCCTTCGCACGCAAGGGGTGCGCCGTGGTACTGGCCGCGCGCCGCGAAGAGGCACTGGAGGCGGCCGCGCGGGAGTGCGGGAAGCATCGCGGGGCACGGACGCTGGTCGTGCCGACCGACACGACGGACGTCGGCGAGGTCGAGAACCTGGCGCGGCGTGCCGTGGAGGAGTTCGGCCGGATCGACGTCTGGGTGAACAACGCGGCCGTGAACGCCTTCGGCCGCTTCGAGGACGTGCCCCTGGAGGACTTCCGCAAGGTCCTCGACGTCAACGTGATGGGCTACGTGCACGGGGCCCGCGCGGCCCTGCGGGTGATGCGGGAGCGGGGTACGGGCACACTGATCAACGTCTCGTCCGTCGCCGGAGCCGCGGCTCAGCCCTACAGTCACCCGTACAGCATGTCGAAGCACGCCGTCCAAGGGCTCGGATCTAGCCTCCGGCAGCAACTGCGCGTGGAGGGCGTGAAGGGCATCCATGTGTGCACCGTGATGCCCGCGACCATCGACACCCCGCACTTCGAGCAGGCGGCCAACTTCACCGGGCGCAAGGTGGTCGCCATGCCGCCCGTCTACAGCCCCGAACGGGTCGCCCGGGCCATCGTCGACCTTGTCCGCCACCCGCGCCGCGAACGCGTGGTCGGCCCCGCGGGCAGCGCTCTGGTACGGCAGTCCCGGTGGACACCGGCGATCGCGGAGCGGGCCATGGCACATCAGACGGACAAGAGCCATCTGTCGCACACCGAGGAGGCGCCGGCCACGCACGGTGCGCTGCACGTACCGGCTCCCGGACCGGGGGCCGTACACGGCGGCTGGGGCGGGCGGCGGCGCACCGCGATGCGCCGGACGGCCGTGGCGGCGGCACTGGCGGGAGCCGCCGTGACCGCCGGCCGGCGGATGAGCCGCGGCCTGGCGGGCGCCTGAGCCCGCCCGGCACGGGCCGCGTACGGGCTCCGGCCCGTACGCGGCCCGTGGCGTATGAGGGAAAGGCACGCACCGCGCACGGGCGCGCTGCGTTCAGCCGCCCTGCCCGGCCACCATGGCGTGGTCGTGGTGAGCCGGGACCGGGACGCGGACGTCCTCGATCACGAATCCACTGCGCACCCGGGTCGGCAGGCGGTTCAGCGGAATCCTCAAATCCTGTTCGGGCAGGGTGTACTCCAACCGGGCCAGCCGTGGCCCGAGGGCCCGCAGCAGCGCGATCGTGACGTCCTCCCCGGGGCAGCGATGGCCGGTGGCGCGGTCGCCACCGCCCTGCGGAACCAGTTCGTCCCGCTGGGGCGGCTGCTCCAGGAAGCGCTGTGGGGCGAAGGTGTACGGATCGTCCCAGAGGCCGGGGTCGTGGTTCTGCCCGTACAGGTCGAGCAGGATCAGGGTGCCGGAGGGGATCGGTTCTCCCTGCCACCGCAAGTCGGTGACGGCCCGTCCGCCGACGAAGGGGGCGAACGGGTAGAAGCGCCGGAGCTCGTGGGCGAACGCGACGGCGTACGCGGGGTCGTCCTCGCCCAGCCGCCCCCGGGCATCGGGCCTCAGACGCAGCGCATGGCCGGCGTAGGCGACGAACCAGGACACCGCCACGGTCGGACGGATGACATTGAGCAGTTCGACGGCGGCGGTGTGCGGGTCGAGAAGCCGGCCGTCGGCGTCCCGGTGCCGTACCACCACGTCCAGGGCGGACCGCGCGGGCGCGGTGGCGGACCCCTCCCGTACGTCCTCGACCAGGCGTCCCAGCCATGCCTCCGTACGGGCCCGCGCACGGCGAGCCCGCCAGTGGCGCGGCCCGGGAGTGGCGAAGCCGTCGACCATGGCCACCAGGTCCCCGGCCGTCGACGCCACATCGGCCAGGGGAATCCCGGCCCACTCGCAGACCCCCCGGGTGAGGATCCGGCTCGCCTCGTCGAACAGCACGATCGAGGGGCGGCCCGGCCACGACTCCACCGCCTCGTCCCATGCCGCGGCGACGCGTTCCACCAGGCCGGCGACCGCCTCGGGCCCGGTGAGCAGGGAGAGGAACATCTCCTTGCGCACGCGGTGGTCCTGGCCGTCCAGGGTGTGCACGGCTCCGTGCCCGAACAGTGTGCTCAGCACCGGACCGGGAAGTGCCGTCCGGCGCTCCACATGCCGCTCGTCATAGAAGAAGCGCACCGCTTCCGGACCGTGCAGGGCGACGACGTGCTGTCCCATGAGCCGGGCGCGCACGACGGGACCGGAGGCCCGGCGCCGGCGGTCGGGCAGCCAGGCGTACCCCTGGGCGAGGAGGGCGAGTGAACTGTCGACGAGTGGGGGGCGACCACGTTGGTTCATGGCGCCCCGGGTCCCCACCGACCGCGACGGAAAACGCGGTCCGGCCCCTGCCCACCCGAACGGCGGTCAGAATCCGTGGTGTGCGACCCACGCGGTCAAGGACGCGGAAAAGAATCACCCCGATCGGTTCCACGTCGGTGAAACGAACGCGTCGCCGTGCCTTCCACCGCGATGTCATGCGTAGCGTTCGGGAGGGCGGAATTCAGGCACGCCGCCGCGGACCTGCTCGTACTCGCGCTGGGAAATTCGCATGGTCACATCGACTGAGCCGGTAGCCCCTGTTCCGGTGAAGGGCCGAGGCTGGGGGAAGGTGATCGTCAGCTGGATGACGACCACCGATCACAAGAAGATCGGTCACCTCTATCTGATGACCTCGTTCACCTTCTTCCTGTTCGGTGGAGCGCTGGCCCTCCTGATGCGGGCGGAACTGGCCCGGCCCGGTATTCAGATCATTTCGAACGAGCAGTACAACCAGTCGTTCACCATGCACGGCACGGTGATGCTGCTGCTTTTCGCCACCCCGACGTTCGCGGGATTCGCCAACGCGGTCATGCCGCTGCAGATCGGTTCGCCCGATGTGGCCTTCCCACGGCTGAACATGCTGTCCTACTGGCTGTTCCTCTTCGGCGGTCTGATCGTTGTCGGCGGAATGCTGACCAGCAACGGAACCGCCGACTTCGGCTGGACCGCCTACACCCCCCTGAGCCGGGAGCAGCACTCGCCCAGTACCGGCGCCGACATGTGGATCATGGGCCTGGCGCTGTCCGGATTCGGCACCATCCTCGGCGCGGTCAATTTCATCACCACGATCATCGCCATGCGCGCCCCGGGGATGACGATGTTCCGGCTGCCGATCTTCACGTGGAACGTGCTGCTGACCTCGGTGCTGGTGCTGTTCGCGTTCCCGGTGCTGGCCGCGGCGCTTCTGGTGCTGGAGTCCGACCGCATCTTCGGCTCGCACGTCTTCGCGCCCGCGAACGGAGGGCCGATCCTGTGGCAGCACCTGTTCTGGTTCTTCGGCCACCCCGAGGTCTACATCCTGGCGCTGCCGTTCTTCGGGGTGGTCACCGAGATCCTGCCGGTGTTCTCCCGCAAACCGATCTTCGGATACATGGGCCTGGTGGGGGCCACCATCGCGATCACCGGACTTTCGGTGACGGTCTGGGCCCATCACATGTTCGCCACCGGAGCTGTGCTGCTGCCGTTCTTCTCCTTCATGACCTTCCTGATCGCCGTGCCGACCGGAGTGAAGTTCTTCAACTGGATCGGCACGATGTGGAAGGGCTCGATCACCTTCGAGACGCCCATGCTGTGGGCCGTCGGTTTCCTGGTGACGTTCCTGTTCGGCGGGCTCACCGGCGTCATTCTGGGATCGCCCCCGATGGACTGGCACGTCACCGACAGCTACTTCGTCGTGGCCCACTTCCACTACGTCCTGTTCGGCACGATCGTCTTCGCGATGTTCGCGGGATTCCACTTCTGGTGGCCGAAGATGACCGGCACCATGCTCGACGAACGACTCGGCAAAATCCACTTCTGGACGCTGTTCGTCGGCTTCCACATGACGTTCCTGGTGCAGCACTGGCTGGGCGCCGAGGGAATGCCCCGACGCTACGCCGACTACCTCGCGGCGGACGGGTTCACCGCCCTGAACACCCTTTCCTCCATCGGTTCGTTCCTGCTCGGACTGTCGACGCTGCCGTTCCTGTACAACGTGTGGAAGACCGCGCAGCGCGGCAAGCGCATCGAGGTCGACGACCCCTGGGGCTACGGGCGCTCCCTGGAATGGGCCACCTCGTGCCCGCCCCCGCGCCACAACTTCACCACCCTGCCCCGGGTCCGCTCCGAGTCCCCCGCCTTCGACCTGCACCACCCCGAGATCGCCCGCGTCGAGGCGCGCACCGAAGGACGGCGGGACGTCATCGAACCCGGCAAGGGCATCGCCAAACCCCTGTCGGACGACCAGGACACGTGATGGCGCGGCAGCCACGAGAGGACCACGACACCGCCGCCGGCATCGCCCGCCTGGAGGGCTACCTGCTGTGCCAGGCCGAGATCCAGCGGGCCCGCACGGAGGCCGAAGCCTTCGCCCGGCGGCTGCCGTGGCTGACCACCGCCCAGCAGGAGGAGGTCGTCCGCCACTACGCCGAGGATCGCCTGGCCGTGTCCAGGCAAGCCCTGCGGACGGTGGCGGCACGCTGTGCGGAACTGCGGGACGAGTACACCGTCCGCTACGACGCCCTCCGGCAGCGGCTGCTGCGCCGATGCGTGGCCCTGACGCTCGCGTCGGCCGCCCTGTGCGCGACCGCGTGCCTCGTCACGTTCAGCGGCGGGTATCCACGCTGACCGGGGTCACCCTCGTCTCCCGCAGCACAGCAGCCCGGACGCGCCGGCCCGGCGCCTGTACGGCATGCATGCCGACCGTGACGGCTTCCGCCACCGCGCCGAGCCCCTGCCCGACTGAGTCGCCCCCCTGAACGGCCGGTTTTCCGCGACTTTCCTCCAGAGTGTCAGTGCCGGTCCGTAGGCTCGACGCCATGGAGGGGAACGAGGGGAATGCGCCGGACGGTGAGGAAACCGGCGCGGAGGCGTGGCAGCGGCTGAGCGCGTACACGTACCTCAGCACGCGCGAGCGCCTGGAGTACGTCGCGGTGATGCGGGTGTTCTGCGGCACGCTGCTCGCCGACCTGTCCGTACCCGACCTTCTCGTCAGACTGGCCGAGACGGACGGCCCGGGGTCGGCGCTCGACGCGGAAACGCTCACACGCAGGCTCGAATTGCTCGTGCAGTGGGGCAATCTGCTGCGCAGCACGCACACCGTCAGAGCGACGAGCATCGCCGAGTACCAGCGCTCACGGTCCCGCTACCAGCTGTCGAAGCTCGGAGAGCGCGTGCAGCGGGACGCGGACGAGGTACTGGCCGGGGCGGACGCGGCACGCGAGGTGAGCAGTGAGCTGCTGGCCCTCGTCGACCGCGGCCTGCGCGAGATCGCCGCTCTGGCCGCGGCGCCGGGTGGTGCCGATCCGCAGCAGGCGCTGGAGCGGATCAGCACGCTCTTCGTGCAGTTCACCGAATTCGCCGAGTCCGTCCGGGACTTCTACGCCTATCTGGGCCAGGTGCTGGCGCGTTACGACCTCGACTCGGCCGAGTACCAGGGGTTCAAGGAACTGCTGCTCGACTACGTGGAGGCCATCACCGAGGACGTCTCCTTCCGGGCCCCGCGCATCGCGGCTCACCTGGACGCCGTGTGGCCGCACCTGCCCGCGCTGCTCGCCCGCATCGACGCGCACGCGGCGGGCATCGGAGCGCTCGCCGACGGGCTGCCCGAGACGCGGATCCAGCGCAGCCGCGGACGGGACCTGGCCGACTGGGAGGGGCTGCGCGAGTGGTTCACCGCCACCGGCGGGCACTCCAGCCAGGTGGACCAGCTCCGGGACGCCACCCTGCGCGCCCTGCAGTCGCTGCTCGCCAACGCCAAGCGGATGCTGCGCTCGGCCTCCGGCGAGATGTCCCGCCGCAAGGACCTGCTGCGGCTCGCGGCCTGGTTCGACGCCGCGGAACCGGAAGAGGCCCACGACCTGGCGGTCGCCGCCTTCGGGCTCTACGGCGCCCGCCATCTGGGGGTGGCACCGGACCCCGACCGGTCCGTGCCCGCGTACGTGAGCTGGTGGACCGGACCCGTGGTGGACGTGCCGGTGGCGCTGCGCGAGCGCGGCAGCAGGACTCCGCGCGGACGCGCCGCGACGGCCGAGGACCACTCCGAGCAGAAGCGCCGCCTCGTGGAGCAGGCGCGGCAACAGGCCGAGGCCCGGCGGGCGGCGGCCGACGAACTGCGCAGCGCCTCGGGACGATTCGAGCAGACGCGCCTCAGCACCCCGGCCATGCGACTGCTCCTCGAACTCCTCACGACCGCTCTCGGCAACGCCCGACTCGACAAGGAAGAAAGTGACTTCCTGCTCGACGGCGCGCAGGCCGACGACGCGGACCTCGGCATCCGGCTGACCGCCTGGCGCACACCCGGCCGGTCCACGGTCCTCAAGTCCGTGGACGGCGACCTGACCGCGGACGACCTCACCGTGGCCGTCGAGAGCGCCTCCGCGTCCGTGGTGGGAGAGGCGAGCGCCTGATGCCCCTGCCCTCCGCGCACGACGTCGCCCTCGCGGCCGAGCGCCGCACCGCCGCCCGGCTCCTGCTGGCCCACCCCCTCGTCACCAGCACCGGACCGCACAGCGACGCCTTCCCGCTCATCCGGCGGCACGCCGACTGGCTCGCCCAGCGCTTCCAGCAGGTGTTCGGATACCGCCTGCTGGTGGAGGCGTCGTACGCCCGCCTGTTCAAGGCCGGCCTCGGCCCGGGCTCGGGCCACCGCCTCGAACGGCCGTCGACAGGAACGCCGTTCACCCCACGGACGTACGCCTACCTGGCCCTCGCCCTGTCGGTCCTCGTCACCGCCCCGGAGCAGCTGCTGCTCTCCCAGCTCGTGGCCGACCTGCGGGCCGCGGCCGTCGACGCCGGCATCGAGATCTCCGACTCCGGGCGGCAGGCCGAGCGACGCACCCTCGCCGCCGCGCTGCGGCAACTCGTCGACTGGGGCGTCCTGGTGGAGACCGAGGGGCACGTCGCGGCCGTCGCCGAGGAAAGGGCGGGGGAGGCCCTGCTGACCGTGGACCGCGAGATCGCGCGTGTCGTCGTCGCCGGCCCGCTCGCCCAGAGCCGCGACGGCGCGGACCTCGTGCGCCGGGCCGCCGACCCCGGCTTCGGAGGGCCCCGTACGTACGTCCGCAGGCGGCTCGTCGAAACCCCCGTCGTCCATCTCGACGACCTCACGGACACCGAGCGCGAATGGCTGCGTACCCGGCAGCGGCGCGAGGCACAGGCGTTCTCCGAACTGCTCGGCCTGGAGGCCGAGATCCGCGCCGAGGGCATCGCCCTGGTCGACACCGACGACGAACTCACCGACCTCCACCTGCCGGGCACCGGGACGGTGGCTCAGGCCGCGCTGCTCCTCGTGGAGCGGCTGGTACACCGGCTGCGTCCCGACGACCCGGGCCACCCGGCGGTCGGTGGCCGGCTGGTCATCGGCGTGCCCGTCCCGGACGGACTGCTGCCCGATCTGCTCGGCGAACTGATCGACGAGTACGGCAGGCGCAGCAACTGGCAGCGCGGTCACCTTCAGGACCGGGACGGATTCCTCGCCGCCGTACTCGACCTCCTCGTCCGGATGCGTCTGATGGCGCCCGCCGGACCCGTGCGCGCGGACGGCCACGGCCTGCCCGAGGGATACGAGGAGACGGTGGCCGACGGCCGTTCCGTCACCGATGTCTCCCGGGCGCGCGGCCAGGGCCGCACGGACGGCGGCTGGATCCTGCTCGCCGCGGCCGCCCGGTACGCCACCACGGTGGCGGTCACGTCCCGTACCGACCGGCCCCCGGCCGACGACGTCCCCGAGGAGTCGCCCCGATGAACCGCCCGCCGGCCCCGCACCGCTACCGACTCCACCGCGCGGGCATCCGGAACGTCTGGCAGTACGACGAGCAGGAGTTCGCCTTCGGGGAGGGACGCCTGCTGCTGCGCGGCAAGAACGGCGCCGGCAAGTCCAAGGCGCTGGAGATGCTGCTGCCCTACCTCCTCGACGGTGACGCCCGCGCGCTGGACGCCACGGGAACCGGGCGCACCACCCTGGCCTGGCTGATGCTGGACGGCTTCGAGCAGACCAACCGGCTGGGCCACCTGTGGCTGGAGTTCGCGCGGACGGACCAGGAGGGCAACGACCACCATCTGACCATCGGCGCGGCCGTCCGCGCCTCCCAGTCGACCAGAACGGCCAAGCCGTTCTTCTTCACCACGCGGCTGCGGGTCGGCGAGGAGCTCCACCTCGCCCCCGCCGGGCAGCCCCTCCCCGTCGACCAGCTGAGGTCCCTCGTCGGCCCGGAGAACGTCACCGACCGAGCCGTCGAGCACCGGGCCACGGTCGCCCGCGAACTGTTCGGCCTCACCGACCCGGCGCGCTACCGCAACCTGCTCCACCTGCTGCACCGGCTGCGCCGTCCCACCATCGGCGACCGCATCGACTCCGGCGGACTCGTCTCGGTCCTCGCCGAGACCCTGCCCGCCCTCGACGACGACGTCGTGGAGAAGGTCGCCCGCAGCCTGGACGACCTCGACTCCGTAAGGGCATACCTCGGCCGCCTCGAACGCACCGACCAGGCACTGCGCACCTTCCTCACCACCTACCGCGGCTACCTGCACGGGGCGCTGCGCCACCGCACGGACCAGGTGAGCGGTGAACTCGACCGGCTGACGGAGTACCACAGGTCCGCGGGCGACGCGGCGCGCACGGCGCAGGGCCTCCGCGAGCGCGAGCAGGAGCTCGATCGCCGCGTCGAAGCCCTCGAAGGCGAGTCGAGTGCCGCCGAGACGGACCTGGCCGCGCTCCATGCCGGCGCCGGATACCGCAGCCTGAGGGAACTCGGGGAGAAACGCGCCACGGTCACCGCCCTGCACAGCGCGGCTGCCGCCGCCTTCAAGGCCGTCCGTCAGGCCCACAGCGCCCAGGAGGAGGCAGGGCGGCGGCTCACCGCCGAGGCCGGCCGGTTCGGTGAGGAACTCGTCGAACTGAGCACCGCACACGGCGATCTCGTGCGGGAGGCCGAGCGCTCCGGGATCGACCCCACGCACCTGGGGGAGCCCGTGGCGACACCCGCCGTGCCCGTGGCGCCCGCCACCACAGCCGAACTGACCGCTCCCGACGGCGACTTCCACCTGGTACGGCACAGTGAGGTGCTGGCAGTCGACACCGAGACCTGCACGACCGCGCTGCACGCCTGGGACGTACGACTCGACGCGGCCCAACCGGTGATCAGGAACCGCTCCCGGTTCGTCACCGAACTGGGAGCCCTCATCCAGCGGTCGAACGAGGCCCAGAGGGAGGCGGCCGAGGCCGACGCGGCCCGCGAACGCCTGGAGGAGCAGGCCGACCACGCCCGCGACCAGGCCGAGCAGCGCCGGCGGGAGACCGAGCGCGCGTCAGAGGCGTACGCCCTCGCGGCCAGAGCCTGGAGCGAGGAACTGCGGAACTCCACCGGGGTGCCCCTGGACGCGGTGCTCGCCCTGGTCGCGCACGACCCGGCAGACGGCCCGCTGCCCGCGCAGACCCCCGACGACGTGGCCGAAGCGGCCCGGTCGGCCGTCGACCCGTGGCTGGCGGAACTGGGCGCCGAGCGCGACGACCTCGCCCTGACCGTCCGGGAACTTCAGGCCGAACAGGGCAGCCTCCGGCACCGGCGCGAGGAATGGGAACGCCGCACCGACCCCGAACCCCCACCCCCGCCCCACCGCACCGCTCCCCGCACAGCCGGCACCGGAGCTCCCCTGTACCGGCTGGTGGACTTCGCGCACCACCTGGCGCCGGACGCGCGGGCGGGCGTGGAGGCCGCGCTGGAGGCGAGCGGCCTCCTCGACGCCTGGGTGTGCGCCGACGGCACCGTCCTGGACCCGGCCACGCGGGACACCCTCCTGGTTCCGTCGGCGCCCGTGGCCGGGGCGTCGCTCGCGCGGGCGCTGCGGCCTGTCGCCGCGCCCGACAGCGGAGTGACGGCGGAGCAGGTCGAGCGGGTGCTCGGGGCGGTGGCTCTGACCGAAGGCGGGGCGCTCACCAGCGGTATCACCGTGAACCCGACGGAGGCGGGGCCAGCCACAGCGATCGGCACCGACGGCTCCTGGAGGCTCGGCATCGCCCACGGCCGCCACACCAAGCAGTCCGCCGAGTACGTGGGCGCGGAGGTGCGGGCGGAGACACGCCGCCGGGCGCTGGCCGGACTCGACCGCCGACTCGCCGAGCTGGAGGACGACTTGGCGGAACGCGGACACAGCCTGCGCATCCTCACCGAGCACCGCGACCGGATCGGCGACACCCTGCGCCGCCCGCCCTCGGCACGTGGGCTGACCGACGCGTGGGCCCGTACGGTCGAGGCCGAGCGCGTCGCCGGGTCCCTCGCCTCGCAGGCGTCCGCGGCCGCCCGGGAGGCGGAGCAGGCACGTGCCCGCGCGGTCGCCGCGCGGCGCGAAGCCGAGGCCACGGCGAGTGCCCAGGACCTCCCGGCGGACCCGGCCGCGCTGGAGACGGTGGGTGTGGCCCTGGACCGCCTCGGACAGGGGACGAGGCAGCTGCGGCGGCGGGTGCGCGCGGTCCTCTCCGCGGCCGAGGGCCACCGCGGTGGCCGGACGGACTACGAGCGCGCCGAGTCGGCCCGCCGGGAGGCCGCGTCGGACTACGCCGAGCCGCTCGGCCGCCTGGAGGCCGCCCGCCGTACCGTCCGGGCGCTGGAAGAGGCCCTCGGAGCCACGGAACAGGAGATCCTCGCCCGCGAGGCCGACGCGAAGCGCCGCGTCGACGCCGTCGGACGCCAGCTTCCGCGTGTCCGGGAGGACCTGGCGGACCTGCACGACCTGCGCGTGAGAGCCGAAGAGGACGAGAGGGTGCGTCGCGAGACGCTCGCCGCCCAGGAGACCGAGGTGCTGGCCCGCGGCAGGAGACTGCGTGCGGCCCTCGCGCTGCCGGGCGTGATCAGAGGAGCGGGGCTCGACGCGGGCGCCGACGACGCGGCCCTGAAGTCCCAGGACCCCGTCCACCACGATGTGCGGGAGCGCGTCGAGGCGCTGCGCCTGCTGGTCGACTCCGTGCGCCACGGCCTGGACGCCGAGGGCCGTGACATCTCGGACACCACCCTCCTCAACCGCCACACCGAACTGCGTGACCAGCTCTCCGGCGGCTATGACGCGACGCTGGAGGAACACGACGGCATCAAGCTGTGCCGGCTCGTCGACGACCACGGCCCGCACGACATCGCGGCGGTCGGCGAACGCATCGCGGCCGAGGCCGCCGAGGCGCGGGACCGGCTGACGGAGCGCGAACGCGAGGTCTTCCAGCGCTTCCTGACCGGAGAGCTGGGCGACCACCTCTCCTCCCAGGTGCTGGCCGCCGGCGCCCTGGTCGCCGCCCTCAACACCACGCTCGGCACGGTCCGTACGTCACACGGCCTGGGCGTCACCCTCGACTGGAAGCTGGCCGACGGTGTGGAGGCGGACGTCAAGGCGGCCGTCGATCTCCTCCGCGGCCCTTCCGGTCTGCGCACCCGTGAACAGTCCGAGCAACTCCGCGACGTCCTCCAGCGCCGTATCGAGGACGCCCGCCGCGCCGACCCGGCCGCGGGTTACGCGGCCCACCTGCGCTCCGCCCTGGACTACCGCGACTGGTTCACCTTCACTCCCTGGGTGGTGAACGACGCCGCACCGGGCAGCCGCCGCAAACTCTCCGGCCGCACGGGCCTGAGCCAGGGCGAACAGCGGGTCCTCTCCTACCTGGTCCTCTTCGCCGCGGCGGCGGCCCACTTCACCAGCCTCGCCGAAGCAGCCCCGCACGCACCCCGCCTGATCCTCCTCGACGACGCGTTCGCCAAAGTGGACGAGCCCACGCATGCCCGCCTCGGCCGCATCCTGGTCGACCTGGACCTCGACTTCGTCCTCACCAGCGAGCGGCTCATCGGCAACTGGCCCGACGTACCGTCCCTCCACATCTACGAGTGCCTGCGCGACCCGCACGTACGGGGCGTGGCCACGCTGCACTACACGTGGAACGGGCGGCAGCGGAGGCTGATGTCGGTATGACAGGACCCGGACGAGCCGACGGACACTCCCTCGCCTCCGAAACGCTCGCGTTCCTCACCCGGCCGGGCCTCACCCGTCTCTGGACGGCGGCACGCGCCCGGCTCGAACGAGGCGGCCTCCAGCCGGCCGGGACCGTCAGACTGGAGCACCTCGACGCAACGGAGCGGGAGGCACTGTCCCTCCTCCTGGCCCGACCGGTCACCGGCCCCACCACCGTCCGCCTGCGGGACCTGGACACCCGCCTGCGCACCAGCGCGGCCGGACGGGGTCTGGCCTCGACGCTGGAGGCACTGGGCCCGCCCCTGACGGACCGCCGGGCGACCCGTGACGCGGCGGCGGCCGAACGAGCCCGCGTCTGGTCGGCGGCACAGGCCGAGGCGGAGGCCACCTCGCTGTCGGCCCGGCCCTGGACGGCACAGTGGCTGGAGGAGATACGACGCGGCGGCACACTCGCACGCCAGGACCCGCACACGGCGACCACCGTCATCACCCAGGCCGTCCACACCCTGGCGACACTCTTCCCCGGCACGGACGCACGCCCCGCCCCCGCCTCCTGGGGCCGCGGCGAGCTGGCCACCCGCGCCACCGGCTCGGCGCACGGCCTGGACGACGGCACGCTGCTGTCCCGGCTGGTCCTGCGGGGCATCGCGCTGGCGCACGGCGCCGAGTCCCCCACCGACGCGCCGGCGCGCCGGGCTCTGTGGCGCCTGGCTTCGGTGGTCCCCGACGAGGTCTCCAGCACCGTGCTCGCCTACGGACTGCGCCCCACCGGCGGCACCTGGCGTGAGGCCGCTCTGCGTGAGCGCGCCGACCACCACATGGAAACCCATCTGACCCTGCGCGAACTGCGCACGCTCACCCTGAAGATGCCGCCCGGCACCCGGGTCCACGTCTGTGAGAACCCCCGCGTCCTCGAAGCAGCGGCCGACACCGCCCGTACGGCGCCCCTGATCTGCACCTCGGGGAGCGCGACCACGGTCGTGCTCACCCTCCTGGAGGCGTTGGCGGCGGCCGGCTGCGCCTTTGTGTACCACGGTGACTTCGACTGGCCCGGCATAGCGCTGGCCAACCGGATCATGCGGCGGTACGGCGCCGAGCCGTGGCGTATGCGAGCGGCCGACTACGAGTACCTCGCGACCCGCACGCAGGTGAGCGGCACACCACGGATCGCCCTCAGCGGAACGCGCGCCGAGGCCGTGTGGGACACCGAACTGGCCCCCGCCATGAGCGCCCTGGGAATCGCCCTGCACGAGGAGGCCGCGCTCGATCTCCTCCTGGACGACTTGGGCTGATCCTCCCGGGCTCCGGTGAGAGAGGCTCTGGTGAGAGAACCTCTTGGCTTGCTCAAGGGGAGATTGAAGGTGCCGGAGCGGGGGGCATGGTCCGGACACCTGGGACGCCTGTCCCGGTGGAGGGGGGAAGTGATCGTGACTGTTCTGGTCGTGGTGGCCGCTGCCACGCTGGGAGTGGCCGGGTTGTGCGCCTGGTTCGTGCGGCGTGCCTGGCGGCGTGCCTGGGACGATCTGGGCCGGCAGGCGTCCGGGTACGGCTGGGGGAGTGGGCAGTCGTACCGGGCATGGCCGACGAGCGGCGGTGCGGGTGCGGCATCGGCGACAGGGGGCGCCGGCACGGGGTCCAGCTGTTCGTCCTGGTACGTGGCGGGTGACGCCTCCGCCGGATCGGCGTCCGGTTCCTCCTGCGGCGGTTCCTCCTCCTGCGGAAGCTCGTCGTCCTGCGGCAGCAGTTCGTCGTCCTGCGGAAGCTCGTCGTCCTGCGGCAGCAGTTCGTCGTCCTGCGGCAGTTCCTGCTGACGGCTGGGGCCCCGGCGCCGGTGCGTCGGAGCCCCAGCCGCGTCGTCGCTCAGCGGACCTCGTCGCTCATGAGGTGTGGATCTCCAGGGCGGCACGCACCGCGGACTCCACGGCTCCCTCGATCCACGCCGGTTTGACGGACGTGTGGTCCCCGGCGAAGTGCAACGGCCCCTCCCTCACGGGGATGGCGGGCAGCAACTCCGTGTGCTGCCCCGGCAGGAGCACGGACGCCTCCCCGTAGGCGTACGGGTCGCGCAGCCAGCTCTGGGTGCGGCCCGCGCCGGTGTAGAAGACCTCGATGCGCTGTCCGTAGACCTGCTGGAGGCCGCACAGTGCGTGCGGGTACCGCGCCTCGTCGTCCAGGGAGTCCCAGCGCAGCGCGTCGTCCGCCCAGCTGTAGGACGCCAGCACGACACCCCCCGCGCTGCCCGGAACCGGATGGGAGGGGTGGAACATGAACCGGTTGGCGTTGTCCGACACCGAGCCGCCGCCCACGACGCCGACCGCCTCCGGCTGGTCGCGCGCGATCGCGCGGTTGGCGGCGTAATGGGTGCGCTGGCCCGCTGTGATGTGCCCGCCGGGCACGGAGGGATGGGCGCCGAGCAGGCTCCCGTCCGCGGCGGCGCGGCCGGTGCGGTAGGCGTCGTACAGGCCCGGGTCGACGGCGTTCAGCTCCCGCTTCCAGTCTGCCTCGTCGAACTCCCACCAGCGGCGGCTGAACTCCAGCAGCACCTTGGTCGCGCTGTCGTAGTGCAGTTCGCAGACCGCGCGGCGCTTGCCGTACGACATGGGCGGGTCGATCTGTACGTGACGCAGTCCGGAGAACGGCACGGTGACCACGGCGACGTCCGCGGTGAACTGCTCGCGCACGACGGGACCGCCGCGGCCCTCGGACACGGTGTCCACCCAGACGTGCGGACCCTTGCGCCGGACGTGGCCCGTGTCCGGTGAAGGGCGGTCGGGGTGGTGGTACTCGACGCGCGTGACACGGCGGTCGAACCGCACCTCCTCGCGCACGCGTTCCAGCAGGGCGTCCGGCAGTACGGCCGTGCCGCCCTCCAACTCGTAGAACGGCGTGTCGGGGCTGATCAGCGAGGAGCCGATGAAGCTGTGGATGAAGGACAGCGGGAGGCGCGAGGTGAGGTTCTCCAGGGTGCCGATGAGGTCGATGGTCCGCTCGTCGAGGCCGGCGTGCTCGGTCAGGAAGCGGTACATCGACCAGTCACCGAACCGTTGCACCACGCGGGACCAGCCCCGCAGCCGCTCGGGGAGCGGCTTGCCGACCCGCTTGCCGTCGCGGCCGACGTAACTGAACTCGTCGCGGACCGGGTCCAGCGCGGAGCGCAGGATGGCGGACGCGGGTGTGTCCCAGTGGGCCCGGGGCACGCCGAAGGACCGGTTCACGCGCCGGGGCGTGCGGGCGTAGTCGGCGCGCCGCACACGGATACCGTTGACGTGGATCCAGGTGCGGGCGGCGGGACGTCCCTCGTTGTCGACGTCGACGTAGTGGAAACGCCGCTTCTTCAGGCCGAACTGGTCGATCAGCTCCATCACCAGGGGATGGCTGCCGGGGATGCGCATCGCGCCCGCCTCGGCGTACTGGCGGGGATCGGCGAAGGGCTGCTTGGCCTGTTCGTGGCCGCCGCTGCGGAAGGTCTTGACGCGTCCGCCGGCGCGGTTGCCGTTGGCCTCGAGCACCGTCACCCGGTGACCGGCCTTCTTCAGCAGCCACGCGGCCACAAGACCGGCCGGACCGGCGCCGATGACCAGGACGTTCTTGGGGCGTGTCCGCCGGTGGGACGGCAGCCCCTCCTTGAGGACGCGTTGGTAGCGCGGGACGAGGGGGCGGTCGTCGGAGTCCAGTACGAGGAGCGCGCGAGCGACGGCGAGGCACCGGTCGAAGTCGGCGCCACGGTTCCCGGCCGGGGCGGACGGTGCGGGCGCGGCCACGGCGACACCGTCGGTGAGGGCCGTCGCCACCGTGGCGGTGCCGACCGCCGCCGCGAAGCTCCTCCGGGAGAGACCGCCATCTGAACGCACCACCGCGTGATCTTCAGTCATGGCGGCTTTTGTACTGGCGGACGTGACCGGGCGCCCGGCCTTCGCTCCGGCGTTGACCCGAAGGAGCGAAGCCGCGACAAACCCTGACGTCACAGCAGGTCCGCCGACGTGGGCGGCTCGGGAAACCCGAAGGGATGAATGCCGAGCGAACCCCGTCCGCCGCCGCGACCGATCTCTCAGACTGCTCCATGCGTTTCGACATCCGTGCTCTTGGGCGGCCCCGACCCGGCCTCACGAGCGTGCGGGCCGACGGAGGGGAGAAGGGTGGCGCAGCGGTGCACCCGGTTCGGTGACAGAGCCCGTTACTGGTTCGACAGCACGCTGGCCCGCGGTGCCTCCGTTCTCGTCGGCTGGATGGCGCTGCTGTGTCTGGCCGTCGTCGTCCCGGCCAGCGCGGTGCTGGTGTGGACCGACCCCGACGCGCCGGCCCCTCTCACGGACCGGCTGGCGGCGGTATGGCGCCTCACCGGGGAGACGCTGCGGCTGGGCGGTGCGACGGGTACGCCGCTGCGCGTGACGATGTCGGTGCTGCTCGCCCTGGTCGCTCTGCTGTACGTCTCGACGCTCGTCGGCCTGATCACCACGGCGCTCACGGAACGGCTCACCGAGTTGCGGCGCGGCCGCTCCACCGTGCTCGAACAAGGGCACGCCGTGGTCCTGGGGTGGTCGGAGCAGGTCTTCACGGTGGTGAGCGAGCTGGTGGCCGCGGGCGCCAACCAGCGGCGGACGGCGGTGGCCGTGCTGGCCGACCGGGACAAGACCGCCATGGAGGACGCCCTGAGTACGAAGGTCGGTCCCCTCGGCCGTACGCGGCTGATCTGCCGCAGCGGCCCCACCACCGACCCGGCCGTGCTCACGCTGACCAGCCCGGCCACGGCCGGTGTCGTGCTGGTCCTGCCCCACGACGAGCCCGATGCCGACGCCGAGGTGGTCAAGACGCTGCTCGCGCTCAGGGCAGCCCTGGCCGGGGAGGAAACCCGTCCGCCCGTCGTGGCCGCCGTCCGGGACGACCGGTACCGGCTGGCCGCCCGCCTCGCCGCCGGACCGGGCGGCGTCATCCTGGAGAGCGACACCGTCACCGCCCGGCTGATCGTCCAGGCCGCGCGCCGCCCCGGGCTCTCCCTCGTCCACCAGGAACTGCTCGATTTCGCCGGCGACGAGTTCTACCTGATCACCGAGCCCGCCCTGGCCGGCCGCCCGTTCGGCGAAGCGCTGCTGTCCTACCCGACGTCGAGCGTCGTCGGGATCATGCGAGGAGACACCCCTCTGCTCAACCCCCCGTCGCAGACGGCCATCGCTCTGGACGACCTGCTCATCGTCATCTCCCGTGACGACGACACGGCCTGGCCGGCCGACTGCGCGGACCTGGTCGAGAAGGCGGCCATGGCGTCCGGCCCTTCGACGCCCGCACGACCGGAGCGTGTTCTCCTGCTGGGCTGGAACCGCCGGGCTCCGCTCATGGTCGAGGAGTTGCGCCGCCGGGCCCGGCCAGGATCAGCCGTCGAGGTGGTGGCGGACGGTGGTGAGGCGGCAGTCCGGCAGGTGAGCGAGGCCGACGCGCACAGCGGCACGGACCTGACCCTGACCCTTCACCACGGGGACGCCACCCGCCCCGAGACCCTGCGACGCCTGGACGTCCATTCCTACGACAGCGTGATCGTGCTCGGTCAGGACCCCGCCTCCGATCATCCGCCGGACGACCCCGACAACCGCACGCTCGTCACCCTCCTGCTTCTGCGCCAGCTGGAGGAAGCCACCGGGCGCGAACTGCCGGTCGTCACCGAACTGATCGACGACCGCAACCGGGCGCTGGCCCCCGTCAGTCCCGGAGCCGATGTGATCATCAGTGGCAAGCTCATCGGCCTGCTCATGGCACAGATTTCTCAGAACCGGCACTTGGCAGCGGTGTTCGAGGAGTTGTTCTCCGCCGACGGCACCGGAGTCCGCCTGCGTCCGGCCACCGACTACGTGCTGCCGGGACGTGAGACGTCCTTCGCCACCGTCGTGGCCGCGGCCCGTCAACGCGGCGAGTGCGCCATCGGTTACCGAAGCCACGACGACGCCTCGACGAGTCCACGCTACGGTGTGCGGATCAACCCGCCCAAAGCCGAGCGGCGCCGCTGGGCGGTCGAGGACGAGGTGGTCGTCGTCGCCAGGGACTGACTCCGGGCGCGTCCCCGGCGGTGGCGTCGCCTCCTTCAGCGGGTGACCAGCAGACCCCGGCCGCGCAGCACCCACCGCTCCAGCGGGCTGAAGACCAGCAGATCGATGGCGATACCGACGAGCAGGATCAGGAAGATGGCCAGGAACACCTGCGACATGCTGGCGTTGGTGCGCCCGTTCTCCAGCAACTGGCCGAGACCGACGCCCAGATCGGGTGAGTGGGCGATGATCTCGGCGGCCATCAGCGACCGCCAGGAGAACGCCCAGCCCTGCTTCAGCCCCGCCAGATAGCCGGGCAGCGCCCCCGGCATCACGATGTGCCAGGCACCACGCAGCCCGGTCGCGCCCAGCGTCCGCCCGGCGCGCAGGAACAGCGGCGGGATCTGGTCGATGCCCGCGACGAGCCCGTTGGCGATGGACGGGACCGCGCCGAGCAGGATCACGGCGTACATCATCGCGTCGTTCAGGCCCAGCCAGATCACGGCGGGCGGCACCCAGGCCACCGACGGCAGCGACTGCAGACCGGAGAGGATCGGGCCGATGGCCGCCCGGACGAACCTCACCCGGGCGACGAGCAGCCCGAGCGGCGTACCGATGGCGAGCGCCATCAGAAAGCCGAGCAGGCCGCGCGAGACACTGGTCCAGATGTAGTCGAGCAGCGTGCCCTGGAGCCAGGCGGTGCGCACCTCGCCCCACACGGCGGACGGCGCGGGCAGCTTGTAGTCGGGCGCCGCCCCGGACCACACCAGCGACTGCCAGACCACCAGCACCAGAGCGACAGCGGTGACGGGTGGCAGGACCTTGCGCGTCAGGGTCTCGCGCAGCGGTGTCCGGCCGGCCTGCACCGAGTCCAGCGCGTCGAGCCCGGCCTCCAGTCCGGCCAGACCGTTCGTGTCCTGGGGCTTCCCGGCTGCCGGGGAACCGCCTCTCCTGACGTCGGCCTCGACGTCGCCGCTGGTGTCAGTGCCGGCCATGGCGGCGGATCTCCTCACGCAGTTCCTCGGTGATCTCGACGGACAGCTCGGCGACCGCGCTGTCCTCGATGCGGCGCGGCTGCGGGATGCCGACCGTCCATTCCCTGGCGATCCGCCCCGGCCGCGAGGACAGCAGCACGACCCGCTGCGCCAGCTTCACCGCCTCGCGCACGTTGTGCGTGACGAACAGCACCGACAGTCCCGTCTCCTGCCAGATACGCGTCAGTTCGTCGTGCAGCACGTCCCGGGTGATGGCGTCCAGCGCCGCGAACGGCTCGTCCATCAGCAGCAGGCGGCTGTCCTGGGCCAGTGCCCGGGCCAGCGCGACGCGCTGGCGCATACCGCCCGACAGTTCGTGCACCCGCTTGCGGTGTGCGTCCTTCAGCCGTACGAGCTCCAGCAGCCGTTCCGCCTCGGCTCGGCGCTCGGGCCCGGCGACTCCGCGCAGCTTCAGCGCGAGTTCGATGTTCCTGCCCGCGGTCAGCCACGGGAACAGGGCATGCTCCTGGAACATCAGGGCGGGCCGGCCGTCCGTGCCGATGGAGCCGGCGGACGGCCGGTCCAGCCCCGCGACCAGGTTCAGCAGAGTGGACTTGCCACAGCCGGAGGCCCCCAGGAGGGTGACGAACTCGCCCGGTGCGACATCGAGCGTGATGTCGTCCAGCACGAGCTGCTGTCCGCCGGGCGTGCCCGGCGCGGGGAAGGACTTCGAGACGTGCTCGATACGGGCGGCGTGCGTCACCGCCGTGGCGTCCTGGACAGCCTTGGCGATCGTGGTGGCCATGGTCGTCACCTCCTGGGTACTCATCGGGGCGGTTGCCGTTTGTCAGCTGTTCGACTACTTGGCGCCGAGACCGGCGTCGTCGACCTCGTCCTTGCCCTCGGCCTTGAGGACCTTGTTGAGCGGTGCGAGGTCGTAGATGCCCTTCAGGTCGGGCTTCTCCAGCAGACCGGCCTTCACCGCGTGCTCCGCTTCGGTGTTGAGGGTGGAGGCCAGCGGGTCGTCGAGGAAGGTGATGGACTTCCAGGCCGGGTCGATGACCTCGGCGGGCAGGGCCTTGCCCGACTCCGCCTTCAGTGCCGCGTTGGCGGACGCCTTCGCCTTCTCCGGGTTGGCGTTGATCCACTCGTTGGTCTTCACCGAGCCGCGCAGCACGGCCTGGACGACGTCCGGGTGATCCTTCAGGAACTTCTGCGACACGATGATGTTCGTGATCACGAACTTCTTGTCGGGCCACAGGTCGGCCTCGTCGAGGATCACCTTCGCGCCCTCGGCGACCAGCTTCGACGCGGTCGGCTCCGGCACCCAGGCGCCGTCGATGGAACCGGACTTGTAGGCGTCCGGGGTGATCTTGTTGTCCGTGCGGACGACGGAGACATCGCCCTTGCCGCTCTCCGCGTCGACCTTCCAGCCCTTCTCCGCGATCCAGTTGAGGAACGCGACGTCCTGGGTGTTGCCGAGCTGCGGCGTGGCGATCTTCTTGCCCTTGACGTCGTCCAGGGACTTGATCTTCTTCGGGTTGACGACGAGCTTCACGCCACCGGAGGCGGAACCGCTGATGATGCGCAGGTTCTTGCCGCCCGACTTGGTGTAGCCGTTGATGGCGGGGGAGGGGCCGATCCAGCCGATGTCGATGGAGCCGGCGTTGAGCGCCTCGATCTCGGAGGGGCCGGCGTTGAAGGTCGAGGCCTTGATCTTGGTGCCGCCGAGCTCCTTTTGGAGCAGGCCTTCCTGGACGCCCACCAGGGCCGTGGCGTGGGTGAGGTTGGGGAAGTAGCCGATCTTCACCTCGTCGGCGGAGAGCTTCTTGGCGTCCGCCGCCACCTCGGTCTTCTTCCCGTCGTCGGTCGACTCGGATCCGTACCCGCAGGCGGTCAGCAGGACAGGGAGCGCCGCTATGACGGCGAGGGTGCGCAGGGTGGTGAGCGGTCTTGCGGCAGACACGGAGGTGTCCTCTCAGGGAATGGACGATCAGGGAGGTACGGAACAGCGAGGAGTGAGGCCCCTGGCGCGCACCAGTGGTCCACTCGCCGGCCCCCGGCAGACAGAACGCGGCCTGGGGCTGATGAGCGGATCGTGGGGGGAGTGGATGTCGCACCTCCGCCGCAGCCCCGTCTCGTCCGGAGCACGCGGTCAGGCAGGGGCGGTGGGAGCAGCCGGTCGAAGGGCGACCGGTCTGCCGAAGCCGACAGGCCGGGGGAGGAGCCCAGCGGTTGTCCGTGCGGTGCCGGACGGTTCCGCGGAGGTCTCAGACGGGCCGACAGATGGCACTGGACGTACGGACGAAGTCGATGTGGCGACGCGAGGTCAGCCGGGGCAGCAGGGGCAGCCACAGGGCTGTGCGGTTAAGCGTTCGCATGGCCACACCCCCTGGTTCCCTAGTTTTCCTACCTGGCTGATAGGGATCGTGGCAGAAGGTGCCGTCCATCCCAAGGGGGTGTTCACATGATGGACAGCACCGTCTCGATCTTTGGGATCAATAGGCGAATGGGTCGACGCGCCAGGGGTGGACGAGACCACCACGGGCGAGCCGCCGGGCGGGGACGGGTGCCCCCGCCCGGCGGCCGGGGGTTCAGACCACGGCGGGGGTGTAGTGGGAGGCGTCGTCGCCCTCGACGACATGGCTGAGAGTGCCGTCGACGCCGGCGGGGACGTCACCCGCGACGGTCACCCGGTGCAGCAGGCGCGGCAGGTCGCCGTAGTCGTCGGGTGCGTAGTGCTGGGTGATGCGGTTGTCGAACAGGACCAGGTCACCCGGTGTCCAGGCCACGCGCACGATGTTCTCGGGACGCGTGACGTATGACTGGAAGATGCGCAGCAGGTCGCGGGAGTCGGAGGGGCCGAGGCCGACGATGCTCTGGGCGAAGCCGCCGATGAACAGCCCGCGCTCCCCGGTCTCGGGGTGGACGCGGACGACCGGGTGCGCGGTGCGGTACTTCCGCGAGACGAACCGCCTGCGGTACTCGGCGGCCTTGTCGCTCTTCGGGGCGGCGTAGTCGTAGTCGTTGGTGTGCACCGCCCACAGCCTGTCGGCCAGCTCCCGCAGCGGGTCGGGCAGGTCGCGGTACGCGGCGGCCGAGTTGGCGATGAGGGTGTTGCCGCCGTAGGGCGGTACCACGATGCTGCGCAGCGTGGACGCCTTCGGGGGTGTCCGGACGAAGGTGACGTCCGTGTGCCAGCGGTTGGCGCGGATGCCCTCGTCGCCGTCGACGGGCAGGATCTGGGGCCGGCCGTCGACGGAGGGGACGGTGGGGTGCGCGGTGGTGAGCTCGCCGAAGAGGGAGGCGAAGCGGAGCTGGCCCGCGTCGTCGAGGTGCTGGTCGCGGAAGACGAGCGCCTTGTGTTCGAGGAGCGCGGAGTTGATCTCGGTGACGACGGCCGGGTCGAGGTCGGTGGAGAGGTCCACGCCGAGGATCTCGGCGCCGATACGGCCGCCGATCCTGCGGATGTCGAAGCCGGTGCTGGTGGTCATGCGCGGGTGTCCTTTCAAGAGGTGATCAGGTCCAGAGGTGATTGGGTCGAGAGGTGAATGGGGCGGGCGGTGAATGGGGCGAGAGGCGATCGGTGCGAGAGGCGATCAGTGCGAGAGACGATCGGTACGGGAAGTGATCAGTGAGGTGATCGGCGGTGAGTGCGGGTCCGGTCACGCGGGCGCCGCTCGCCAGGAGCGCTGTGCCGCTGCCGCTGCCGCGACCAGCCGGTTGGCGGGGCGGGCCAGGCCGTAGTTCTCGCGCAGGGTGCGGCCGGTGTACTCGGTGCGGAACAGGCCGCGCCGCTGCAGGATCGGCACGACGTGGTCGACGAAGTCCTCCAGGCCGCCCGGCAGATGGGGCGGCATGATGTTGAAGCCGTCGGCGGCGCCGTGGGTGAACCACTCCTGGAGCTGGTCGGCCACCTGCTCCGGGGTTCCGGCGAAGACGCGGTGGCCGCGGCCGGCGCCGAGACGGGCGATGAGTTCGCGCAGGGTGAGGCCGTCACGGCGGGCGAGTTCGGCGACGAGCGTGAAGCGGCTCTTGTTGCCGTTGATGTCCCGTTCCTCGGGCAGTTCGGGCAGTGGCCCGTCCAGCGGCAGCCCGGCCAGATCGGTGCCGAGCATCCCGGAGAGCTGGGCGAGACCGTACTCGGGGACCTGAAGCTCCGTCAGCTCCCGCTCCAACGCGCGGGCTTCGGCTTCCGTGGAGCCGATGACGGGGGCGATGCCGGGGAGGACCAGCAACTGGTCCGCGGTGCGGCCGTGGCGGGGCAGCCGGGACTTGAGGTCCTTGTAGAAGGCCTGGCCGTCCGCGAGCGTCTGCTGGGCGGTGAACACGGCCTCGGCGTACTGGGCGGCGAACTCCTTGCCGTCCTCCGACGAACCGGCCTGCACCAGCAGCGGGTACCCCTGCGGGGCGCGCGGTACGTTCAGGGGGCCCTGTACCCCGAAGTACTCCCCGCGGTGGTTGATCTCCCGCACCTTGTGGGTGTCGGCGTAGACGCCGTGCTCACGGTCGAGCAGGATCGCGTCGTCCTCCCAGCTGTCCCAGAGCTTGGTGGCGACCTCGACGAACTCCCGCGCCCGGTCGTAGCGCCGCCGGTGCTCCAGGTGCTGGTCCTGCCCGAAGTTGCGGGCCTCGTTCACGGTGCCGGAGGTGACGATGTTCCAGCCGGCCCGGCCACCGCTGATGTGGTCCAGGGAGGCGAACTTGCGGGCGGTGTGGAAGGGCTCGTTGAAGGTGGTGGAGACGGTGGCGATGAGGCCGACGTGCTCGGTGACCGCCGCCAGGGCGGACAGCAGGGTCAGTGGTTCGAAGCCGCCGAGCGCGTTGTGCCGGACCTTGCCCCACAGGGCGAGGCCGTCGGCGAGGAAGACCGAGTCGAGCAGGCCGCGTTCGGCGGTCAGCGCGAGGTGCTGGAAGTAGCGCAGGTCGGTGACGCGTTCGGGCTGGGTACGGGGGTGCCGCCAGGCGGCGTCGTGGTGGCCCGCGTTCATCAGGAAGGCGTTGAGACGCAGTTGACGAGGGCTGGTCGTGGGCATGCGGTTCCTCGGATCGGGGGAGCGGGACGAACGGGGGTAAGGGGCGTGGCGGTGGTCGTGAGCGGTCGCGGTCCACGAGTCGCGTGGCCCCACGCGAGGGGACCGGGAAGGGAGACGAGCCGGCGGCCGGGTCAGCCGCCCGCGGGTACCCGCCAGGAGCTGAGCCGCCGCTCCACGGTCACCAGGAACTGGTTGAAGACGACGCCGATGGCGGAGATCGTGATGATGCCCGCGTACATCTGCGGGATCGCGAAGTTGTACTGCGACGCGTTGATCAGGTAGCCGAGGCCCGCCTTGGCGCCGATCATCTCGGCGGCGACCAGGACCAGAATGGACGCCGCTCCGGCCAGCCGGATCCCGGTGAAGATCACGGGTACCGAGGACGGCAGGATGACCTTCTGGAACAGCCGGAGCGCCGACAGGTCCATCGACTTCGCCAGCTTCAGCAGGGTCGGGTCGACGTTGCGGACCGCGCTGATGGTGTTCAGCAGGATCGGCCAGGTGCAGGCGTACACCACGATGGAGATCTTCGAGGTCTCGCCGATGCCCAGCAGCAGCACGAACACCGGCAGCAGGGCCAGCGCCGCGGTGTTGCGGAAGACCTCAAGGAGCGGTCCGAGCAGGTCGGCGACCGGCCGGTACCAGCCGATCAGCAGGCCGAGTGGTACGGCGACGGCCACGGCGAGACCGAAGCCGCTGAACGAACGCACCAGACTGTCGCGTGCGTTGTCGGCCAGACTGCCATCGGCTGCCAGTCCCCACCAGGCACGGGCGACCTCGCTGAACGGCGGCAGGAAGGTCCGGTCGACCAGACCGAGCCGCGGTGCGGTCTCCCACAGCAGCAGCAGAGCGACGATCGCCGCGGACTTGGTCGCCCCCTTCCCCAGCAGGTACGGCAGCCGGCGCACCGCCCGGCGGGCCCTGGCCGTCGGGAAGGGCATTCGGCGCACGCGCGGCGCCGGTGCCCCCGGTGGCGTGGACGTGGCCGGGACGGCCTCGGCGGCACTCGCGGAGCCCGGTGTCGTGGTCCTGTCGGTGGTCGTGCCGGTCGTGGGGCTCATACGGAAGCCTCCTCCTTCTCCAGCTGCTGGGCCCTGGCCACCTCGTCGTGCAGCAGCGACCAGATCTCGTGCCGGTGGCGCGCGAACTCGGGACTGGAACGGAGGTCGTCCGTCGTCGTGCGGGAGTCGAGGGCGACCGGCACGATCTGCTTGATGCGGCCCGGCCTGGACGTCATGACGGCGACGCGCTGTCCCAGGTAGACGGCCTCGTCGATGCCGTGGGTGATGAAGACGACGGTCTTGCCGGTGCGCTCCCAGACGCGCAGCAGTTCGTCCTGCAGCGACTCCCGGGTCTGGGCGTCCAGCGCGGCGAACGGCTCGTCCATCAGGAGCACGTCGGGGTCGTAGGCGAGGCTGCGGGCGATCGCCACCCGCTGCCGCATCCCGCCCGACAGTTCATGGGGGTGGCGGTCCTCGAACCCCGTCAGGCCGACCAGATCCAGGAAGTCCCTGGCGCGTGCGGCCCGTTGGCGCCGTGGGACGCCGGTGGCCTCCAAGCCGAACTCGACGTTGCCCCGTGCCGTTCGCCACGGCAGCAGCGCGTACTGCTGGAACACGACGCCGCGGTCCAGCCCCGGTCCGGTGACGGGTTCGCCGTCCAGCAGGATCTGTCCGCCGGTGGGCTGGGCGAGGCCGCCGAGGAGATCGAGCAGGGTGGACTTGCCGCAGCCGCTGGGTCCGACAAGGACGACGAACTCGCCGGCCGTGATGTCCAGGTCGATGCCGTCGAGGGCGGTGAACCGGGTGGTCTGCCGCGCCCTCGTCCGGTCCTTGACGGTGAAGTCCTTCCGTACGTTCTCGAACACGATCTTGGGCTTGGTGGTTTCTGACATGGGGTCAGCTCCCGCTCGCAGAGGAAGTGGTGGCCGCGTTGAACTCGTTGGTGTAGAGGTCGGACACCTTGACCTGGCCCTTCTTGATGTCGCCGCGCTCGGTCAACCAGTCCGCCCACAGCCGCAGTTCCTTGCCGGCGATTCGGCCCGCCGTCTCCGCGACGCCGTAGGACCGCCAGTACTTCAGCGGGGCCGGGTCCTCGTTGCGGCCGCGCTTCTTGACGATGTCCGTCATCCGGGCGACGACTTCTTTGCGCGGGGTGGAACGGGACCACTCGATGGCCCGCCCCACGGCGGTGACGAAGACGCGGGCCGTGTCGGGGTTCTGCTGCAGGAAGCGGTCGGTCATCACATACGTGCCGGCGCTGAACGCGCCCAGCAGTTGGTAGTCGGTGAACAGCGGGCGGATACCGCCGGTCGCCAGGGCCTTGTCCCGCAGGATGCCGCCGAGTACGGCCACGTCGATCTGCTTCTGGCGCAGGGACTGCTCGGTGTTGACCGGGGGCACCACGAGCGGCTCGACCTTGCCGATCTGCGCCTGGGACAGACCGCCCCGCTGCAGGTAGATG
Source organism: Streptomyces sp. NPDC030840 (assembly GCF_055572015.1). Taxonomy (NCBI): domain Bacteria; kingdom Bacillati; phylum Actinomycetota; class Actinomycetes; order Kitasatosporales; family Streptomycetaceae; genus Streptomyces; species Streptomyces sp. NPDC030840. The sequence continues at coordinate 616,117 of NZ_JBVIEE010000002.1, read as the reverse complement.
TCGAGCATGGCCTCGGAGTGGGCTCCGAGGGTGTTCATCCCGACCTTCTTGCCGATCAGGTCCCGGCCGGAGCGGATCGGGCTGTCCTTGAGGACGTAGAAGCCGTTGTAGGCGTACTTGTCGGCGCCGTAGTAACTGATGACGGACCTGATGGGGGCCCCGTTCGCGGCCAGTTTGACGACCGCGCCGTTGAACGCGCCGCCGAAGTCGACCTGGCCTGTGGCCGCGGACTGGATGTCCTGCGGCCCGCTGATCGTGTTGCCGATCCACTTCAGTTTCACATCGCCGAGATAGCCGAGGTCCTCGGCCAGCTCGGGCAGGATGACCTGGCCCGCCCAGCCCTGATACCGGAGCGTCCTCGTCTGGCCCTGGCCGGACGTGGCTCCGGTCGCGGTCGTGCCGCAGCTCACCGACACCGCCGAAAGACCGAGCAGGGAGAGAAACTGACGTCGGGTCGAAGCCGTCGTGGCCATGAAAGAGGTCCTGTTCGAAATCGATGGAACGGCTGGAGTGCGCAGGGCGTTTCCCGGGTGCGCCGGTGCCGCCGGAGAAGTCCCGGGGGAGAAAGGAAAATGATGAGAAGAGGTTGCACGCAACGCCGGAAGGCGGAAGGAAGTCCTCACCGGAAATGGCGTGCGAAGCCCACCGTCTGCACAGGCAGAGGAAAGAGCTGGGCGCAGGAACCGACTGCGGATCGCGGCGCGGGAGAGCCGCGTTCGTCAGCGCGTACGACGGCCGACGGCACAGATGGCGCTGGCCTGACGTCGCAGGTCGACGTGCAGACGCGCGGCGAGGTTCCGGGACTTGCGCATAGCCATGAGAGTCGCAGCGAAATCAGGTCAGGTCAATGTCGTTCGCGTGGGCGTCTCACATTCTGAATCAGCTGACATGCGGGCGAAGTACGGCGTTCACAATTGTCCGGACGGCAGGCATGGTGAATTCACCCGTGCCACCCTTGCCCGGTTGCCGCGAGAGATCGGGGAAACGTCATGTGTGCGGCCATGCTCTTTCCTGTTGACCCGGGGCCCGGGTCGGCCCGTAGTCGTCAGGCAGGCAGGATGAACGGCGGGTGCGCGCCGTTGAGGAAGTAGTCCCCCACATCGCGGAGCCGGTGGGCGACGGGCTCGTACAGGGTGTGGGTCCGGGCATTGCGCCAGAAGCGGTCGAAGCCCAGGCGCGACGAGGCCGAGTGGGCGCCGACGATGTCGAGGGCGCGGGCGGTGGACTCCTGCGCGGCCCTGGAGGCGGCGGCTTCGGCCATGGCCACGAGGACGGCGATGTCGGCGCACTCGTCGTAGGTGAGGTCCTCGCCGCGCGCCAGCCCGCCGTGCACGGCCTCCAGTGCCTGATCGGCCAGTGCGGACGCGGAGCGGGTGAGGACGGTGAGTTCCCCGTAGGCGGTCAGCACCTGCGGGTCCTGAAGAGAGCCGAGGGGCCAGGCGGGGTGCGAGGAGGAGCGGCCCGCCCGGCTGTACTCCCGGGCTTCGGCGAGGACTCCTTCGGCCATGCCGAGACGGAGCTGTACGGAGAGGAGACGCCCTACGGGCGATACCAGAGCGGCCAGGGGGGACAGGAGATCCTCGTCCGCGGACAGGGAGCCGAGTACGTCGTCGGCGGCGACTGGCAGAGCATCGAACTCCACGCTCCCGCCGGCCGCGAGCCGCTGGCCGAAGGTGTCGGCGTCGTCGTCGATTCGCACGCCGCGCTGGGTGGGGTCGACGACGACGGCGAGCGGTTCGCCGGTGCCGGCCCGCACGGCACGCACGGCGAGGCGGTCGGCGACCAGAACTCCGGTGGCGTGGCTCTGCCGGCCGTCGAGCACCTGGCCGCCACCTGCCCTGCTCAGGGTCGGCAGGGATTCCTGAGGGGCGAAACCACCACCCCAGCACCACTGTTCCGCCGCGGACCGCCCCTCGACCCGGGCGGCGAGGGAGGGTTCGGTGAAGAACCGGGCGCACCACGACAGGAAGTAGTGGCAGCCGAGCAGTTGGGCGATCGCGCCGTCGGCCGCGGCGATCTCCCGGACCACGGAGTAAGCGGTGGGCCAGTCCCCGCCGCCGCCACCGGACCCGGCCGGTATGAGGAGCGTCAGCAGTCCCGCCTCACGCAGCCGGGACACCTCGTCGAACGGGGCCTTGCCCGCCTGCTCCCGTGCCACCGCGTCCGTGGCCAGGTCGTCCGCCGTCTCGCGGGCCACGCGCAGCCAGTGCGCACGGCCGGGCCCGGTGCGGCCGGATTCCGACGTGGGGCCGGACGGCGCGGTGGCAACGCCCATGGAAGCGGTCTCCTCGAGGTCAACGGCACGGTGGGGTGGGGGAGTTCTCTTGCTGGTCGGGCACGTACTTGTAGCCCACGCGCCGCACGGTGACGATCCGGTGCCGGTGGGCGGTGCCCAGTTTGCGGCGCAGGCGTGCGATGTGGACGTCGACGGTGCGGCCGTCGCCGATGTGGTCGTAGCCCCATATGTGGACCATCAGCCGCTCGCGCGAGTGCACCTGGTGGGGATGCAGCACGAGATGGGCCAGCAGTGCGAACTCCAGGTAGGTGAGGTCGAGTTCGACACCGTCCACTTCGGCCACATGCCGCGCGGGATCGATACGGACGGTGTCGCCTCCCGCGTGCGGCGCGGTAGGCGGGGCCGTGGAGGCGACCGGCCGGATCTCCGGCCGTGGTACGTCCTCGGCGAAGAGCCGGTTGGGGTCGGTGCCCTCGGGGACGAGCACGAGGTAGCCGACGAGGGGAGCGGAACCGTGTCCCTCGGCGCCGTCCTGCGCGCTGTCCCCCACGAGGCGGAGATGGCGCATGTCGGAAGGCGCCGCAGGGGATGGGGTGGCCGGGCCCGGAAGTGCCGTGGTCATGGCGGGTCGTCCTTCGGAAGTACGTGAGGCCGTCAGGCGCTGTGAGGTGGGTTCGCCTGATCACCTGGGAGGAGAGAGAAGGAACCGAGTGGCGCGCGCACCGTGTCAGCCGCGTGCCCTACGCACGACAGCAGGCGGCGCTGACGACGTGACCGAAGTCGACATGCCGACGGCGAACGAGTCGCTGCTGAGTGTGGGGCATGTGCATCATCCTGCGCACCCCGCCGGGAGGGCGTCAACACTTCCCCAGTAAATCGATCGGAAATATAGGGAACGCCACACCGCGGGTGGGCTCACCAGTGGACCAGTGGGGCGGCGACCATCAGCAGCCTGCCTGGTCGGCGTCGGCGGGCGCGCCTCCGGGCAAGGGCGGGACCCCGTCAGCCGTGCGAGTTCCTGAGCAACTGGGATCTGACCTCGTTCTTGAGGACTTTGCCGACCTTGGAGCGGGGCAGGTCGGGCCATACCTCGATCTGCTTGGGAGCCTTGCCGCTTCCGATCCGGGCCTTGACGAAGGTGTGCAGTGCGGAGTCGGTGACGCTCGTGGCGCTCGCCCCGGCGTGGAGCTGAACGACCGCGGTCACGCGTTCGCCCCACGTGTCGTCCGGCAGCCCGACGACCGCGCAGTCCTGGACGGCGGGGTGTTGCATCACCGCCTGTTCGACCTCGGTGGAGTACACGTTGAATCCGCCGGTGATGACTTCGCGACGAGGGTGGCCTACGCCTCCGCCCGTACGAGCCTGCGCGAGATCGCGCGGAACTCCGGGTTCTCGCACGGCGTCCCGCACTACTACTTCCCGACAAGGTGGAGCTGATCACCTACTGCGTGCGGCAGTGCAAGGCGGAGTGCGTCACCCGCTACGACCAGATCGTCATCACCGCCGGCTCGGCCGAGGAGTTCAAGGAGGGCTTCGCCGAGGCGATGGCCGCCACCCTGCCGCGCCGATGCAACAGGCGCTGCTCAGACACCTGACCGGTCACGACAGCGCGGCCGCCGACCTGCGGACGGGCGTGGAACGGCTCCTGGACCAGCTGGTCGTTCACCCCTGAGCAGGCGGGAGCAGCGACGCGCACGCGGCCCGCGAGGGCGGCCGGCTCCACCTGGCCGTCGAGGCCGGGGATCTCCGGGCCGCGCGTGCGAACCGGCAAGAGCGGCCCGCTGAGTGTCAGGGCACAGCGGGCCGCGGTCGGTGAGGCCGGTCACCAGGACCGGGCGCGTGGTGATCAGGTGTCGGCAGGTTCCGGGTGCGTCTCGCTCATCCTGATGAGCCGCTCCAGTACCTCGTGCGGAACGGGCCGGGGAAGGAACCCGGCGAACTGACGCATCGCCATGGACGACAGCGGGAGCAGCGCGTCGGCGTTCCCGTCCGCGTTCCCCTCCGCGTCCGCGCCGGACTCGTCCAGGGGGAGCCCGGACGACAGCGCCGCTGCCAGGGCGGGGCCGACGGTCGGGTGGCCGAACCACTCGCTGATGGGGGAGTCGAGGGTGAGCGGCGGCCGCGGCAGGACGTCGCCCGCCAGGTCGAGGGTGGCGGTGGCGACCACGTCGTGGGCGTTGTCGGCGAGCTGCACCTGGTACTGCCCGGCGGCGACGGTCCAGTCGTCCCGGGTGGTGTCCCAGTAGGCGAAGGCGCGGCGGTCGAGGGCGATCTCGACGGTCGTGCTCTCTCCCGGGTCGAGCGCGACCTTGGCGAAGCCGCGCAGTTCCCGGGCCGGGCTGCTGACCGGGCGTTTCGGCGCGGCGACGTACACCTGCACCACGTGCTTGCCGGAGCGCTCGCCGGTGTTGGTGACCGTGACGCTCGCCGTGGCGGTGTCCGGGCCGGTGGGTGTGACCTGGAAGCCGGTCTGTTCGAAGGTGGTGTAGCTCAGTCCGTGGCCGAAGGGGTGGCGGACTGCGACGTCGGCGGTCTCGTAGTAGCGGTAGCCGACCATGACGCCCTCGCCGTATCGGACGTGGCCCTGCTCGCCGGGGAAGTTCAGGAAGGACGGGGTGTCCGCGAGCCGGAACGGGATGGTTTCGGCGAGTCGACCCGACGGGTTGACCCGGCCGGTGAGCACGTCGGCGATCGCGCCGCCGCCCGCCTGTCCGGGCAGCCACGCCTCCACCACGGCGTCCACGTCGTCGTGCCAGTCCTCCAGGCTCACCACGCCACCGTTGAGGAGCACGACGACCGTACGTCGGGCGACACGGGCAACCGATCGCACCAACTCCACCTGGGTAGCCGGTAGTTGGAGATGGTCGCGATCGAATCCCTCGGACTCGTCCGCCTGGCGCAGGCCGATCACCAGGACGGCGGTGTCCGCCCGGCCCGCGAGGGCGACGGCCTCCTCGCGCAGGCGCCCGGCGTCCGCGGACCCGGCGATGTCATAACCCTGCGCGAAGTCGACCCGTGCCTCGGCCAGCAGGGCCCGCAGTTCCTCCAGGGGGCTGTCGACGCGGGTGGCGTTGACGTGCGAGCTGCCGCCGCCCTGGTAACGCGGGGCCGTGGCGAACTCGCCGATGACGGCGAGGTAGCCGGTGGGAGCGAGTGGCAGGGTCTGACGGCGGTTCCTCAGCAGCACCAGAGAGTCGGCGGCGACCTCGCGGGCCAGCTGGTGGTGCGCGTCGAAGTCCACCGTCACGGGGCCGGCCTGGGAGCCAACCCGCTCGGCCAGGCCACGCAGCCGGGCCACGGCGGTGTCGACGACGGTCTCCTCGAGCTCGCCGGAGCGGACGGCGGCGGCGACCTCCGCGCCGGTCTCGCGGTGGGTACCGGGCATCTCCAGGTCGGTGCCGGCGAGCAGCGCGGCGACGCGGTTGTTGACGGCGCCCCAGTCGGAGACGACCAGGCCGTCGAAGCCCCACTCCTCGCGGAGCACCTCGGTGAGCAGCCACCGGCTCTCGGCCGCGTAGGTGCCGTTGACCTTGTTGTAGGCGCACATGACGGTCGCCGGGCGGGCCTGGACCACGATCCGCTCGAACGCCGGGAGGTAGATCTCCCGCAGCGTGCGCTCGTCGACGTCGGCGCTGACCCGCATCCGTTCCGTCTCCTGGTTGTTGGCCGCGAAGTGCTTGACCGACGCGCCCACGCCCCGGCTCTGCACCCCGGCCACATGCGCCGTCCCCAGCACGCCGCTGAGCAGCGGGTCCTCGGAGAAGTACTCGAAGTTGCGGCCGCACAGCGGCGAGCGCTTGATGTTGACGCCGGGACCCAGCAGGACGTCCACTCCGAGCGCCCGTGCCTCGCGGCCGAGCGCCTCTCCCACCCGGCCGATCAGTTCCGGGTCCCAGCTGGAGGCCAGCGCGACCGCGGGCGGGAAACAGGTCGCCGGATGACTGCCGTGGAGGTCGAGGGCGCCGGAGTCCGGGCGCGGGCGCCGGAGACCGTGCGGACCGTCACTCAGGACGAGTGAGGCGATCCCCGCCCGTTCGGCGGGCCGGGTCGTCCACATGTCCCGGCCCGAGAGCAGTGCGGTCTTCTCCTCCAGGCTCAGCTCGGCTGCGCCGTGATCGTGGCTGTTCGCCATGGTACGGATCCTTGGGTGGGTGAGGGGTGCGGGATGGTTGCCGTCGCGCACCGGACGGGCACCGAGGCCGTCCGGCAGCGTCGCCGGCCAGGGTGAAGTCCACGAGCCGGTGCCCTGACGCAGGATCAGGCGTTGCCGTCCGGACCCGAGTTCGCCGATGACCTGTGGGGAGTACCAGCCTTCGGGCGGGAGGAACCGTCCGCCGGCCGCGGTGGACCGGCCGGACCGCAGTCGACTGGCTCCACCTCGCCCGGAGGTCCTGTCCCGTCCCGGGAACTCGCCGCTGTCCCCAGCCTCTGCGGACGCTTTGACTGCTCCGCTACGTGGTGACGGGCGATTCGTCCGCGGCGTTCGCGACGAACCTCTCGGCTGCCGCCGCGTCGACACCCAGCGAGGACAGCACCCCGGCACCGTCCTCCTCCTCCAGCAGCCCCAGCAGAACATGACCGGTGCCGACCCTGTCGTGGTCGAGCCGCAGGGCCGTCCGGAAGGTCAGTTCGAGCGCCTTCTTGGCGCGGGCGTCGTAGGGGATCAGCACGGGATCGGCGTCGCTGCGCTCCGGCAGGGCCGCCACCACGGTGTCCCGCGCCTGGCCGAGGTCGATGCCCTGCGCCCGCAGGGCGTCGACCGCGGTTCCCTCGGTCCCGAGCAGGCCGAGGACGATGTGCGCGGGGACGATCTCGGCGTTGCCGGCCAGCTTGGCCTCGTTCATGCCGCCGATGATCGCGCTGCGGGCGATCGGGGAGAACTTCTCGAAACCGTGCGACGGGCCGGCGTCGGCCTTGCCGACGAAGCGCTTCTGCGCGGCCTGCCTGGTGACGCCCATGCTGCGGCCGATGTCGGTCCAGGACGCGCCGGAGCGACGGGCCTGGTCGACGAAGTGACCGATGAGATGGTCGGCGACCTCGCCGATGTGGTCGGCCAGCAGCACCGCGCTGGCCAGCTGGTCGAGGGCGTGGGCGTGGTTGCTGGTGATCGCCGTGATCAGGTCGTCGAGCCTGACCGGCGGAGTAATCTGCGTCATGGTGTCAACCTTAGGTTGTCAGTCCAGGCCTTTGTCAACCCCGAGTTGACACTCCTTACCGCCGGCACGCACGCCACCCACGTTGCCGGACGCCTCCGGTCGGGGCCCCATGTCCGTTTGCCGTGTGTGCAGGTGGGGGACTCGGCGCCCATGACCACAACGCCACGTCGCCGTCGGGCGAAGCAGAACCGTGTGCTGTGGCTCCTGGACCGTCTGGAACGGGCGTCCTGGGCCGACCCGGTGATCGACAACCTTCGGACGGGCGTACGCTCCCTGCCGCTGGGGCGCGGACGTGACCTGCTGCACGGCAGGTGGCTGGGGCACCCCGTGCATCCGCTGATGGTGCAGGTACCGATCGGGAGCTGGCTGTCCGCCGCCGTGCTGGACACGCGGCCCGGCCGCTCCCGCGAGGCGGGTCTGCTCGTCGGGGTCGGGCTGGCCGCCGCGGCGCCCTCCGCGCTCGCGGGCGCCGTCGACTGGGCGGACCTGCACCGTGAGCAGGCGCGGGTGGGGCTGGTGCACGCCATGGCGAACTGGACGGCCGTGGGACTGTACGCGACGTCACTCGCCCTGCGTCTGCGGGGGCGGACGGGCGCCGGCCGGGCCTGCGGCTTCCTGGGGCTGGCAGCGGTCGGGGCCGGCGGCATGCTGGGCGGCCACCTGGCCTACCGCCAGGCGTCCGGCGCGAACCACGCGGAAGAGGTCCCGCACGTCGTCCGGGACCGCTGGCACCGGATCGGTGCCGTGGCCGACCTCCCGGCCGAGCAGCCCGTGCGGCGCCTCGTGGACGACGTGCCGGTCCTGGTGGTCCGCGAAACGGGTGGGACGATCCACGCGCTGGCCGAACGGTGCAGCCACCTGGCCGGACCGCTGTCCGAGGGCACGATCGCCGACGGGTGCGTCCAGTGTCCGTGGCACGGCAGCGTCTTCCGGCTCTCGGACGGCTGGAACGTACGCGGCCCCGCCACCGCACCACAGCCCGCCTTCGACACCCGGATCGTCGACGGTCATGTCGAGGTGCGCCTGCGCCGGTACGGCCGGGAGACGGACGGCGAGTGGAGCGCGAGCGGAGCGCACAGGGCCCATGGACACGCCGGCTGACGGTCGCCCGGCACGACGAGCGCACGGGTATCCGCGGCGCACCCGGCGGGAACCAAACCACTCGCTGGGGCGCCGCTACCACACGCTTCTGGGCGTCCGTGGCTGACACCGGGGAGGGCGAGGGCCACCTGGCGGGCGGTGTCCTGAAGCCGGTCGCCGGCCGCGCTCACCGGGCCGCCCGCGTGCCGTTGCCGTAGGTGTGCGGGTCGATGGGCTGCTCTGCCTTGGGCAGGTTGGCGACGACGAGCAGGTAGGACTCGGTGACGAGTTCCTCGACCAGCTTCCTGTCGACGCGCTGTCCGCCTTTTCGCCCGGCATCGCCCCCGCCGACGCGACGGCCGGCACGGGGCGTGGTGACACGTACGGACGGTTCGTGGACGCCCTGGAGCTGCGCTTCCGCGAACTGCACTGGGCCGCGGACTACGCCGGGCTGCTCGGCTGCTCGGGCCGCACCCTCAGCCGCGCCGCCCGGGACGCCACCGGCAAGGGGGCGCGGGAGCTCATCGACGAGCGGCGGCTGCTCGAAGCCCGGCGCCTGCTGGGAAGTGCCCAGTGGGACGCCCGGGCTGTGGCCGCCCACCTCGGCTTCACCGATCCCTCGAACTTCGGCCGCTTCTTCCGCGACCGCACCGGTCTCACGCCGGCCGCGTCCGCGGCCACCACCGACCCGTGAGCGGGGCGGCCGGAACGTGTCGGACGCTGTCCATGGCCGCCCGCGCGGCCCGGGTCGGCCGACGCCGGGTGCAGGTGGCCAGCGTCTCCAGGTAGCGGGCCCCTTCGGCGTACCGCACGTCGAGGGCGGCGAGGACTTGCCCGAGCCGGCAGCGCCGGCGCGCGACCAGCTTGCCCCGCGGCACCCTGACGTCGACGTCCTCCAGGTTGTTGCTCACGCTGCCCCCGTGCACCTTGATCACACCCGGCGGGAAGGCCGGGCCGAGCCGGCCTTCCCGGTTCGACGGCTTGCCCACGGTTCCGGGCATGCCGCGGGCCGACTGGCTCTGACCGGCGCAGACCAGGATGTGGATGTCTTCAGTCGTCGAGCAGCACCACGTGCTTGCCCGGGGGCGTGCCGGACTCGATGCCGGCCTGGGCGTCGCGCACCTGCTCCAGACCTCGGTGGATTTGCGCGACGGGGGCCTTGAGCCGGCCGTCGGCGATGGCCTGGAGCTGCTGCTGGAACACCTGGGCGGGCAGGTCGGTGGCCTCGCCCGCGTAGCTGGTCACCGCACCCCGTTGGGGATCATGAACGGGGCGAAGTCGGGGATCGTCCACTGGCCCGCCAAGGCGCCGGTGAAGCAGACGGTGCCGTGCCCGCACACGCATCCGAAGGTGTCCGGCAGGACTGTGCAGCCCACCAGTTCCAGCGCGGCGTCCACGCCATTCGGCGCGATGTCCGGCCATCCGAACCACGGAACGAGGAACATGAGCAGCTCCGCGACGACCAGGTCCCTCGATCCCGAACTCCGCGCTACCCATCGCCAGCAGCACCCTCGATGCCGTCCGGGTGCAGCCGGAGGTCGTGAGGGAAGTCGACATCGACGTCGCCCGCGACAGCGCCGGACGGTGGCGGCACCCGGCCCGCCCCCACCGCATCCGCGCGGACGCCGACGTCCAAGAGGTGCCACTGTCCGGCGAAGGCTGCGCCCTGCCCTGAGTCGACGCCAGGCCGTGGTCGGCTCCGAGGTCGGGCCGAACCAGGCGGGCATGGCGATCGCCGGACTGCTCGCCTCGCCCGCGGTGCACCTCCGTGGTGCGATGGAAAGAGGGGCGGGCCGCCGTGGCCGTGCAGTTGGCCTCCCGGGTGAGCGCCCGCTCCCACGTCGGAGGGAAAGAGCGATGATCCCACCAGCAGCGGAGCGCAAGAGTGGCGCGGCCCCGGTATCAGTCCGCCCGCTGGGGGAGGCGGACCTGGATCGGGCCGATGAGATCTGCAGGATCGCTTTCGGGACCTTCCTGGGGGTACCTGATCCGTTCGGGACCGTCGACTATGTCCGTACGCGCTGGGCGGCCGATCCGCGGGCGGCGTTCGCGGCCACGGTCGAGGATGAAGTGGTCGGATCGAACTTCGCCGCCGACTGGGGCAGCGTCGCCTTCTTCGGACCACTGACCGTACGCCCGGATCTGTGGGACCAAGGCATCGGCAGGCGCCTGATGGAGCCGGTCATCGACTGCTTCGACGCCTGGGGGAATCGCCACCTCGGCCTGTTCACCTTCGCGCACAGTCCCAAGCATCTTGAGCTGTACCGCCGGTACGGTTTCTGGCCTCGATTCCTCACAGCCATCATGAAGAAGCAGGTCACGGACGGCGCCGCGGTCCCCGGCCGGGTGCTCTATGGCGAACTGCCCGCTACCGAGCGGCCTGACGCGCTGAGTCTGTGTGGCGCACTGACCGGAGCCGTGTACGAGGGCCTGAACCTGGAACGCGAGATCGTGGCCGCGCAGGCGCAGGGACTCGGTGACACCATCCTGCTCCATGGCGCCGGCTCCGAGCTCGACGGCCTGGCCGTCTGCCACTGCGGGGCCGGGTCGGAGGCGGGCGTGGACGTGTGCTTGGTCAAATTCGGCGCCGTACGTCCTGGTCCGGGGGCCGCCGACCGGTTCGAGCGACTGCTCGACGCATGCGAGCGGCTGGCCGCCGAGCGCGGGCTGGGGCAACTGGACGCCGGCATGAACCTGGGTCGCCCGGATGCCTACCGGCGCATGATCGACCGTGGTTTCCGCACCTGGTTGCAGGGCGTGACCATGCACAGGCCCAACGAACCCGGGTACAGCCACCACGACGCGTATGTGATCGACGACTGGCGCTGAGACCACCGCCGCGCTCGGCCAGGCAGCAAGGCCGGAACCCGTGAAGCCGGCCGACCGCGGCAGCCGCGGTGAGCTGCTGGCGCAGGTGCAGGTAGCAGCGCAGCCGTACGCCGGGCTGACCGGCGTCCCATGTCGTCTGCTCCGCTGTGGCCGTCGCCCACCGGTCGGCGAGCAGTTGCTGGAAAGCAAACCTGGAAAGCAAGCCTGGAAAGCAGGCGCGGTGGCGTCGTCGGCCGCCGCGACGCGACGACGAGCAGGCCCGGCTCGCTCACGTGCGTCTGGTGGATCGGGCCCGGGGTCGTCGTGGACGCGGCCGTACACGCGGCCGCGCAGCAGCTGCTCATCGTCGCCGTTCATGCCGTTCATGCCGTGCAGCGGGGCACGCGGGCACCGCAGTCCGGACAGGGCCCCGTCACCTCGTCTTCGGCGGGCGCAGCAGGACGACCGCCATGGCGGCGGTGATGAATCCTGAGATCCCTCAGCGGGCAGGCCACCCCTTCCGGACATGCTGTACGACGGCACCGTCACGTGCGTGCCGGGCCGGTGGGCGGTGCCTCCCGAGCCAGCAGGCCAGTGCGCAACTCGAGCGGGGTCGCGCCGTGCCACCGGCGCACCGCCCGCCGAAGCGCACTCATGTCGGCGAACCCCGCCTGACGTGTGATGTCACGGAGCGTCAGTTCAGGCCGCCGCAGCAGCTGTTCGACCCGTTCGCGGCGCACTCCGTCGACGATCGCCTCGTACGTGGTGCCGCACTCGGCGAGGCGACGGCGCAGGGTGCGCTCGCTGGACGCGTGCCTGCGAGCCTGCTCGACGAACGACGGGACGACGGGAAGGCTCTGCGCGATGGAGATCTCCAGCACCTCGAGGAGGTCCTGCTGGCCGCGCCGTGACGCCATCTCCGTATCCAGCAGCTGCAGCACCGACGCGTAGGTGATGGGATCTCGCCCCGGCATCGCCGCACGGACCCACCGGGCGGGGATGACCATGCGGTTGCCGGCGGCTTCGAATCGCAGTGGGCAGCGGAACAGTTCGTCGAACGGGCGCCTGTCGCGCGGGGCGGGGAAGGCGAACTCCACTGCCTCCGGGGCGAACGAGGCACCGACGTTCAGACGGATGAGCGTGACGACGCTGGAGTACGCCTCCTCGATCAGGAAGACGGCGACCGTCGGATCCAGTGCGGGGTCCGGCAGGTCCGCGCGCAGCACGTAGCCGGCGTCCTCCCAGCGGGCCGACCACACCGTCATCGCTCCGGAGAGGTTCTGATAGCGCACCCCCGTCTCGATGGCGTCCTGCTGAGTGTCGGCGGCCATCACGGCGAAGCCGAGCAGTCCCCACGCGGTGAGGTGCTGCGCCGCGCCCACGCGCAGACCCAGGTGCTCGTCACCGGTCAGCTCCACCGCCTGGCGGATGACGTCACTGCCCTGCCGGTAGGAGACCCGGAGCGCGGCGGAGCCCATCACCGCCGGGTCCAGCCCGACCCGGCTGAGCAGCGGCTGCAGGTCGGCACCGTACTCGTCGGCGACCCGGACGAGGTAGCGCAGGATGTTCGGCGCGATGGTGGCCGAGGTGCTGCGGCTGGTTCCCGGGGCGGGGGCATCGGGCATCGCGTTCCTTCTCACCAGGGCGTTCTCGCCTCACTGTAGGCGGCCGGGTCCCGCCTGTCGCGGGCGTGGCCGCCAGACCTCAGAAAGTGTTCGAGCCGGAGCCGGGCCCCTGAGGGCAGCCTGGGGCGGCAAGCGCCTGGCCGCTCAGGCCCCCTCTTTGACCGCGTGGACCAGTTCCCACTGAACGGCCGATGAATAAGTTCTCTTCAGCCCTTCGGAAATGGGACCGCGAACAGTTGGAAAAAGGATCGGTTCATGGGAAAAGGCCAGTACGACACGTGTGTGATCGGAGCGGGACCTGCCGGGCTGGCGGTCGCCAGAGCGCTGACGGAGCGGAAACTGCCGTACACGCACCTTGAGCGGCACACGGGGCCCGGCGGCATCTGGGACATCGACAACCCCGGCAGCCCGATGTACGAGTCGGCCCATTTCATTTCCAGCAAGACCCTCTCGGGCTTCGGAGGTTTTCCCATGCCCGACGAATTCGCCGACTATCCACCGCACCGGCAGATCCTCGCGTACCTGAGGTCGTTCGCCGACGCCTACCAGCTGACGGAGCGCATCCAGTTCGGCGTCGAGGTCGAAAGCGTCGAGAAGAACGCGGACGGCACCTGGGTGGTCACCCGGACCGACGGACAGCGAACCGTGCACGGCCAGGTCGTGGTGTGCACGGGCGCCCAGTGGCATCCCAACGTCCCTGATCTGCCGGGGAACTTCACTGGCGAGGTCCGCCACACGGCCGGCTACCGCAGCGCGGACGAACTGCGCGGCAAGCGGGTCCTGGTCGTGGGAGCCGGGAACTCCGGCTGTGACATCGCCTGCGACGCGGCACGGAGTGCGGACCACGCGGTGATCAGCATGCGCCGCGGGTACTGGTTCATCCCGAAGCACCTCTTCGGGCGGCCGGTGGACACCATCGCGGCCGGCGGGCCGCATCTGCCGATGTGGCTGGCGCAGCGCGTCTTCGGCACCCTCCTGCGCATCCTCAACGGCGATCCGACGCGCCTGGGCCTGCAGAAACCGGACCACAAGCTCTTCGAGACCCACCCGGCGATCAACTCCATGCTGATGCACCACCTCCAGCACGGAGACCTCACCGCCAAACCGGGGATCGCCCGCACCGAGGGCAGGACGGTCCGTTTCACCGACGGCACCCGCGACGACTTCGACCTGATCCTGCTGGCCACCGGCTACGTCCACAAGGTGCCGGTCGCGCAGAAGTACTTCGGCGACGAGCAGCACCCCGACCTGTACCTGTCGTCGTTCTCCCGCGAGCACCAGGGACTGTTCGGCGTCGGCTTCGTCGAGACCAACTCCGGCGCGTACCGGCTCTTCGACACGCAGGCCCAGCTGATCGCCGGGTACATCCACGACGCGGGACACAAGCTGCCGAACGCCGAGCGGTTCGCCCGCATGATCCGTACCGATCGCCCGGACCTGTCCGGCGGCATCACATTCGTCGACTCGCCCCGGCACACCGGCTACGTCGAAAGCGGTGCCATCGTGAAGCACCTCGCCAAGGTCGCGGCTGAGATGGGGTGGCGCACCGAGGGCCAGCCGCCGCCCGCGCGGTCCCTGCGGCACGCCCGGGCGATGTCATGAGCGGCTTCGACTTCCACGACAAGGTCATGATGGTGACCGGCGGCGCAGGGGGCATCGGCAGCGCGCTGTGCGGTCGCTTCGCCGCCGGGGGCGCCCGCTGCGTCGTCGTCGACCTCGACGAGGCCCGCGCCAAGCAGGTCGCCGCCGCGCTTCCCGGCGCCGGCCACACCGCCATCGGCTGCGACCTGACGGACCGGGCCCGGGTGGAGCACCTTTTCGATCAGGTCGCCCGCGCGTACGGCCGCCTCGACGTGCTCGTCAACAACGTGGGGATGACCAGCGCCGAACGCTTCGACGTGCGCAGCGTCGAGAGCATCGAGCAGGAGATCACCGTCAACCTGACCTCGCCGCTGGTCGCCACCAGGATCGCGATCCCCCTGCTGCGAGCCTCCCGGGACGGCCGCGTGGTCACCACCGTCTCCCTCGGCGGGATCTTCCCGCTGGGCGAGACCCCGGTCTACACGGCCTCGAAGTTCGGGCTCCGCGGGGCGATGCTCGCCATCGGGCTCGACCTGAGGAGCAAGGGCATCCTGGCCGGGTCGGTGCTGCCGTCCGCGACCGACACCCGGATGCTGCGCCAGGAGGCCGTGGAAGGCGGGAACTCCCTGCAGTTCCAGGAACCACCGCAGCAGCCCGCCGATGTCGTGTCGGCGGTGGTGAGCCTGCTCGACAAGCCGCGCCTTGAGGCATACCCCCGGGCCGGTGAGTCCCGCCTGGTCCGCCTCGCGATGCTGGCGCCGAACCTGTTGCCGAGGCTGTTCCCGCTGTTCCGCAAACGTGGTGAGCGGGGCATGGCCCGCTACCTCGAGGAACTGCGCCGCCGCGGACTGGCACGCGAGGCCGACGGACACTGGGAACTGGCGGAGGAGAAATGACCACCAGTGGAAGCCGCACCACGATGGGCGTCGTCAACCCCACCACCGGGGAACTGATCACCACCGTGCCCGCCGCGAGCGCCGAAGACGTCGCCAAGGCCGCTGAGCGGGCCCGGCAGGTGTTCGCGTCCGGCGTGTGGTCGCGGCTGCGGGTGCGGGAGCGCAGCGGCGTGCTGCTGCGGCTCGCCGACCTGATGGAACGCGACACCGGGATCCTGGCCCGGCTGGACAGCGAGGACGCGGGGAAGCCGATCACGGAGTGTCTCACCGGCGACGTGCCCGGTGCTGTCGAGTCGATCCGCTGGTTCGCCGAAGCGGCCGACAAGGTGTTCGGCAGGATCGCGCCCGGCGGACGGGACGGCCTGGGCCTGATGAGCCGCGAACCGGTCGGGGTGGCGGCGGCGATCCTGCCCTGGAACTACCCGCTGGCCATGACCGCGTGGAAGGTCGGGCCCGCCCTGGCCGCGGGCAACTGCCTGCTGGTCAAGCCCGCCGAGGCGACCCCGCGCTCGGCCCTGCACCTGGCCGAACTCGCCGCGGAGGCCGGCCTGCCCGAGGGTGTCCTCACGGTCCTGACCGGCCACGGCTCCGTCACCGGCGCCGCCCTGGCCCGCAGCCCCGTCGTGGGCGCCCTGTCGTTCACCGGCTCCACCGGGACGGGGCGCCGCATCCTCAAGGACGCGGCCGACAGCAACTTCAAGCGCGTCTCGCTGGAGATGGGCGGCAAGAGCCCCCAGGTGCTGATGGCCGACGCGCTCACCTACGGGGACGAACTCATCGACCACATGATCGAGGCCGCGTTCCTGACGATGGGGCAGAACTGCACCGCCGGTTCCCGCGTCCTGGTCCACGACAGCATCGCCGACGAGGTCCTTGAGCGGTTCACGACCGCCGCGAAGCGCCTGGTCATCGGCGACCCCGCGGACCCGCGCACCCAGGTGGGGCCACTCATCGACCGGGCGGCCTTCGAACGGGTCGCGGCGGCGGTGGAAGCCGCCCGGGCCAAGGGAGCCCGCATCCACACCGGAGGTCTGCCGCACGGCCTGCCGCCGCACGGGTCCTACTACCCGCCCACCGTGATCACCCACGCGCCCGAAGGCAGCGACGTACTCACCAAGGAACTGTTCGGCCCCGTCGCCACCGTCCAGACCTTTGCCTCCGAAGAGGAGGCGGTGCACCTGGCGAACGCCACCGAATACGGGCTTGCCGCCTCGGTGTGGACCCGTGACCTCGACGCCGCACTCCGGTTGGCACGCGGCGTCCAGGCCGGCGTGGTCTCCGTCAACGCCTACAGCGAGGGCGACATCACCACACCGTTCGGCGGCTGGAAACAGTCCGGATTCGGCGGCGTGGAGAAATCGACCAACGCCTTCGAGCAGTGGACCCGGGAGAAGACCGTCTGGATCCGCGCCCGCTGATCCCGTCGGGCCACTGACGCCGGCCGTGCCCCGGTGCACGCACGAGGGCGCAGCCGGCCTGATGCCGCGTCACGCCATGAGGTGGTCGCCAAGAGTTGACCTTGTCACTAGGGGCGCTGCGCGTCCTGATCGGACCGCGGCCGGCACTGCTCGCAGATTCCTGTGAGTTCCACGGTGTGCTCCACCTCGGAGAACCCCGTGTCCGCGGCCACGTCGTCGGCCCAGCGCTCGACCGCTCCCGCTTCCACGGCACGACTGAGCCCGCAGCGCCGGCAGACGAGATAGTGCCGGTGACCGTCGGTGGGCCGCGGGCGGTAGAGCCGTTCCCCGGACATCTCCCGTATGACGTCGACGCGTCCGTCCCGCTCCAGCATCCGAAGGGTCCGGTACACCGTGGTGAGCCCCACAGCGGCGCCCCCGGCGGAGAGCGCCTCGTGCAGCTCCCGCGCGGAGACGAAGCCGGGGGAGTCGCGTAACACGCGCAGCACGGCGGTCCGTTGCCGTGTCGAACGCCAGATCGGCGATCGTTCCTCGGTCGATGAACCGTGCATGCCGCATACCTCCCGCGATGCTGGTACCGACTCGCCACGCCAGGCGAGTCGAACACGATGTCCATGACTACGGTGACGCGGTCGGCCGGCCTCACTCCTCGATGGCGTCGATTCGCGGTGAGCGCATCTTCCGGAGCGAGACGGACGGCGTCCCCTCGCTCAGTGCGTCCGGGCCGGCGCCGTCCCGGACCGGCAGGGGGGCCGGGGCAGCGGCCGGGGGCAGTCCGACGACCTGCTGTTCGTCACCCTCGCCCGGATACGAGCGGACGGCTTCGGTGGTGAAGAAGTACGGGCCCCGGCTCGGGAGGTCACGGTGTGGCCCAGTCCGCGTCTGTCACCGAAGCGGCGATCGCCGTCCGGTGCGGGGTGTCCCTGGAGAAGGCACGGCGCAGGACGATCGCATCGGGCAGGCCGAGGTCGAACCGGCGTGTGCGGCCCTTGTCGAGGCGCTCGTACCGTGCGTCGAGCCCGGTCCCGGCCTCGACGACCGCTCCGGTGGGGTGGGTGCCGGGGATGCCGGCGACCCACCGGCCGAACAGGCCGGTGCGCAGCACCGCATCGGTCGGACTCGGCAGGCCGCCGAAGCCGGGGGAACAGGCCGTCGAAACCGGGGGAAGTCGTGGTCGGTCGGGGCGACGATCCCCTTCGCCGCGTGACGCGCGGGACGGCGTCGGGCTCCCGGCTGTCCACCGCGTGCCCGTACGACGGGATCAGCAAGGTCTCCTGGGCCGCGCCCAGCCGTTCACCGTGCTCCGTCATGCCGGCCTCCCGATCCGGTGTCCGTGGTCAGGGGACGTACCGGGCCGGGCGGTGCCGTGGCTGCGTCCACCGCCCGGCCCGGAGCCTTCAGGGGCGTGCCACGAGTTCGGGCTGTTCGTGGTCGCAGGTGTCGTCGATGCCGTAGGTGTCCCAGGCGGGGAACGGATCCTCGGCGGGCGGGTTCTCGCCGTCCGCCATCAGGCAGTCGGTGAGCGCGGCGTGGAGCGCCTCGGCCTTCAGGTGCGTCCCGATGAAGACCAGCTCCTGGCCTGCCGGGCTGTCGGTGTCGCGGGCGGCGGAGGGCTCGAAACGGGCGACGGAGCCGGCCTGCGACCACAGCCCCGTCACGTGCGCGCGTCCGGCCAGGGTGAAGAAGCCCTTGGAGCGCAGGATGTGCCCGTGGCCGCCGCTGTCCATCTCCTCGGTCACGAACCGCCACAACCGCCCGGGATGGAAGGGCAGTTCGGCGCGGAAGACGGTGGAGGAGATACCGTACTCCTCGGTCTCCGGTACATGGTCGCCGTTGAGCTCCATGACCCAGCCGGGGGCCTGCTGGGCGCGCTCCAGGTCGAACAGCCGGGTGCCGAGTACGTCCTTGAGCTCCACGCGGCCGTGGACGGCGGGCACGATCCGCGCCATCGGGTTGAGGCGTGTGAGCGTCGCCCGCAGCCGCTCGGCGTCGGCGTCGTCGACCAGGTCGAGCTTGTTGAGCACGATGACGTCGGCGAACTCGACCTGGTCCATCAGCAGGTCGCTGACGGTGCGTTCGTCGTCCTCGTACTGGTCGAGGCCACGCTCGGCGAGCTCGTCACCGCTGGTCAGTTCGGGCAGGAAGTTGGCCGCGTCGACGACCGTGACCATGGTGTCCAGGCGTGCGAGATCGCCGAGGGTGGCGCCGTCGTCGCGGGTGAAGGCGAAGGTGGCCGCGACCGGCATGGGCTCGGAAATGCCGCTGGACTCGATGAGGAGGTAGTCGAAGCGGCCCTCGCGGGCCAGCCGGTCGACCTCCTCCAGCAGATCGTCGCGGAGCGTGCAGCAGATGCAGCCGTTGGTCATCTCGACCAGGCGTTCCTCGGTCCGCGACAGCGCGGCCTCGCCGCCGCGCACCAGCGCCGCGTCGATGTTGACCTCGCTCATGTCGTTCACGATGACCGCGACGCGCAGCCCCTCACGGTTGCCGAGCACGTGGTTGAGCAGCGTGGTCTTCCCCGCCCCGAGGAAGCCGGACAGAACGGTCACCGGCAGCCGGTCGTGCGTCATCCTCGTCCCCCTCAGCTCTCCGGCCGCAGCAGGACCGGAACCGGCGTCGGCAAGGTGGCCTTCCGCAGCGCGTGGCGGTGACGGGTGCTGCCGGGGGGCGTCTTCCACTGGGGGACGGCCATGGTTCTCCTCCTCGGGTGGGGCGAGGAAGAAGCTACATGAAAATGGATCCCATTACTAACGCGAGGGTGGCGGTCGGTCGGTGCTCGGCGGTCGGGTCGGGCGGTGGGCGTGCGGCGGGTGGGGGTCGGCGGGCTGTTGTGCGGAAACGGCGACGGTCACCCCGCGAAGGCCGGGCGGCCGTGGCGTCGTGGCCGTGATGGCTATTCCTGTGCGTGCCGGATGGCGTCCAGCACGATGTGCGCCACGTGGTCGTCGGTGAGGCTGTACTGCGTTTCCCTGGCCCGGCGGCGGGCGGTGACGCTCCGGGAGGTCCGCAGGACCCGCAGGTGCTGGGAGGCCAGTGGCTGGCTGACGCCCAGTGCGGTCACCGGTTCGTGGACGTACTTCCCGCCGCCGGCCAGTTCGCGCACGGTGCCGAGGCGCACCGGTGAGGCCAGGGCGCGCAGCAACTCGCCGGCCGCCATACAGCGATTCCCGCATGTGTCTGGCGCTCGTCTGTCGTCGAGCGCCACGCGGATCCTCCCTGCCGGCAGGTCACCGGTGGACCAAACGGTGGTAATGGTTTGCGGATGATCGGACTTCGCGGGCGGGATGCCGCAACGACCGTCACGGGCAGACGGCCGAGGGGTGTCCGGCCGGCGGGTGGGCCGGCCGGCGGCCGGCGCATCGCGATGACGGCATGACTGTCGCCGCACTGCCGGACCGCGCCCAGGCATTCCCTCGGGCCCGGCAGTTCCTCGATCTGCGCCGAGCAACGCCGTACACGCCCGCGAGGACGGCGAGGGCCGGCCCCGGCGCCCCTGGCGCGCCCGACCCCTCACCGCGGTTCGTCCTGCAGGCCGTGTCCAGTCCTCGGTCGCTTGACGCCCTGTTCGGCCTGTGCTGGGACGTGGCCTTCGGCGGGTGGCTCCGCGGTGGCCGGCGCAGGTGCGGTCTCCTGGGCTACGGCGCGGGCGCGGTCCCTGGGCTACGGCGTGGGCGCGGTCCCTGGGCTACGGCGTGGGCGCGGTCCCTGGGCTACGGCGCGGGCGGCCAGGGCCCTTTACCGCCCCGCGGGGTCACCTTCGGCCTCGTCGGTCCGCGTGCGCAGTATCACGTGGCCGCCGTGATGCAGAGGCGTGCCCAGCTTGAGACAGGCTGCCTCGCTGCCCGTTCGGGCATCGAAGAGGTGAACCTCGCCGTGACCGCCCCGGGTGACGGCGATCCAGTCCGAGCCCGGTGACGCCGCCACCGCCCGGCGCTGTACGCCCTCCCACGGAGTGCCGTCGCGGCGGGGTGCGCCGTCCATGGCGGGGAGGGGGACGCGGTGGGTGGTCCTGCCGTCGGCGTCCAGCAGGATCAGTTCGTCCCCGTCCGGGTGGATGCGGGTGAAGGCGGTGTGGTCCTTGGCGAGGGCGAGCCGGAAGACCAGCCCTGGGCCGAGCTCTGTCAGGGTCGTACGGCCGGTGTCCAGGTCGTGGCGCCAGGCCTGGTTCGTCCACTCCGGCCACCGAGGGGGGTCCGCCGGGCCGCCCCGTAGTGTCGACCACAGGGCCGGCCGCCGCGTGTCGAGCCGCAGATACCAGCCCCGTGCGGGCGCGCCCCACGGGATCACCGGCTGCGCGACGAGTGCGTCGCCCTTCCGGCGCGCCCGGTGCACACCCCCGCCGGTGGCCGCGAACACCTGACAGAGGGCCGGGACCTGGGCGTCCCCGTGCCCGTCGTCCGGCAGCGGAAGGTGTGCGTGGGGCGTCGCCGTCGGGCAGCCGGGCGGCGCGCCGAGCAGGTCGGCGAACCGGTGGACGGCCAGGGCGCCGGGCTCCCTGTGCCGCAGGACGACGAGGGGGTCTCCGCCCCCCAGTACGCTCACCCCCGGCTCGCCCACGCGCGTGCGCACCCGGGCCGCGTCTCCCGTGGCCAGGTCGACGACTGTCAGCAGATCGGACCACGGCTCGCCGTTCTCGCCCAGGCCCGTCGTGACGGCCACCCAACGGCCGGACGGGTCCACGGCGAGGTGCTCGGCCGGCACGGCGACCGGAATGGCGTCCTCCACCAGCTCGTGGCCGAACGGGTCGAGCACCAGCAACTCACCCCTGCGGTCGTCGACGCAGGCCACCCGGCCGCCGGGCAGCGCCAGGAACCCGGCGTGCTCGGAGAGATGGCGGCCCGTGAGGCGGCCCGTCTCGGTGCCGTCCGGCACGGTCAGCACATGGACGGATCCGCCCACGTGGTCGGAGACGAGCAGCAGTGGACCGACGGTCATCGGTGCCTCCCTCGCTAAAAAGGGGTCAGTTGAAAACGATTATCATGTATGTTCGACGGGTCTGAGGACCATCAAGGAAGAAGCGAGGGCAATCGATGCTGCGCTCACCGTCGAGATTCGTCCGAAGCGGCCTCGCCGCAGCGGTAGTGGGGTCGGTCCTGGTCGGATGCGGAGCGTCCACCGAACCCGCCGGCGAGCAGAACGCCGCGGCCGCGGCCGGTCCGAAGACCGCCGTCACCGTCGAACCCATCAAGGCCACGCGGGAGTTGACAGACGCGGGCGGCGTCAAGATCTCCCTGAAGGACGAACCGAAGCGCATCGTGTGCCTCTTCGCGCTCTGCGACGACATCCTGACCGAGCTCGGCATCGTCCCCACGGCCACGAACAGCGCACTGCTCGCCCACCCCGACTTCCTGGGCGAGGAGAAGGCCAAGGACGTCGACGTCATTCCCGGCGGTTTCATCGCTCCCGAGGTGGAGGCGATCCTCTCCCACAAGCCTGACCTCGTGATCGGCCTCGAGGACACCCAC
The DNA here is from genome assembly GCF_055572015.1 of Streptomyces sp. NPDC030840. Taxonomy (NCBI): domain Bacteria; kingdom Bacillati; phylum Actinomycetota; class Actinomycetes; order Kitasatosporales; family Streptomycetaceae; genus Streptomyces; species Streptomyces sp. NPDC030840. The sequence goes on along the minus strand of NZ_JBVIEE010000002.1, from coordinate 593,852 downwards.
GGCAAGCTCGCCCCGGCGCTGAAGGGCGCGACCACGTTCTGGCCCATGCAGCCGGAGACCTGGCAGGACAGTGTGGGTTACCTGCGTGATGCCGCCGCGCTCACCGGCCGTACCGCCGAGGGCGAGAAGGCCGAGAAGGCCTTCCGCGCCAAGCTCGCCAAGGCCGAGCAGGCCAGGAGCGACAAGACGGCGCTCGTCATCTACGGCAGTGACGAGAACTTCGGCGTCGCCACCCCGGAGACGGATGTGGTCGCCGGCCTGTTCCCCAAGCTGGCCGACTATCCCTGGAAGTCGCGTGGCGTGGAGGGAAGTCACAGCCTTGAGGAGATCCTCGCGGCGGACGTCGACGTGATCTTCTCCGAGACGATCAGCTTCGGCGAGACGGACGGCAAGCTGTCCGAGAAGCTGGCCGAGAACCCGCTGTGGGGGAAGATCCCGGCCGTGCGGAACGGGGAGGTCCACGAGGTCGACTCCGAGGTCTGGGCCAAGGGGCGCGGCACGCGCTCGCTGGGAATCGTTCTCGACGAGGCCACGGCCGCGCTGCGGTGAGCGCGCCCCCTGCGACCAGGGCCGCGGCGTCCGACGTGACCGTGCGCCGCTGGAGGGCGGTACGGTCCGGGCGGCTGTGGCGACTCGCCTTGCCGGCCGTGCTGTTGCTGGTCGCCTCCGGCTGCGCACTGAGTCTGGGCACCCCCTATGTGCCGCTGTACCGGTTGCCCGGGGCGCTGGGGGAGGCCGACGCCACGCTCGCCGGGATCGTCGTCACCGAACTCCGCGTGCCCCGGCTGGTCCTGGCGCTGGTCGCCGGGGCCTGTCTGGGGGCCGCGGGGCTGGTGCTGCAGGAGGCGCTGCGCAATCCCCTCGCCATCCCCGAGATGCTGGGGGTTTCGTCGGGAGCCGCGCTCGGGGTCGCCGCACCCCTGGTGCTGGCGGTGTCCATCCCGGCCGCCGTCCAGCCGCTCATGGCGATCGGCGGGGCCGTGCTCGGCGGCGGACTCACCCTGTTCGCGGCCGGGTTGGGGCGCAGTCCGTCCGCCGTGCTGCTCACCGGGGCCGCGGTCGCCGCCGCGTTGCAGGCGGCGCTGCTCGTGCTCATGGTGATGGCGGACCAGCTCGACCTCCAGCTGATCTACCGGTACCTGCTCGGCTCGCTCTCCGCCCGCACCTGGGACGACGTCACCGGGCTGTGGCCATGGCTGCTCGTCGCGGCGCCCGCGCTCGTGCTGTGCGCACCGGTGCTCTCGGTGCTGCGGCTGGGGGACGAGGACGCCGAGGCACTGGGCGTCCGGGCGCAGCGGGCACGGTTGGCCGCGCTGGCCATCGCTGTCGTGCTCATCGCGCCCGTGACGGCCGTGTGCGGGCCGGTGGCGTGGGTCGGCTTCCTCGCCCCGCACCTGGCGCGACGGCTCAACCCCGCCGCGGACGCGGTGCGTTGGCTGCCCTGGTCGGCTGCGTGGGGTGCGGTCGTGGTGGCCGTCGCCGACCTTCCGGCCCGGCTGGCCCTGGCGCCCGTCGAGACACCGGTTGGCGCCTGGACGGCCCTGCTCGGTGTGCCGGCCGGAGTCGCCCTGCTCCGGTCGGGCAGGCGGAGGCCGGTTGCTCCGCGCCCCGCGGCGGTCTCCGGTGTCCCGCGCTCCGAGCTGTCGGGTTCGCGGGGCAGGGAACCTTCCCCGGAGGCCCGCGGGCATGACCAACGGCAAAGGCCCGATGCGCCGACGGGAACGGGGGAGGCCCGGTGAGCCGGCGTGTGGGGGCGCTCACCGCGCTCGTCGTCGTGTGTGCCTGCGCCGAACTGCTGGCGGGGCGTGGTATGTCCCCGGCCCTGGTCTGGGACGTTCTCGGCGGAGGCGGCGACGCGACGGAACGGCACATCGTGTTCCAACTCCGGCTGCCCCGGATGCTGGTGGCCCTCGGTGCGGGCGCGTGTCTCGGCGTCGCGGGCCTGGTCCTGCAGTCCGCTCTGCGCAACCCGCTCGCCGGACCCGAGGTCACGGGTGTGACGCCGGGCGCCGTGCTCGGGGCCGTCACCGCGACCGGCCTCGGCCTCGCGGGGTGGGAATCGCCCCTGGCCGTGGTCGTCGCCGCGTGCGTGGGGGGCTGCGCGGGGGCCGCGCTGCTGTGGTCGCTCGCCGGACGCGGCCGGGGCGACCCGGCACAGACCGCCCTGCACGGGGTCCTCGTCTCGGCGGTGCTCGGCGGACTCACCGCCATGGTGCTGCTGGTCGCGCCGGGCGAGTTGGGCAGCGTCGTCCAGTGGCTCGTCGGCACGACCGAGGGCAGGGTGTGGCAGCACTGGCACCTGCTGTGGCCCTGGGCGCTGGTCTGGGGAGCGGCGGCATGGCTGCTCGCCGGGCCGCTGACCCTGTTGCGCTGCGGGGACGAACTCGCCACCGCCGCAGGGCTGTCCGCTCGACGGGCCCGCACCCTCGCCCTGCTGTGCGCGGTCGCGCTGACGGCGGGCGCGGTGGCCGCCGTGGGCGCGCTGGGGTTCGTCGGGCTGCTCGTACCGCATGTCGCCGTGGCCGTGTTCGGCGCGGACCTGCGGTTGTCGCTCCCCGGCGCCGCCCTGGTGGGCGCTGCCGTGGTGTGCGGGTCGGACGCGGCGGCGCAGCTGCTGTCACGGCTGCTGGCGGCCGCCCTCGACTTCGGGCGGCTCACGCTGCCGGTCGGGGCACTCACCACCTGCCTCGGGGCCGTGCTGCTGCTGGTCGTCGTGCGTCGCGCGCCGAACCGAACGTTCTGATGTCGACGGAGGGAAGCATGACCGAGTCCGTGGGGATCCGCGTCGAGGGGGTCCGCTTCGGCTACCCCGGCCGCCCGGTGCTGCGCGGCGTCGACATGACCGTCGCGCCGGGCGAACTGACCGCCCTCATCGGGCTCAACGGCTGCGGCAAGTCAACCCTGTTGCGGCTGGCGGCCGGGCTGCTGCGGCCGGACGAGGGACGCGTCCTGCTCGGCGGGGACGACCTGGCCCGGCTCTCCCGGCGCGCCACCGCCCGGCGTGTCGCGCTGCTGCACCAGTCGGCCCCGGCCGTCCCCGGCATGACCGTACGGCAGCTCGTCCGGCAGGGACGGTACGCGGCCCGGGGGCCGCTCGGCATGCTGCGCGAGGGCGACGACCCCGTGGTGCGGCGTGCCCTGCGCGACGTCGGCGTGGAGCGGTGGGCAGAGCGCGACGTCGACGCGCTGTCCGGGGGCGAGCGGCAGCGGGTGCGGCTCGCGATGGCACTCGCCCAGGACACCCGCGTCCTGCTGCTCGACGAGCCGACCACGTACCTGGACCTGCATCACCAGCTCGACGTGCTGCAGACCGTGGTGCGGCTGCGCGAGGAACGCGGTCTCACCGTCGTGATGGTGCTGCACGACCTGGCGCACGCCGCCCGGTTCGCCGAGCGGATCGTGGCGCTGCGGGACGGCCGCGTGGTGGCCGACGGGGCGCCGAAGGAGGTGGTCACGCCCGGACTGCTGGCGGATGTCCTCCAGGTGGCGGGCCGGGTCGGTCAGGACCCCGAGGGCGGTTGGCCGGTGTGTTACCCGGATCACCCTCTTCAAGGACTAGTAAATGATAATCATATTCATTAAGGTCGCTGGTGCGGCGCTCACCAGAACGCCGCACCTCCCTTGCGGATAAGGAGAGTTCATGGAGAACGAGCAGGTCTTCGCGCCGATCGCCGACCAGGGCCAGCTGGCCCACGCCTCGGCCACCCACTCCAACGCGCTCGTCGAGAACCCCTTCGACGACACCGAGGAGTGAGCAAGGGATAACCGCCCTTGACCGTGGGCCCGCCCGCTGCCTTCCGGGCGGGCCCGCACCCGCCTCCACGGCCCTTCCCGACAGGAGAACCGACGTGTCCCGCAGTCAGCTCGCACCCGGTGTCGAGGTCGTCGCCGTGCCCGGGCGGGGTCTCGCCGTCCGTACGGCCGACGGGGAGTTCCTCAGCGTGCGGGCCGGCGAGGCGGACCAGAACGCACTCCTCGCCCGCCTGTCCGGCGCGGCGACGGACGAGCCGGACGTCGAACTCGACCGCCTCGTCCGTGCCTTCGAGGACGCCGGATACCTGGCACAAGGTCCGCGGCGCACGGCATGGCCCGCCGAGCGCCGGGACGTCCGGCTGGTGGGCGACCCCGTGCTGACCGGACCACTGGCCGCCTTCCTGCGGGCCGAGGGAGCCGATCCGCAGCCGACAGCGCCCGAGGAAGCGGCGGACGGACAGCCCGCCGCCGTCGTGTGGTGCCTCGACGGTCCCGTGCCCGAAGGGCTGTGGGACGCGGCCGACCGGCTGCCCGAGCGCGGTGTGGCCTGGCTGCGCTGTCACCGCGAGGGCTGGCAGGCCTACGTCGAACCCCTCGCGGCCACCGCCGGTGACGTCACCTCCGCCCACGTCCGCGCCCGCCGGCTCGCCGCCACGCCCGCGCACCGCGAGCTGGACGCCTACTGGACCGGCCCTCGGACCACCGGCCGATCCGTCCGCCTGACGGCTCCCGCAGCCGGATATCTCGCCGCCCTGCTCGCCGACGACCTCACCCGCTGGGCCACCGGCGCCCCCGAGACCGGCGGACTGCCCGCCCGGCGCCGGCTCCGCCGTGTCGACCTGCGCACGCTGACCGTCACCGAGCACCCCGTACTGCCCGTCCCCGACGTTGCCCCGATGCCCGAGAAGACCGGATGACGCCGTCCACCGCGGCCGTCGAGGGCCTCGCGACCGACATCCAGCTCCCGGACGGCGATGGGCCCTTCCCCGCCGTCCTCATCCGCACGCCCTACGACCGGCGACGCCATCACGCCGAGCTGCGCGGGTGGGCGCGGCGTGGGTTCGTCGCACTGGCCCAGGACGTACGCGGTCGGCACGCCTCGGCAGGGGAGTGGCACCCCTACCGGAACGAGGCCGCCGACGGAGCGGCGACCACCCGCTGGATCCGCCGGCAATCCTGGAGCGACGGGCGGCTGGTGGCGGCGGGCGCCTCCTACGCCGCGCACTGCGCGCTCGCCCTGGCGCTCGACGCACCCGAGGACGCCCGACCCGACGCCGTCATCGCGGCCGTGCCCGCGCTGGGCTTCGCCGAGACGGCTCGTGAACCGTCGGGCGTGGAACGGCTGGCGGCCCGCGCCGGGTGGTGGGCGGCCCACGGCGACCGTCGCGACTCCGACGAGGAAGCGCTACGGAAGGCCCTCGCCGGCGACCCCGGGCTGCTCGCCCATCTGCCGGTGTCCGGGCTCCCCGCGCGACTGGGCCGCGAGCTTCCCTCCTGGCCGGGCGTGTGGCGGCACCACGAGCGTGACCTGTCCGGCCCACGGGCCGAACGTGCCGCGATGCCGCTGCTCGCGGTGGGCGGCCACCACGACCACTTCACCGAGGACACCATCACGCTCTGGAACCGCTGGGGAGGGTCCTCGGCGCGCCTGCTGATGGGCCCCTGGGGCCACAGCCTCGTCGCGAACCCCGGAGCCGACGCCACGCCGGCACACCGGGTGAACCTCGGCGACCTCTACGCCCGCTGGGCCCACCTCGCCCTCGCCGGGGAACTCGGCCACGGGCACCGCGGCGCGGTGGGGCTGGGCGGCAGCTCTCTGTGGATGTCCGCCGGCACGGAGGGAGAGCCGTACAGTCCGCACGTACGGCTGCTGCACGGCGCCTCCTTCACCGCTGACCCCGAACAACCCGTGAAGTCGGCCGAGTTGACGGTCCCCGTGGATGGCACGCCCGACCGCTGCCTGCTCGTCACCCCTCCACTGCCTCGCCCGCTGGACGTCGTCGGACCCGCCGAGGTGCGGTTGCGGGCCACCGCCGACACACCCTCCGCCGACTGGTTCGCCAGACTCGCCGCGGTCACACCCGACGGCACGGCCGAACGGCTGGCGGTCGGCGTCGCGCGACGTGAGGAGCCTCCCGGCCGGGCCGCCGAGTTCGGCGTGGCGCTCGGCCGGCTCGCACGGCGGCTGCCGGCGGGCACCCGGCTCCGCCTCGAGATCGCCGGGCACCACTTCCCCGCCCACGCACGCAACCCCCACACCGGCGACGACCCGGTCACGGCCACCCACCTGCTCGCGTCCCGGCGCACGGTCGACCCCGGGCGCGTGGCGCTGCGGCTGCCCGTACTGCGTACCCGTCCCACTCCCACCGATCCCGCAGAGGAGATCCTGCGATGACGGCGCTGCCGCTGGAAGCTCTCGTCGACCCCGTCTGCGGCATCGTCCGCACAGTCGAGCCCGTCGAGCACCCCGCGGGCGCTCCGCCCCGCTACACCGCGCTCACGGCCGAGATCGCCGACGCGCGCAGGCTCGGGTTGTGGCCCGCCGACCGGGTGTCGCTCGGCACCACCTTCGGCGACCCCGAGGGCGCCCGCACAGCCGCCATAGCCGAGGGCATCGAACGGTACTGCGGCAACCGCGTACCGCCGCCCGGCCACCCCGACGCACCGCTGCGTGCCACGGCCGCCGAGCTGGCCGAGAAAGGCCTGCGTCTGTACGGACCGGACGAGCTGCCCTCGTACGCCGAATGGCAGTACGCCCGCGACAAGTTCCCCTACCGCCCCCTCACCCCCGACACCCCGTCCCTGTGGACGCGCGGCGAGGAACGACTGCCCGGCGGGGAAAGGACCGAGGTCTGGGCCCCGGTGGCCCTCACCCACCTCAACTGGCGCCAGGGCGGCCTGCGTTCGCTGCCCCGCACCCACCACCTCAACTACGCGGGCATCGCCACCGGGCAGGGGTTCGACGACGCCGTCGAGCGCGGCCTGCTGGAGGTCGTCGAGCGTGACGCGCTGGAGCTGTGGTGGCACCTCGACGGCCCGACCCGTGGCATCGAACCGGCCAGCGTGCCCGGTCTGACCGACGACCTCGCCGGATCCGGGCTCGACGTATGGGTTGCCGAGATGCCCTCGGAGTTCGCCCCCTGCATGGCCGCACTCGTCCACGACCCCCGGCTCGGCCTGTACGCCGCCGGGTTCGCCTGCAAGTACGACCCGGCCGAGGCCGCCCGCAAGGCCGTGCTCGAAGCCGTCCACACCTGGGTGTTCACCCAGGGCCTCACCGACCCCGGCGGCTGGGTGTTCCGCGCGGTCGAGGCCGGGCTGCTCGCCCGCGGCCTCTACCTGGACCACCGGGAGGACGGCCGGTATCTCGACTCCTGCGGCGACCACTTCGCGCACGTACGCGACCTGGGCGCGCACGTGCAGGTGTGGCTGGACGAGCGGATGGCACCCGAGGCACGGCGGTTCACCGAGCCCGCCCACGGAGTCGTGTCCGTCGAGGCGGTCGAACCCGGCAGCCGGGACCGGCTTCAGCACACGCTCCACGACCGGGGCCATCGGGTCATGACCTTTGACGTCACCACCGAGGACGTCGCCGAGACCCCGCTGCGCGTCGCCAGGGTCCTCGTCTCCGGTCTCCTGCCCAACGCGCCCGCCGCCTTCGGCTACTTCGGCTGTCCGCGCCTCGCCGAGGCCGCCGTCGAACGATGCTGGCGTACGACCGCGCCGATCGGGCCGGAGGACTTCACCCTCGCTCCTCCGCCCCACATGTGAGGGCCACCCGTGGATCTCGTCGCCGCCCTCGCCCACGCCCGCTCTCCCGAGCGGCCCGGCCCGGACACACCCGCCGGTCGCGCCGTCCGCGCGTGGCCGCAACCGCCGCGCCGGCTGCCGGAGCCCGGCCCCGACGAGCTGGACCCGGGCCGGCTGCTCCGCCTCTCGCTCGCGGCCTCGGACGATTCCGGACGGCTGCGGCCCGCACCGTCAGCGGGCGCGCTGCACCCGGTCGACGCCCAACTGGTCGTCGGCACCCACTGCCCACTGACGCCCGGGCGCTACGGCTACGACCCGCTGGCCCACCGCGTGCACCACCTGGGCCCAGGACCCGACGACGCGTCGCCCGGAGCCACCGTCGAACTCTCCGTCACCCCGCGACGCACAATCTCCCACTACGGCCACCGCGCCTGGCCGCTCATCCTTCTGGACACCGGGCACGCCGCCGCGGCGCTGTGGCTCGCGGGACGGGCGCTGGGCGTCGCGGAGCCCGTACTCGGCTTGGACGGGCTCACTGAAGAACCACTTGCCGCGGTGCACTTCGGCCTGCCCGACGGTGCGTCCGGCGGAGCGGCCCGGGCCGCGGACGGGCCCACGCCCCGCGACCTGCTCGCCCGCCGCAGTGCCCCGCCACCGCTGCGGGGCACCCCGCCCCGCGACGCCCTGAGGGCGCTGCTCGCCACCGCCGTCGACGCAAGCGCCGGCGAGCTCTCCTGGTGCGTCGCTGTCGGCGAACCACAGCCCGAACTCGTCGAGTTGGCACCGGACGGCACCCTGCGGCGCCTCGCCGCGGGCGAGGCCCGGCCGACGCTCGCCGCCTGGGCCGCGGGGCAGGGCTGGATCGCGAAGGCCGGCGCCGTCCTGCTCGGGTACGGCTGCCCGACGGACGCCGGAGCCCCGCTGATCCGCCGGGCGCACCTGCGCGCCGGGTTCGCCGTCCACCTGGCCCACGTGGCCGCCGCAGGACAGGGGCTGGCCGCTCGGCCGGTCGGCTCCTGGCAACAGGCCGACCTGGGCGCCGCGCTCGGCTCCGCGCGGGGCAAGGACTGGATCGTCCACGGCCTGGCCCTGGGCCGTGTCCGCACAGTCCACGGCCCAGGCACCACCCACCCCGAGGAGAGGACCTCGTGATCGTCCACCCCGAGCTGCGCCGCGCCGCACGGCACGCCCGGCGCCCCCTGCTCGCGGCCACCCTCCTGCAGGGGGCCGTCACCCTCACCCACCTCGCGCAGGCCGCGCTGCTCGCCGTCGCCCTCGCCGACCTGGCCGGGGGCGACACGGACCGGCTTCCTCCGCTCCTCGGGACCGTGCTCGCCGTCGTAGCCGTCCGGGCCGTGCTCGACAACCGGCAGCGACGCACCGCCACACGTGCCGGGGCGCAGGTCAGGGTGCGGCTGAGGGACGAACTCCTCGCCCACCTCGGACGACTGGGGCCCGCGCATCTCACCACCGCCCGCGCCGGGGCCGTCCGCACCACACTCGTCGACGGGGTCGAGGGCGTCGACGCCTACGTCTGCCGTTACCTGCCCCAGCTCCTCATCACCCTCACCGTGCCGCCCCTGCTGCTCGCCGCCCTGGCCGCCGTCGAACCGCGCGTCCTCCTCGGCCTCGTTCCCGCCCTGCTGCTCGCCCTGGCGGGGCCGCGTGCCTGGGACCGGCTCCTCGCCCAGCGCGGCAAGGAGCACTGGGACACCTACGAGGGCTTGGGCGCCGACTATCTGGAGGCCCTGCAGGGCATGCCCGCGCTGCGGGCCGCCGGCGCCGTGGGGCGTACCCGGGAGCGGCTCCAGGAGCGTTCGGCGGCGCTGCACCGGGCGACCGTCGCCAAGCTCCGCGTGTCGCTCGTCGACACCGGCCTGACCGATCTGGCCATCCAGGGTGGCGTCGTGGCCGCCGCCCTGCTCGGCTGCTGGTCGGCGGTCACCGGAACCACCACCGCGACGGGGACCTACCTGGTGCTGCTCCTCGCCTCAGAGTGCTTCCGGCCCGTCCGCGACCTGTCCCGCGAATGGCACGCCGGGTACCTGGGCGTGTCGGCCGCCGACGGGCTCACGGCGCTGCGCACCGCCGAACCCGCCGTCCCCGACACGGGAACAGCACAGGCGCACTGGCCGGCCCCGCCGGAAGTGCGCTTCCAGGACGTCGAGTTCCGTTACGACGGAGCGGAGGCCCCCGCGCTCCGCGGCGTCACCTTCACCGCCGAGGCGGGGCGCACCACGGCGATCGTCGGCCCGTCGGGCGCCGGCAAGTCCACGCTGCTCGCCCTGCTCCTGCGCCGGCGCGACCCGCAGCGGGGCAGGATCGGCATCGGCGACCGGGACGTGGCCGCGTACGCCCTCGACTCGCTGCGACAGGGCATCGCCGTCGTCTCCCAGGAGACGTACCTCTTCCACGCCACCATCGCCGACAACCTGCGCCTGGCAAGGCCGGACGCCACGGACGACGAGCTCGTGCGGGCGGCGCGCACCGCCGGCGTCCACGACGAGATCGCCGCCCTCCCCGAGGGCTACGCCACCGTCCTCGGCGAACGCGGCGCCACCCTGTCCGGCGGTCAGCGGCAGCGGCTCGCCCTGGCCCGTGCCCTGCTGGCCGATGCTCCGGTGCTCGTCCTCGACGAGGCCACCAGCGCGGTCGACGAACGACGTGAGGCGGACATCGTCCGCGAGCTGCTCGACGCCGCGGGCGGCCGAACCGTCCTGGTGGTCGCCCACCGGCTCGCGGCCGTCCGGCACGCCGACCGCATCGTGGTACTGGACGGCGGACGCGTGGACGCCATCGGCGAACACGCCGCCCTCGTCGAAGCCGGGGGCGTCTACGCCGGCCTCGTCAAGGCGGGACGCACCCATGAGGAAGGGCTCGCCGCATGAGCAGCACCACCGACAGCACCGTGGCCGAGCTGCCCGCCGTGCCCGCGCGTGGCTCACTGCGTGCTCTGCTGCCCGCCCTCACCGGGCACCGCACGATGATGGCCCGCACCTGTGCCGCCGCGCTCCTCGAACAGGGGTCCCTGGTCGCGCTCCTGACGCTGGCCGCGCACACCGTCGGAACCGCCGTCACCGAGGACCGAGCCCCCTCGGCCGGTACGGTCATCGCCCTGATGGTCCTCGTCCTGGTACGCGCCCTGACGACCTGGCGCGAGATGGACCTCTCGCACGACCTCGCCTACCGGGTGCTGGCCGAGTTGCGCGTGCGGATCTTCGACGGGCTCGCCCGCAGCGCGCCCGCCCGGGTGGCCGGCAGGCGCAGCGGAGACCTGGCCGCCACCGCGATGGCCGACGTGGAGGCACTGGAGTTCTTCTACGCCCACACCACGGCCCAACTCCTCGCCTCAGGTGTCGTGTTCACCGGCGGAGCCGCGGCACTGGCCACGGTGGAGCCGTGGCTGCTGGTGGCGGTGCTGCCGGTCGCCGTGCTGCTCGCCGTGGCGCCCTTCGCCGACGCGCGCGGACGTGCGGTGCGGGGAGCCCGCACCCGGTCGGCCGCCGCGAAGCTCTCGGCCGACACCGTGGAAACGGTCGACGGGTTGCGCGAGCTGCTCGCCTTCGGAGGGCTGGCCGAGCGGCGCGGTCAACTCGCCGCACAGGGGCGGAGGGTGGGTGAGGCGCAGCGGGCCGAGGCCACCTGGGAGGCCATGGCCGCCGCTGTTCGCGACGCCCTCATCGTCCTCGCGGTCCTCGGCGTGGTGGCCGCCGCGGCGCAGTCCGTGGCCTCCGGCCGCCTGCACGGCGCATGGGCCCCGGCGGCGATGGCGCTGGCCCTGTCGGTGCTGGGCCCGGTCGCCGAGTCGGCCAGAGCGGTGAGCCAGGCGGTCGGACTGCGCGCCGCGGCCGCCCGCGTCGACGCGGCGCTCCAAGCCCCCGCACTCGCCCCGCCGCCTGCCTCACCCCGCCCGCTCCCCCCAGGCCCGCTGGGCGTCCGGCTGCACCGGGTGAGCTTCGACTACGGGGGCCGGCCCGTACTGGAGGGGGTCGACCTGACGGTGCCGGCGGGGCAGACCCTCGCCCTGGTCGGCGCCTCGGGGGCCGGCAAGTCGACGTGCGCCCACCTGCTGGCCCGCTTCTGGGACCCCGCCGAGGGAGCCGTCCAGCTGGTGCCCGACGGAGACGACCCTGTCGATCTCCGTGACCTGACCGACACCCAACTCCGCGGTGCCGTCGCCGTGGTGGGCCAGGACACCCCCCTCTTCCACGGCACCCTCGCCGAGAACCTGCGCCTCGCCGCACCCGACGCCGACGAGGACCTCCTCGCCGAAACGGCCCGACGATGCGGCATCGACCGGATCGCCACCATGGACACACTCGTCGGGGAGCGCGGCTCCACCCTCTCCGGCGGCCAGCGCGCGCGCATCGCTCTCGCCCGCGCACTGCTCGCCGAACCCAGGGTCCTCGTCCTGGACGAGACCACCGCCCACCTGGACAACGCCTCGGACGCCCAACTCGCCGCCGCTCTCGGCAAGGAAGACCGCACCACGATCGTCATCGCCCACCGCCCCGCCACCATCCGCCGCGCCGACCGCATCGCCGTCCTCCGCGCCGGCCGCATCGCCGAGGAGGGCACCTGGGAGGAACTCATCGCCCGCCCCGACAGCGCGCTCAACCGCGTGCTCGCCGTCACGGCGTCCTGAAGGCCGCAGGCCTGGGCTGACTACCTTCCCTGAGCCGGGCGAGGCGTTTCGCCCGGGCGGTCCGGCGTCCTGGCCCCCTTCACGGCCGGTGCCGTTCCGCCCGCGGTGCAGGGCCCCGCGGGTTTCCTTCGATCGTGCGCGGGGGACCCGACGCCCGTGGTGGCATACGGAGCAGAGCAGCGGGTGCGCCTGCCGGCGCTGCGGGCGGGTTGGCTGACGCAGACGTTCGTCCACTGGCCGTTCCGGCCTGACGCGGTCCAGGCGCTCCTGCCCGGGGGACTGGTCGTGGACGAGTACGAGGGGGCCGCCTGGGTGGGGTTCACCCCCTTTGTCATGGCGGACGTGCGACCCCCCGGTGTTCCCGCCTCGATGCCTGGCCTGCCGACGTTCGCGGAGACCAACCTGCGCACGTACGTACGGCACCGTGACGGCCGGGACGGGCTCTGGTTCCTGTCCATCGAGGTCGCCTTCCCCCCGATGGTGGCGGCCCGCGCCATCGGCGCACCGTACAACCCGGGGACCCTCCGCGTGTCCACGGACGGGGACACCGTCTCGTACTCCGGTTCCCGATGGATCGGTGACGCCTCCTACCGCCTGGTCGTCCGGCCTGGCGACCCGATCGAGCCGTCGGATCGGGACGTGTGGCTGACCTCGCGCTGGCGGGCGTACACCCGCAGGCTCGGCATGCTCTGGGAGACGCCCGTCGAGCACGAGCCGTGGCCGCTGGCCGGCGCCGCTGTCGATGTACTGGAGGAGACGCTGACCGCCGCGGCGGGCCTCCGGGAAGCCCCCCTCGGTGAGCCCCTGGTGCACTTCTCGGAAGGAGTCAGGCATGTACGGCTCGGGCCCTCCAGGCCGTGCGTCCCGGAGCGTGTGTCCCAGCCTTCCTGACTCCCCTCGACGGCGTTCCGGCGCTGTCACGCGACGCCGACGCGTGCGCTTCGACGGCTGGATCGCGGGCATGGGCACCTCCTCCGGCACACGGATCGTGCTCGGACACTGGCAGGGGTCACCCTTCGGAGCGTTCAGCGACGTGATGCTGGAGCGGGCCGACGGGGACAGGATGCTGCTGGCCCCCACGCGGGAGACAGCGGACTTCATCAGTGGCACCTACGTCTTCGACACGGTCTGTGCCGTCCCCGTCGAGGTGAGCGTCACGGACCGCACCTGGACCGTCACCGCCGGGCCACTCGACCTGCGTTTCACCACCGGTCGTCGAGGGCTTCTGGGCTTCGCGCTGCGGACCGTACCCGGCGCGCTCGCCCGCCGTCCGGTATGGAGCGCGCTGACGGACCGGCCCGCCCGCCTGCTGCTGCCGGGCGTGCGCACCCGCGGCAGCGCCGGGCAGGGCCGCCGGGAATGGTACGGCGCCCGGGACCTGCTGCCGATCCGTGCCGTCTCGGCCGCCTACGGGGGCGCGGACCTCGGGGCGATGGCACCCGTCGAGCCGCCCGTGCGCTTCGGGTTCGGTTCGGTGCCGAGGAACCCCTCCGTCACCCGGGTCACGACGACGGTCGAACTGGGCCCGGAGTGAGTGCGCCCGGGCAGGGGTACCCGGCCGGAACCCAACGGAGGGATGTCCCTTGAGCAGAACCGGAGTGCGGGAGCCCGCCCACACGCTCGCGGTCGCGCACGGTGCCTTCAACATCGTGGGCGGGCTGTGGCCCCTGCTGCACCTGCGCAGCTTCGAGTGGGTCTTCGGCCCGAAGAACGACGTGTGGCTGCAGATGACGACGGGCGGACTGCTCGCCTCCGCCGGTATCGCCCAGCTGGCGGCGGCCGGGGACGCGCAGGGCCCGGCCCACGCCCGCCGGATCGGGCTGGGCACCGCCCTCACCCTGCTGGCCGTCGACCTGGTCTACGTACCCAAGGGGCGGATCCGGCCGACGTACCTCCTCGATGCCGCGATGCAGACCGGATGGATCGCCGCCTGGCTGCGTTCGTCCCCCGCGCCGAGTACGGGGGACGTCAGGAGCGGCCGACGGTGACGAGCGGCTCTCGTTCTCACCGCCCGGACGGTAACGACGCCCATCGAAGCGCTGGGCCCCCAGGTCACGCCTGATCGTCTCGGTGGTGTTCCACCCGACCCGGCCGGTGACACCGAGCCGACAAGCTCTGAACACCCGCAACTCGGACCGCTGGGTTCACGCCCCGTAGGCATGCCCGCGGGGCAGGGGTCCGACGTGGGCGTGGCGGCCGGGGCGGGCGGCGGCGTGGCGCTGTCCGGGGCCTGGGCCGCCACGGGCGGCCAGGGCGTCTGCGACGGCACCCGTGGCGAATGCGTAAACGCTCTTGTGCAGCAGGTCCACGACGAGTTCCTTGCGGGGCCAGGTCTGCGGTGGGGCGCCGACGCCGGTCGCGTTCTCCAGGATCTGGTCGTTGGTGAGACGGACGACGGCGAACTTGGCGGAGGCGACCGGTCCGCGCAGTCCGGCCTGGGCCATGACCGACCGGAGCACCCCGAGGAGGGCGGCCTGGCCGTAGTGCATGCCCCAGTTGACCGGCACCGGCTGGCGGCCGGGTCGTTCGGGCAGACCGGTCAGCCGCTGCAGGACCCGCGCGGGCACATGGGAATCGGGCCGGCCGGTGACGGCCTGCTCGATCTTCTCGCCGAGGGTCATCACGACGCCTCCGGCGGTACCGGCGAGCAGTCCCTGCCACAGTGCGCGCTTGATCATGCCCTGGCGAGTACCCGGTACGACCGCCTTCACCCACCGGCCGGGCGGCAGTCGGTGTCCCGGTGCGCGCCGGCGCGCGGAGAGTACCCCGACCGTGTCGCCCTGTCTCTCCCACGCCGCCCGGGCCCGGCACACGGACCGCGCAAAGCAGCGGACCGAGCTGGTCAGCGGAAGCGTCGCGCCCAACTCAGGCCCTGACCCGCCAGCCGGAGCGCCACGGACCCCGGGCCAGTAAGGTGCTGTCGTCTGCGTTCATGGTCCACCGTGCCGGGTTCGGACGGCTATCCGTCCTTGCCCTTGGCTTTCGTTGTCCAGCGCCGACGCCGGAACCACCACGACGGTGGCGGCGGTGATGATCAGTCTGGCGTCATCGGCGTCGGACCCGAGAAGCGCCTCCACGTGCTCAGGACGGATCATGAGGGTGTCTCCTCCCCCGGTGGCGGTCACACCTGTCGCTCCCCCTCGACGGGGCGGGGGACAGCAGCCCTGCGGTGGCCCTGTCGTGCAGGGAATCCAGCGTCTCGCTCTGCCGGCGGGCCCTGTGGGGCAGCTGGTCCAGCCGCCCCGAGTCCAGACGGGCGTCCTGCGGCGCCGCGGCGAGCAGAGCAGCCCGGACGGCGCCTTGCAGTGCGTCCCCAGCCGCAGCGCTTCCGGCTCGGCCAACAAGGAGAGGCCGGAGCGGCGCAGCAGGCGCCCGTTGGGCTTCACCCGCCCGGCCTTCTCGCCCAGCCGTGCCCCGTGGAGCATGTAGCGATCGACGGATACGCCGAGGTCCGCGAGGAGCCGCGGCCGGGCTTGCCGGTCCTGCGAGATCTTCTCCGCCGACGTCCTCAGTTCGTCGCCGTAGGGCGAATCTCCGTGCTCGTGAACCATGCGCCGGGCAAACTCCGCTCGGCCGCCCCACCGGCCAAGTGATCATTGAGAAAGATGTCCAGCCTTCTCGGCCGCATCCGGCTGTCGCCGGTCCCCGGTGCCGTCCCGCTCATCATGTCCCTCGGGGTCTCGAAGCTGCCGACGGTCACCGAGTGCCCCGGTTGCGCCGGTCAACCTCTGTTGGGAGCTGGCCGGGGCAGCTCCACGGCGGGTGCGACGGGCGCGGACACGTCCGCCGGCCGTGTACCAGCCCACCCCCAGCACCACCGCCAAGGCCGCGTCGACCACGTCGCCGCCGTAGTACATCCATTGGACGCCGCTGTGCAGGTCGGCAGGAGTGAAGTCGGTGCCGGGCGGCGGCAGTGCGTACAGGCTCTTGGCGAGCACCGCGTGCCCCGCGCCGGCGACCAGCAAAGTGGCACCGCGTACGGCGACACCCCAGCGACGGCGCACCGGATCCAGCTGGCACACGGCGAAGGTGAACACGAGCCCTGCCGCGAGCATGTGCGCGTGCACCACGCCGTGCAGCAACGGCTGGTGCCGCATGGCCGCGAACAACTCCGTCCGGTACAGCAGCCAGAGGCCGCCCACGTCCACCAGGGCCGCCAGCGGTGGGAGGACGAGCCAGCCGACGGGACGGGATCGCGCGAGGGTCAGCAGGCGTCGTCGTGCCCGGCCTGGACTGAGGGCTCGCAGGGCGAGGGTGAGGGGGCGGGCCACGACGAACAGCAGCGGGGCGGCCATGCCCACGACGAGGTGCTGGATCATGTGCCCGGTGAACGGCCCTCCCGGCACGATTCCCCCCGACGCCCAGGCCGTACCCACGCCCCCGGCGGTGAACGACACATCCCGCCACCCGGGCCAGGCATCCCCGCGCCGCCGCAGACGCCCCGCGGCCAGCAGATACGCCACCGCCACCAGCAGCGCGGCCACGGCAGTGAGCAGCTGGCCCGTCCCGGGTCCGGTGGCCGCGCCGGGGTGGACGTGCGCGAGTGTCACGACGCCGGCCCGGCCCCGCCGCGGCGGGCCGCACGCAGGGCCAGGATCACGCCGATGAGCAGCAGGACCAGACCGACGATGTTCCACGCCCAGTCGTACGGAGTGACATCCACCCCGTAGCGGATCTGGTGCAGACGCAGCAGCTTGTGATCCACGATTCCGTCGAACAGCTGGAAGACGCCCATCCCGAGGAAGAAGCCCGACCACGCGTGGGCCGGCGCCAGGGCCCTGCGGCGGCGCAGATCGGCGTAGAGGAAGAACCCCGCGACCAGACCCAGCAGTTCGGCGGTGTGCAGCAGTCCGTCGGACAGCAGGCCCACGCCGGAGGTGGACCGATCGTAGAAGTGGTGCCACCCCAGGATCTGATGGAAGACGATCTCGTCGACCGAGGCCATGACCGCCGCCCCGAGCAGCGCGCAGACGGCCATGGACCTGCGGGGCGCGGAGCCGGTGCCCGGCGCGGTGTCGGACCGGACGGAGTCGCTCATGGCTCTTCCTTCCTGCCGTACGACGACGTCGGCTGGGGATGCCGACGCCGGGTACCCGCCAGGACAGGGTCAGGCACAAGTACACCGGCCCTCAGAGGAGAGGAGAACACGATTCAGGACAGGAGGGGGGCGCCGCTCATGCGCGACCTCGCAGGAGCCGGAGCCCGGTTCCCGCGCCAACCGGCATCGCGGTGGTCACTCAGCGGGCGGGACGGCGAGGACATGGCAGATGCGGCACCCGGACGGCCGGCAGTCCAGCCCGAACGCCTGCTCGGCGATCACCGATGCCCTTAGGTGTCTTTCCCTACGTCGATTTCGTGGTCCCGTCGCCCTTTCCGGTGTCCGGTTCGGCGCGCTTCTCGGCGCCCGTCTCCAGGTAGCCGGGGTCGTCGCCCGCGACCCGGCCCACGAAGACGTCGTTGGGCGTCGTCCCCGTCGTGCTGTGCCGGTCCGCCGCCCCGGTGTCCGGCTTACCGCCCGTGTCCTCCGGCCGACCCGAACGGACCTCTGCGGAGGGCTCGGTCGTGCGCGCCCCCAGGTGTTCGCGGACCCATGACCACACGGACATGATGCCTCCCGATCACCAGATGCGTGCCGGCGTCGACGGCCTGTCCTCGGTGCCCTCGGCACTCAGCGACGCACCCGGTTGGCTCAACGTCGTCTGCGGCGCGTCGCGACGGCCGCGACCAGCACCAGGACCCCGGCGAGCCCGGTGAACACCTTCTTGGCAGCGGCCATGGACGTGCTCAGTCCGAAGGCGTCGCGCATCCGGTCGTAGAGACCGAGCGGTACGCCCAGGACCGCGTTGCCGGGCGGGCGCCGCGGGATGACGGGGTGGGGGTGGGTGGGCGCGCTGCGCCGCACCGTGTCCCATGCCGTGCCGAGCCGGCGCAGCTGCGCGGCGGGCAGCGCTTCCTGCAGCCGGGGCAGCACGAGGTCCTCCTCGTCGCGGATGTCCTGCCGTATCAGCGCGAAGGCACGCCGCACCTTCTCCTCACGCTCAGGAGAACCCGGACCCAGGCGTTCGATGTCGGCGACAAGATCGTTGATCTGCTGGTGTTCCTCCTCGACCCGCGAGGTCAACTCGTGCCCGTCCGCGACCGAGCGCCGGACGGCCGGCCACAGCACGGTCTCCTCGGCAAAGGCGTGGCTGAAGACCAGCTGTACGGTCTCCCGCAGGACCCGTTCGCGGTCCTCGTCGTCCGCAAGGGTCTGATAGCGGTCCATCAACCTGTCCATCTCGGCATGATCACGGCGTTGCCGGGCCAGCACGCTGCTCGGGCCGCCCAGTTGCCCAACCGTCTGCTCTTTGATCGTCTCGGGCATGGGGCCCTCCTCTGCGCAGACCGCCCGCAGACGCCCGTCGTACCGACGGCTGCCGGCAGTGTCCGGTTGCGGGTACCCCGATGCGGCGTTTCATGCCGTTTGTGGCGTTCTCACCTGTTGCTCGGCCCGGTCATGGCCCGGCCCGGTCGCCGGGCGCGTCAGGTGCCGGTGAGCAGGTCTCCCTCCTCTACCGCTGTCAGGGACAGCGTCTTGTAGCCGACCTGCTCGAACAGCACGACGAGGCGGTCCTCCTCCGTGCGCATCACGGTGCCCGCACCCCACTCCGCGTGGCGCACCCGGTCGTTCGTCTCATAGAGCCCGCCGTGTCCGGGCGGGGGAGCGGCGTCCCGGTGCCCGGCCCTGGTGGCGGGGTGCTCGGCCTCGCGGTCGCACACGTCGCACCGCCCGCACGGTGCGTCGAGCTGCTCGCCGTAGTAGCCCAGAAGGTACTGGCGGCGGCAGGTAGGAGTCTCGGCGTAGCCGCGCATCATCTCGATGCGCGAGCGGTCGACGCGGCGCCGCCGCTCGAACACCCGTGCCGCCTCTTCGGTGGCCTCGTCCGCCGTGCGGCCGGGCAGGGCCCGGACCGCGCGACGCCTGCCCTCGACAGTCACCGCTCCCGCCTCTTCCAGCAGGTTCAGCAGATCGCTGGTTTTCCGGCGCGACAGGCCGCACAGCTGCGCGGTCCGGCTACGGCTCTGCGGGGCGTCCTGGCCGAGCAGCGTGGTCATGATCCGGGCCAGTGCCTCGGCGTCCAGGGTTCGGGCCGTGAGGAACTTCTGCAGTCCCAGGTCCTCGGGGCGGTAGAACAGCACCGCGCGGGCCGGCTCCCCGTCCCGGCCGGCGCGTCCGATCTCCTGGTAGTAGGAGTCCAGGGACTCCGGGACGGACGCGTGGGCGACGAACCGCACGTCCGCCTTGTCGATGCCCATCCCGAACGCGGAGGTGGCCACCACCACGGCGGAAGCGCCGGCCATGAAGCTGTCGTGGATCCGGCGGCGGTCGGCTGCCTTCATGCCCGCGTGGTACGCCTCGGCGTCCACGCCGTCCTGCCGAAGTCGTTCCGCGTACGCCTCGGCGTCCTTGCGGGTGGCGGTGTAGAGGATGCCCGGGGAGGACGCCTGGGCCGTCCAGCGTGCGACGGTCTCGCGTTTGGCGGGGTCGTCGGTGAAGGTGCGCACCGCCAGATGGATGGTGGGCCGGTCGGTCCCGGTGGTCACGACGTGGGCCTCGCGCATGTGCAGGTGCTCGACGATGTCCGCTCTGACCGGGGCCGCGGCCGTCGCCGTCAGAGCGAGTACCGGCGGGCGGCCCAGCCGTTCGGCGGCCTCGCCCAGATTCAGGTAGTCGGGACGGAAGTCGTGTCCCCAGGCGGAGACGCAGTGGGCCTCGTCGACGACGAACAGCGAGGGGCCCAGTTCCCGCAGCTGTTCGACGACGCTGTCCTTGGCCAGCTGCTCGGGGGACAGGAACAGGTATTCGGCGTCACCGTCCCGGATCGCGCGCCAGCCCCTGTCGGTGGCCGAGCGGGGCTGCGCGGAGTTCACGGCCACGGCGTCCGGTGCCGCGCTCTCCCGCAGGCCGGTGACCTGGTCGCGCTGCAGGGCGATCAGCGGCGACACCACGACCGCGGGACCACCGAGCATGACGGTCGGCACCTGGTAGATCGCCGACTTGCCGGAACCGGTGGGCATGACGACCAGCACGTCGCGCCCGTCGAGCAGTGCCTCCATCGCCTCCGTCTGCTCGGCGGCCAGGTCGCTCCACCCGAACCGTTCCCGGGCGGCGCGGCGCAGCTCGGCGATCCGTTCGTTCCCGCTCATCGCGACGCCCCCTTCACGGCCCGGCACTCCTGGGGCCTGGCCCGGGTACCCCCGTCGCCGGCCGCGATGCGGTACGGCGCGGCAGCCGTGAGGGGTCGAGATCCCGGCTGCTCGCCTGGGTGATCACCTGCGCCGTTCGGGCCCGCGCGGTCGCGGCCGCCCGTCACCAGGCAGAACCTGGACAAAGCCCAGGTGCCCGCTTTCTGCGGGCCGACGCCGCCCGCACCCCAGGGAGAATCCCTTGACCGACGCCATGCCCCACCTCGACGACGCCGGCGAGAGCGACGACGTCGTGACACTGCTGATGCAGCAGCACCACCACATCCGTGATCTTTTCGCCGAGGTCGAGAACGCCACTGCCGACGACCGGGCGGAGGCATTCCGCAGGCTCGTCCGCCTGCTGGCCGTCCACGAGACCGCCGAGGAGGAAGTGGTCCACCCCTCAGCCCGCCGTCTCCTGCAGGACGGTGAGCAGGTGGTCGACGACCGTCTTCAGGAAGAGAGGGCCGCGAAGGAGAAGCTGAGCCGGCTCGATGACATGAACCCCGACGACCCCGGGTTCATGCCCGCCTTGCGGGAACTGCGCGCGGACGTGCTCCAGCACGCGGCTTCGGAGGAACAGTACGAGTTCCCCGGGCTGCGCGAGAAGGCCGGAGCACAGCAGCTTGCCATGATGGCCACGGCTGTACGCGCTGCCGAGGCCATGGCGCCCACCCGCCCGCATCCGGGAGTGGAGACGGCGGCGGAGAATGTCGCCGTCGGGCCCGTGGCAGCCGTGATCGACCGGACTCGTGACGCCGTCCGCAAGGCGATGGGCAAGGACAGCTGATCAGGTCGGAACAGAGTGGCCACACCGGCCCGCGCCTGAGCAGCTCAGCGTCGCGCTCGTCCCGGACACGGACGACGGCCGGCGGAACGGCATGACGTGAGCATCGGACGCCGGGGAGATTGCACGCCTGAGTGGGGGTACTCGCCGCGCACCGCGAGGCGCTCCGGGAGAGAAGGCCCACCATGACCCCGCGCACCCGTGCTCCCCTCTGCACGGGCCTGATCGCCCGGGGCGCTGCTCACCCGTCGTACCTGACCATCCGAGGATGTGACCGTCCATGACGCTCCGGAAAACACTGTGGGCAGCCGCTGCGGGACTCACCGCGGGTGCTGTCGTCGCCCTACGGCGCTCGACGGCACGTCCGGCGGACCCGGCCGCCGCTGACCGCTGGCTCACGGTGACGATCAACCGTTCACCTGCCGACATCCAGGCCGACAAGCTGCCGACGCCGCTGCAGGAGTACGGCGACCGGATCGAGACCCGGATCCGACCCGCACCCGGCGACCGGGGCACCGAAGTGGCGGTGCGCCTGAAGGACGTGCCGTCGGATGCCTCGTCCGTGCCCGCACGGCTCACGGGCCAGGATCCTCGTCAGGACCTGCGCCGTTCCCTGCGTGAAGCGAAGGCGCTGCTGGAAGCGGACGAGGTCCTGCTGCCCGACACACCGCCCACCACCCACGACACCCCCGGCGGGAAGCTCGTCGGTCTGCTGAGTCGCCGCGCGGGCGGGGAGGGAGTGCTGTGAAGGCGCTGTGCTGGGAAGGCGTCAACAAGCTCGCCGTGGAACAGGTGCCGGATCCCGTCCTGCGCAACGACCAGGACGTGATCGTACGGCTCATCGCGGGCACCACCTGCGGCTCGGACCTCCATCTCATCGGTGGCTACATCCCCTTCATGCGGTCCGGGGACGTCATCGGTCACGAGTTCCTTGGGGAGGTCGTCGAGGCCGGCGCCGGGGTACGCCGGCACAAGGTGGGGGACCGGGTGGTGGTCTGCTCGTTCGTCGGCTGCGGCCGCTGCTGGTTCTGCACCCACGACCTGTGGTCCCTGTGCGACAACACGAACACCAACCCCGGCATCGGGCAGGCCCTGTTCGGCGCCGACACCGGCGGCATCTTCGGCTACTCGCACGCCATGGGCGGACTGCGCGGCAGCCACGCCGAGTACGTACGGGTCCCCTTCGCCGACTACGGTGCCTTCCCCGTGCCGGAGGGCGTAGACGACACCAGCGCCCTGTTCGTCTCCGACTCGGTCCCCACGGGATGGATGGGCGCGGACCTGGCGGGCGTGAAGCCGGGTGACGTGGTGGCCGTGTGGGGCTGCGGGGCCGTGGGGCAGATGGCGGCGCGCGCTGCCATCCTGCTGGGCGCGGAGCGCGTGATCTCCATCGACCGGATTCCCGAGCGCCTGGAGATGACCGAGCGGCACGTCGGCAGTGAGGTCATCGACTACACCAGCACCGACATCGGGGCGGAACTGCGCGAGCGCACCGGCGGCCGTGGCCCCGACGTGTGCATCGAGGCGGTCGGCATGGAAGCCCACAGCGACAGCCCCGTCCACCTCTACGACCAGGCCAAGCAGCAGCTCCGGCTCCAGACGGACCGTCCCACCGCCGTACGGCAGGCCATCCACGCCTGCCGCAAGGGCGGCACGGTGTTCGTCCTCGGCGTCTTCGCCGGGGCGGTCGACAAGTTCCCGCTGGGCGCGGTGATCAACAAGGGCCTGACCGTGCGGGGCGCCCAGCAGCACGGCCAGCGCTACATCCCGATGCTGCTGGACCGGCTGGCGGCCGGAGAGCTGAGCACGGCCCACCTGGCGACCCATACCGTGCCCCTGGACGAGGCGCCGCGGGCCTACGAGATGTTCAAGGAGAAGAACGACGGCTGCGTGCGCGCGGTGATCCGGCCGGGCGGCTGACCGTGGTCCACCGCAGGCGGAGCCTTCGCGTCAGAGTGAAGCGATGTTCCTCACGATCTTCGAGTCCCAAGCATGCCCGTGTACAGTGAAGAACGCCCTTGACCTGCAAAAAGCTGGCAGGGAGCCGACTTCTAGGAGCACAGGATGCTGCGCACCATGTTCAAGTCCAAGATCCACCGAGCCACCGTCACCCAGGCCGACCTGCACTACGTGGGATCCGTGACGATCGACGCCGACCTCCTCGACGCCGCCGATCTCCTCCCGGGAGAGCTCGTGCACATCGTCGACATCACCAACGGCGCCCGCCTGGAGACGTACGTCATCGAGGGCGAGCGCGGCTCCGGGGTCATCGGCATCAACGGGGCCGCGGCCCACCTCGTCCACCCCGGAGACCTGGTGATCATCATCAGCTACGCGCAGGTCTCCGACGCCGAGGCCCGCTCCCTGAAGCCCCGGGTCGTGCACGTGGACCGCGACAACCGCATCGTGGCTCTCGGCGCGGACCCGTCCGAGCCGGTTCCCGGCTCGGACCAGGAGCGCAGTCCGCAGGCCGTCACGGTCTGAACAGGGTGACTGCCCGGCCACGCTCCGGGTACCCGTGGGGTAGGTCCAGAGCCGACGCACCGCATGGCTGGAGGACACCATGACGCACCCGTATCCCGACCCGGCGAAGCCGGGGCCGACCCCGGGACCGGGGCCCGACCGCCCGGAGCCGTTCCCGGAACCGGGGCCGACCCCGAGCCCCCCTGACCCCAACCCGGAACCGCGTCCCTCGCCGGAGCCGCCCCCGTCACCGATTCCGAAGCCCCCGGGGCCGGACCCGGTACCGGAACCCGAACCGGGGCCACCGCTTTCCTAACCGCATGAGAAACAGTTCGACGGCCCGGCGCGGCACACAGACCACGCCGGGCCACATCACGCGCGCCCCGTAAGGGGCGCGGGGAACTGCGCTAGAACCACGACCCACCCGCAGCATCACGACACGGCCGCAGCCCCGAACATCAGGGGCGCGGGGAACTGCGCAAAAAAACCGCGACCCACCCGCGCCCCACCCACCGGCGAACCCAGCGGAGCGCCTACGCCTCGACCTCCGAGCGGTCCTGCCCCCACAGCGTGTGGAACGACCCCTCCCGGTCCGTCCTCCTGTACGTGTGCGCCCCGAAGTAGTCACGCTGCCCCTGCGTCAGCGCGGCCGGCAGCCGCTCCGCGCGCAGCGCGTCGTAGTACGCGAGCGCCGCCGCGAAACCAGGGGTCGGCACACCCTGCCGGGTCGCCGCGATGACCACCTCGCGCCAGTCGTCCTGCGCGGCGGCGATCTCCTGCGCGAACGTGTCGTCCGACAGCAGGCTCGGCAGGTCGGGCCGGGTGTCGTACGCGGCACGGATACGGTCCAGGAACGCCGCGCGGATGATGCAGCCACCGCGCCAGATCGAGGCGACCTTGCCGAGGTCGATGTTCCAGTCGTACTCCTCGGTGGCCGCGGTGATCTCGTGGAAGCCCTGCGTGTACGACACGATCTTCGACGCGTACAGCGCCTGCTCCACCCGGTCCGCGAAGGCGCCCGCCTCGGCCGCGCTCAGCGCCGTGGGCTTCGGGCCGGCGAGTCCGCGTGAGGCCTCCCGCAGCGCACTGTGGCCCGAGAGCGAGCGCGCGAACACCGCCTCCGCGATCCCGGAGACGGGGACGCCCAGGTCCAGCGCGATCTGCACGGTCCAGCGGCCCGTGCCCTTCTGCTCGGCCTGGTCCTGGACGACGTCCACGAACGGCTTGCCCGTCGCCGCGTCCACGTGGGCCAGCACCTCGGCGGTGATCTCGATGAGGTACGAGTCCAGACGGCCGGTGTTCCACGTGCGGAAGATCTCGGCGATCTGCGCGGGGGTGTAGCCGGCGACGTCGCGCAGCAGCTGGTACGCCTCGCCGATGAGCTGCATGTCGGCGTACTCGATGCCGTTGTGCACCATCTTCACGAAGTGACCGGCGCCGTCCGGGCCCACGTGCGTCACACACGGCGCCCCGTCCGCCGCCTTCGCGGAGATCTTCTCCAGCATCGGACCGAGCGATTCGTACGACTCGGCCGGGCCGCCCGGCATGATGCTCGGACCGTTGAGCGCGCCCTCCTCGCCGCCGGAGATGCCCGCGCCCACGAAGTGGATGCCCTGTTCGCGCAGTGCCGCCTCGCGGCGGCGGGTGTCGGCGAAGTGAGCGTTGCCACCGTCGATGATCATGTCGCCGGGCTCCAGGAGCGGGGCGAACTCCTCGATCACCGCGTCGGTCGGGCCGCCCGCCTTCACCATCACGACCAGGCGCCGCGGCCGCTCCAGCGCCGCCACGAAGTCCTTGGCGCTCTCGGCCGCGATGAAGTCGCCCTCGTGCCCGTGTTCCTTGACCAGCGCGTGGGTGCGGGAGGCGGTGCGGTTGTGCACGGCGACCGTGTAGCCGTTGCGTGCGAAGTTGCGGGCGAGATTGCTCCCCATGACCGCGAGACCCGTGACGCCGATCTGGGCTGTTGTGCTCATACGGTTGGCTCCTAAAGGGATCCTGGTATCGGTGGTGCCGGTAGGTCCTGATATCGGTGGTGCCGGTTCGTGCCGTCAGTATTGCCCTTCGTATCGACTCTGCGGCCATCCTGACGTGCCGTGGC
This sequence comes from Streptomyces sp. NPDC030840, assembly GCF_055572015.1. Classification (NCBI taxonomy): domain Bacteria; kingdom Bacillati; phylum Actinomycetota; class Actinomycetes; order Kitasatosporales; family Streptomycetaceae; genus Streptomyces; species Streptomyces sp. NPDC030840. The sequence continues at coordinate 568,130 of NZ_JBVIEE010000002.1, read as the reverse complement.
GCCGATCGCACTGCGCGGCCTGACGTGCTTGATTACGCAGGGATGGCCCCACCTGCCTCAACTGCTGACCGAACCCGCGTCGCTTACTCGCCAGTTCACGGCTCAGGGCGGCTGATTGCCGTCTTGTCATGGCCTGTTCCCCGCCCTTACTTTTGCGGCCTCTGGCATATGTGAGGGGGCATCTCGATGGCCGTACGCGGTCGGCACCGCCGGTACCAGCCGAACAGGATCAACCGGGCCTCGCTGACCGTCACGGCAGGTGGCGCCGGCATGGCGATTCCCCTCATCGGAACCGGCGTGGCGGACGCCGCCGACGTGAACACCTGGAACAAGGTCGCGGCCTGCGAGTCCACCAGCAACTGGAGCATCAACACCGGCAACGGCTACTACGGCGGGCTTCAGTTCAGCCAGTCGACGTGGGAGGCGTACGGCGGCACGGCCTACGCGGCCCGCGCCGATCTGGCCACCAGGGACCAGCAGATCGCCGTAGCCGAGAAGGTCCTCGAAGGCCAGGGCCCCGGCGCCTGGCCGGTGTGCTCGGTGCGCGCGGGCCTCACGCGCGGTGGGGACACACCGGACATCAACCCCCAGGGCACGCCGGCCTCGACCGCCAAGCCGAAACGGACGATCCGCGACGTCACCCCGCAGACCACTCCCCAGTCCCAGGCGGGCACCGCGGAGATGTACACCGTCGTACGCGGCGACACGCTTTCCGAGATCGCCGACTCGCGCAAGGTCCGGGGCGGCTGGCAGAAGCTGTACCAGGCCAACCGCAGGACCATCGGCGGCGACCCGGACCTGATCGTCCCCGGCCAGCGTCTGAACCTGCGGTCGAACGCACCGGGCGGGAAGCCCTCGAAGCAGAGCGCCTCTTCCAGCCGGCACAAGGCCACCGAGGACAAGAAGCCGGAGAAGAAGGCGGAGCGGAAGCAGGAGAGGAAGCAGGAGCGGAAACCGGAGAAGAGGGCGACGTCGGCCTCCTTCGTCGCTCCCGTGGACGCCTCGTCCGGCACGCCCTACCGCGCCGCGGGCTCCTCCTGGTCCAAGGGCTACCACACCGGTCTCGACTTCCCCGTGGCCACCGGTACGACCGTGAAGTCGGTGGCCGCGGGCGAGGTCGTCAGCTCGGGCTGGGGCGGCTCGTTCGGCTACCAGGTGGTCATCCGGCACGCCGACGGCCGCTACACGCAGTACGCCCATCTGTCGGCCATCTCCGTGAAGTCCGGGCAGAACGTGAGCGCCGGCCAGCGGATCGGCCGCTCCGGGTCCACGGGCAACAGCACGGGCCCGCATCTGCACTTCGAGGTGCGGACGGGGCCCGGCTTCGGCAGCGACATCGATCCGGTCGCCTATCTGAGGTCCGGCGGGGTCCGGGTCTGACCCCTGCCGGCGACGGATCAGGAGGTGACCCGGGTACGGTGCCGGTCGAGTACCGGCACCGGCACGTACGGGCCGCTGTGAAAGGGACCGTAGGCGTGTGGCGGGTCGTCGGACCGGCGCGGTCCGTCGTACGCGCCCTCCTGTTTCACCAGCGCGGGGGCCGGGATGAGAGCATCCCGGACCGGCCCGTGGTCCCCGCGGCCTCCGTGGACCGGCGCGACGGCCGGCTCGGGCAGCGCGGCGGCCAGCAGCTCCTCGACGGCGTCGCGGTCGGCCGGGACACCGGCCGCCGCGGGAGCCGTCGCGTCCACCGGCTCGGGCCGCGGGCTCGCGATCCGCTCCGTGGTCAGCAGGATCAGGCCACCCGCCGCGACGACACCGCAGCCCAGCGCCAGGACGGTACCGGTCGTGCCGTAGCGGAAGGTCTCGCCGAACATCGTGAGGCCCACCGCGGCCGCCACCACCGGGTTCACCACGGTCAGCGTGGCGAGCGGGGCTGCGAGCCCGGCGCCCCGGTACGAGGCCTGCGACAGCAGCATGCCGGCCGTCGCGAGGACGCCTATCACCGCGAGCGTCGGCACATCGGCGAGGGAGACCCCGCCCGTCCAGTCCACCGCGACCGTCTTGGTGAACACCGACGACATACCGAAGGCGACACCGGCCGCGACCGCGAGGAGGATGCTCCGGACCGCCGGGTGCCGGTGCGCCGCGCGCGCCGCCACCATCAGCGCCGCCACCGCGCCGCCGGTGGCCAGGGCCACCGCCACCCGCTGGGCGCTGTTGAGGGACTGCGCATCCGACGCGCCGACCAGCGACAGCAGACCCGCGAGACCTACCGTGGCCATGATCGCGCCCCGCCACGCCGTCGCGCCGGCCCTGCGGCCCACGAAGATCGCGGCCATCGGCAGCGCGCACACGATCGTCAGCGCGCCCAGCGGCTGCACCAGGCTCAGCGGGCCGTACGCGAGCGCGACCACGTGCAGCAGTCCACCGAGGCCGTTCAGCGCGACGGCCGCCCACCAACCCGGCCTGCGCAGCGGTGCGTAGCGCTTGTCGGGGGAGGACACCGCGACCCGCTCCTGCACGATCGCCCCGCCCGCGTAGGCGACGGCGGAGACGAACGACAGCAACACGGACAACGCGAGGGCGCTCATGAGCTGCTCCTCTGCGAGCGGCGGGGGCACGTGGCCCGGCGCGGCGTACGGTCGGCTTCCATGCTTACAACGATGCCTCGCGAACAGGCCCGCGTCGTCGTCCCTGAGCACTCATTGAGTCCTACTGCCGATGGAGTAGGACGGGCCGTTCGTCATCCCCAAGAGGGGGGACACCATGCGCCACCCAGCCGGTGAAGCCCCCTAGGGGGCTTGGTACTACTGCTCTTCGTGGCTCTCGACCCCGATCTCGGCGCGCTCAAGGCACTCGGCGGCTTCTTCGTACTACGCACGGGAGAACCGCCGGACGGCCGGCTCCCCACCCTCGCCCGGGCGTACACGGCGGGGCACGCGGACGAAAGTGGTGCCCCTGACGAGGTTTACACGAATCCCGTGATTTTCCGTGCCCAGAAGGTCGCAGACGGTATCCGCGCGCCGGAGCGGCGCGTCGCGGTCTCCATTGCGCACCAGGGACTCGTGGCCCGGCTGTGGGCGGTCGCCCTCGGATCCGCCGCCCTGGAGGACCAGGTTCCCGACCTGCGTCCGGAACTGCTGCGCTGGGACCCGGACGGCGGCGCCCCGGACGATCTGTGGCTGACCGAGGTGCGCGCCCTGCCGGCCGAGGCGATCGGTGAGGTCGTCCGCGAGGGGCATCTCGTCCCGCTGGCGGCCCTGCTGCGCGAGCGGTTCCGCATGTCGGAGCGGCTGTTGTGGGGCAACGCGGGCTCCGCGCTCATGGGCGCCGTACGCCAGCTCGACCGCTGGGCGCGTACCCACGGGCGCCCGGAGGTGGGGGACAGGGCCCGCGCGCACGCCGCGGACCTCTTCGGGCGGCCCGGCCTGTCGGGCAGCCTCGACCCGGCCACCCTGCGGCGCCGCAGCTGCTGCCTCTACTACCGGGTTCCCGGCGGCGGCCTGTGCGGCGACTGCTGCTTCGACCGCCCGCCCCGCCACTGACCGCGGGCCCGGGTCCGCGGTCTGCCGGAGGATCGCGGTCTTCCCCCCACCGGCACCTCTGGGTGACCATGGGGGAACCAACCGCTGAGACAGGGGGTTTCGGGTGCGAGTCGGCCTGCTGACCCGGGAGTACCCGCCGGACGTGTACGGCGGAGCGGGGGTTCATGTCGAGTTCCTCGCCCGGGAGTTGAGGTCGCTCACCGACCTGGACGTGCACTGCTGGGGCGAGGGCGCCGCGGGCGGGGTCGTCCGCCACCGCCCCTGGCCCACGCTCGACGGCGCCAACGACGCGCTGCGCACCTTCTCCGTGGACCTGTCCATCGCGGCCGCGCTCGAAGGCCGCGAACTCGTCCACTCGCACACCTGGTACGCGAACCTCGCCGGCCACTTCGGCAAGCTGCTGTACGGCATCCCGCACGTGATGACCGCCCACTCGCTGGAGCCGCTGCGCCCGTGGAAGGCCGAGCAGCTCGGCGGCGGATACGCGCTGTCCAGCTGGGCCGAGCGCACCGCCGTGGAGGCCGCCGACGCCGTCATCGCCGTGTCCGGCGCCATGCGTGAGGACATCCTCAGCTGCTACCCGGCGCTCGACCCCGACCGGGTCCGCGTCGTGCACAACGGCATCGACACCACGCTCTACCAGCCGGACCACGGCACCGACGTCCTCGACCGGTACGGCGTCGACACCGGCCGCCCCTACGTCCTGTTCGTCGGCCGGATCACCCGCCAGAAGGGCGTGCCCCACCTCCTGCGCGCCGTACGGGACATCGCGCCGGCGGCTCAGGTGGTGTTGTGCGCCGGCGCTCCCGACACCCCGGAGATCGACCAGGAGTTCCGCGCCCTCTTCCAGGAACTCAGCGCCGTGCGCGAGGGCGTGCACTGGATCCCGCAGATGCTGCCGCGCGCGGAGGTCATCCAACTCCTCACCCATGCCGCTGTGTTCGTGTGCCCGTCGGTCTACGAACCGCTGGGCATCGTCAATCTGGAGGCGATGGCGTGCGGGACACCTGTGGTCGCCTCCCGGGTCGGGGGTATCCCCGAGGTCGTCGAGGACGGTGTGACCGGGCTGCTCGTGCCGACCGGGGACGACTTCGAGGCGGGGCTCGCGCGGGCTCTCGACACGGTGATCGCCGACCCGGTGACCGCCTCGCGGATGGGCGCGGCCGGACGGGAGCGGGCGGTGGGGGAGTTCGGCTGGGACGCGGTGGCCCGACGTACCGTTCACCTGTACGAGGAAGTCCTCAAACAGGGGTAACAGGGGCGGGCAGCGGGCAGGGCAGAGCTGAGCACAGCGGCACAACGGGCGTAGAGGGGCGGCGGCATGCGACGCGGTGGACCTTCGGTACTGGGAATCGTACTGGCGGGCGGCGAGGGCAAGCGGCTGATGCCCCTGACCGCCGACCGGGCGAAACCCGCGGTGACCTTCGGCGGTACGTACCGCCTCGTGGACTTCGTACTCTCCAACCTCGTCAACGCGGACATCCTGCGGATCTGCGTGCTGACGCAGTACAAGTCCCACTCGCTGGACCGCCACATCACCACGACATGGCGGATGTCGAGCCTGCTGGGCAACTACGTCACGCCGGTCCCGGCGCAGCAGAGGCTCGGCCCGCGCTGGTACCTGGGCAGCGCGGACGCCATCCTGCAGTCCCTGAACCTGGTCCATGACGAACAGCCCGACTATGTAGCGGTGTTCGGCGCGGACCACGTCTACCGCATGGACCCGAGGCAGATGCTGCAGCAGCACATCGAGGGCGGCGCGGGCGTCACGGTCGCGGGGATACGGGTACCGCGTGCCGAGTCGTCGTCGTTCGGCGTGATCACCCCCGGCTCGGACGGGCAGATCGTCGAGCGCTTCCTGGAGAAGCCCGCCGACCCGCCGGGCCTCGCGGACGACCCCGAGTGCGTGTTCGCCTCGATGGGCAACTACATCTTCACCACGAAGGCCCTCGTGGAGGCGCTCCAGCGGGACGCCGAGGACGAGGAGTCCGTGCACGACATGGGCGGTTCGATCCTGCCGCAGCTCACCGACCGCGGCGAGGCCCAGTTGTACGACTTCAGCGCCAACCACGTGCCCGGCGAGACCAACCGCGACCGGGGCTACTGGCGTGACGTCGGCACCCTGGACGCGTACTACGAGGCCCACATGGACCTCATCGCCGAGCGTCCCGCCTTCAACCTGTACAACCGCAGCTGGCCCATCTACACGCACTCGTACCAGCTCTCCCCGGCCCGCTTCAACGCGGGCGGAATGGCCAGCGAGTCGATCATCAGCGCCGGCTGCCTGATCCGGGGGCAGGTGACGCGGTCAGTGCTCTCACCCGGTGTCGTGGTCGACCCCGGCGCGGTCGTACAGGGCTCGGTGCTGCACGACAACGTCCACATCGGGCGGGGCGCGGTCGTACGCGGCGCGGTCCTCGACAAGGGCGTCGAGGTGCCGCCGGGCGCGACGATCGGCGTCAATCCCGAGCGGGACGCCGAGCTGTACACGGTCTCCAAGGGCGGAGTGATCGCGCTGGGCAAGGGGCAGCGGGTCTCGTAGGGCGAGTCAGGCCAAGCCTGACATGTGCAGACATTTCACCCCATGCTGGGTATTTTCTTCTTATGGGTACCCGAGTGTGGAAAGAGCGCTGCTAGCCCCAGGAGGTGATGGGAGTGAGCACCACTCCCCGGTCGTCGATGGAAACCCATCCCGACATCCTCGAAATGCGAAGTCGTCACGAGAAGGCGGAGCGCGCCACGACCACCATGGCTGGGCAGGCCATCGAAACGCTGGCCCTGCTCACGGGTGTGTACCTCGCCATCTCGCCCTGGGTCGTCGGGTTCGTCACCTTCCCGACCCTGACCACCAACAACCTGATCGTAGGGATCGCCTACGCGCTGCTCATGAGCGGCGGCTTCGGGCGGGCTTACCACCGGACGCACAGCATGGCGTGGGCCAGCTGCGCACTCGGCCTGTGGACGATCATTTCGCCGTGGGTGATCTCGGCGAACGTCGACACCACGAAGACGGTCGTCAACAACGTCCTCGTGGGCGTGATCGCCCTTGTGCTGGCCATCGCCGCCACCATCGCCGCGACGCTGAGCGCGCGCAGCTCGCGCGGTCAGCGGGCCGCGCCGTACGAGGGCGAGCGAGCCGGGCGTTACGAGGACGAGCGGGCCGGGCGCTACGAAGGAGGCGCCGGTTCCTGAACTCCAGCAACCGCTGCCCTGCGGGGGAGAGCCCCGGCGGGACACCGGGGTCGGCGCGGCACGCGGCGCAGCACGCCCGCGTTCCGCGCCGACGCGTCTTCCGGTAGCCATCCGCGAACCTCTCACGCCGAGCGGTACGGATCTGGACGGCAAGCGCGATCCGTGCTGTCATGCCCATTGCCGTTCGTGACAACGTTGTACCGCTGAGAACTGAGCACCGAGCCGCCACCCGTCCTCACCCAAGGGGAATCCGTGCGCATCAGACGACTCAGAGACCGACTCGCGTTACCACTGGTGTTACTCCTCGCGGTCGCCCTCGGCATCACGGGACTCACCGCCGCCCCGGCCGCGACCGCCGCCGACCAAGACCCCGTGGAGGTCCACGGCCTGAAAGGCGAGTACTACACGCAGTCCGCCCCGGGCGTCTTCGACTTCCACGAGCTGAAGGCCACCCGTTTCGAGCAGAACCTCGACTTCGACAACCTTGAGCCGCGCCTGGCCGCCTCCGCCGGCCGGTCGGACGACGTCAGCGTCCGCTGGACCGGAAAGATCGTGCCGGAGAAGACCGGAGCCCACACCTTCTCGGTCATCGCGGACAACGGCTTCCGGCTCTGGATCGACGGAAAGATCGCCATCGACCACTGGGTCGACGACTGGGACCGCGAACAGACCGCCCAGCCGATCGAGTTGACCGCCGGCAAGGCCTACGACATCAAGGTCGAGTACTTCGAGCACTACGGCGGCTCCAACTTCCATCTGCGCTGGACCCGGCCGGGCGCCGCCAAGCAGCCCGTCCCGCAGTCCGCGTTCCGCCTGCCCGACGGCTTCGACTACGACGGCGCGGTCGCGGCCACGGTCCTGAGCGACGGCCGCACCCTGAAGCTGGACTTCGCACAGGCCCTCGCCGCGCCCCCGGCCTCCTTCACCGGCCACCTCACCGCGGTGATCGGCGGCGCCACGTGGCCCCTCGGCACGGCGAAGCCCGACCCCGCCGACCCGAAGGCCCTGCTCGTCGCCCTGAAGGAACCCGTCGTCGGCAACAAGACCGGCACGGCACGCGGCGCCACCGACCTCCACTACGACGGCCGGGGTGGCCTCACCGGAGCCGACGGCAACGTTGTCAGGGAGTTCTGGAGCAGCGGCCCCAACCGCTCCACGTACGAACTGCGCACCCGCTGGGCCGACGAGGTCGGTCCCGGCGACGCCGTCCTCCCCGAGTACCCCCGGCCCCAGCTGACGCGCGACGCCTGGCGGAACCTCAACGGCCGCTGGCAGTTCGCACCGGCCGAGGCGGGCGAGCGCCCGCCCGTCGGCAGGACCCTGGGGGAGCGCATCCTCGTGCCGTACCCCGTGGAGTCCCAGCTCTCCGGCATCCAGCGGCACGAGGACCGCATGTGGTACCGCCGCACCTTCACCGTCCCCCGCGACTGGCGCATCGGCTCCGGCAAACGGCTGCGGCTGAACTTCGGCGGTGTCGACTGGCGGTCCGAGGTGTACGTCAACGGCACCAGGGTCGCCGAGCATGAGGGCGGCTACGACAAGTTCGGCGCCGACATCACCGACGCGCTGAAGCCCGGCCGGGCCCAGGAACTCATCGTCGGCGTGTACGACCCGACCGACGCCGCGAACGGGGAGAACCCGCCGCTGGGCAAGCAGCGCCTGGACCCGAGCGGCATCTGGTACACGCCGTCGTCCGGCATCTGGCAGACGGTGTGGATGGAGCCGGTCGCGCCCGACCACGCCGACTCGCTCAAGCTGGTCCCGGACGCGGCGAGCGGCCGGCTCACCGTCGAGGCCAAGGGCGTACGCGACGGCGTACGGATCACGGCGACGGCGTACGACCGCGGGCGCAGGGTCGCCACGGCGAGCGGCCGCACCGGCGCTCCGCTGACCCTGACCATCCGCGACCCGCACCTGTGGTCGCCCGACGACCCGTTCCTCTACGACCTGAAGGTGAGCGTGGGCGCCGACCGCGTCGGCAGCTACTTCGGGATGCGCTCCGTCTCCGTCCAGAAGGTGAACGGCACCCCGCGCACCCTGCTCAACGGCGAACCCGTCTTCATGATGGCCACGCTCGACCAGGGCTTCTGGCCCGACGGCCTGCACACCGCCCCGACCGACGAGGCGCTCGCGTACGACCTGAAGGCGCACAAGAAGCTCGGCTTCAACGCCGTGCGCAAACACATCAAGGTCGAGCCCGACCGCTGGTTCTACTGGGCCGACAAGCTGGGCCTGCTGGTCTGGCAGGACATGCCCGCGATGACCGCGGGGGTGAACCCGGGAGCCGCGGCCCGCGCCGCGTACGAGCGCGAGATGAAGGAGATGATCGACGAGCACATCAGCAGCCCGTCGGTCGTCATGTGGGTCACCTTCAACGAGGGCTGGGGCCAGTACGACGTGGGCCGCGTCGCCGAGCAGGCCAAGTCCTGGGACCCGACACGGCTGGTCAACGGCCAGTCGGGCCTCAACCTCGGGGCCGACGGCGGCACCGGCGACATCATGGACGAGCACGGCTACCCGAGCCCGGCGCTCCCGCCCCGCCCCGACGGGGAACGGGCACTGGTCAGCGGTGAGTACGGCGGCCTGGGCCTCGCGGTGCCCGGGCACGCCTGGTCGGTCCAGCAGTCCTACGTCGACGTCGATCCGGCGACGTACACCGACGACTACCTGAAGAAGCTCGACGAGGTGCGCGCGCTGGTCTGCCGGGGCAGCAACGGCGCCGTCTACACCCAGATCACCGATGTCGAGGGCGAGTTGAACGGATTCCTGACCTATGACCGCGCGGTCATGAAGCCGGACGCCGGGCGGCTGAGGGCGGCACACGAGGCCCTGATCCGCGACGCGTCCCAGGCGGCTCCCGCGGGATGCCCGGCACCGTGACGGCCGACGGCGGGGCTCGGGCCGTCACGGACGGCCCGCACCCGAACGGGTGGGAGGTGTTTGCAAGGGTGATGCCCCTCCTGCCTACATGACCACAGGTGCCTCATGAGTCCCGCCCCTTTCGGAGGGGCGGGACTTAATCTGCTGTTAACTGTGTGTAGCCTGATCGTACTTGACCGTAATCGCTTGCCGACGATTGACTGCTGGTTTCCCACACTTCGTCGACGCGAGGCAAGCCATTGACTTCTGACCTGCTCGCACCACTCGACCTGGCGTTCTGGAACATCGAGTCCGCCGAGCACCCGATGCACCTCGGTGCCCTCGGGGTCTTCGCGGCCCACTCGCCCACCGCCGGCGTCCACGCGGCCGACCTGCTCGCGGCCCGCGCCGCCGCCGTGCCCGGGCTGCGCATGCGGATCCGGGACGTGTGGCGCCCGCTGGTGCCCTCCTTCCCGACCGCCTTCGGGGGCGCCGTCCGCGAGCCCGCCCCGGACTTCGACCCCCTCGACCACGTCAGGCTGCACGCGCCGACCGCGGACTTCCACGCGGTGGCCGGCGGCCTCATGGAGCGCCCGCTGGAGCGCGAGCGGCCCCCGTGGGAGGCCCACGTGCTGCCCGGCGAGGACGGCACCTCCTTCGCGGTGCTCTTCAAGTTCCACCACGCCCTGGCCGACGGCCTGCGCGCCCTGACGCTCGCCGCCGCCGTCCTGGACCCGACGGACATGCCCGCGCCACGCCCCCGGCCCGTCGAGCCCCCGCGCGGCCTGCTGCCCGACGTGCGCCGACTGCCGGGGCTCGTGCGCGGCGCGCTCTCCGACGTGGGCCGCGCCCTCGACATCGGCGCCTCCGTCGCCCGCTCCACGCTGGACCTGCGCCCCTGCCCCGCGCTCACCTCCCGGCCCAGCGGCACCCGCCGCACCGCCGGTGTGGTGCTGGACCTCGACGAGGTGCACACCGTGCGCAAGGCGGTCGGCGGCACCGTCAACGACGTCCTGATCGCGATCGTCGCGGGCGCCCTGCGCCGCTGGCTGGACGGGCGCGGGGACGGCAGTGAGGGCGTGGCGCCCCGCGCCCTGATCCCCGTCTCCAAGCGCCGCCCGCGTACCGCGCACCCACAGGGCAACCGGCTCTCGGGCTACCTGATACGGCTCCCCGTCGACGAGCCCGAGCCACTCGGCCGCCTCGCCACGGTCCGTAACGCCATGGACCGCAACAAGGACGCCGGCCCCAACCGGGGCGCGGGCGCCGTCGCGCTGCTCGCCGACCACGTGCCGCCGCTCGCCCACCGGCTCGGCGGACCGCTGGTCAGCCAGGCGGCCCGGCTCTGGTTCGACATCCTCGTCACCAGCGTGCCGCTGCCCGGCCTCGGCCTGAGGCTCGGCGGGCACGCGCTCAGCGAGGTCTACCCCTTCGCGCCGCTGGCCCGCGGCCAGTCCCTGGCGGTGGCGATCTCGACCTACCGCGGACGCGTCCACTACGGGCTCGTCGCCGACGCCGAGGCCGTACCCGACCTCGACCGGTTCGCCGAGTCCGTCTCCGCGGAGGTGGAGACCCTGCTCGACGCGTGCGCTCCGTGACCGGCCCCCGCCGCCGGTGACGGGATCGGGTTTGGCCACCCGGCCCGGCGCTCCGTACAATTCCGCGTTCGACAGCGAGCGCGGAAGGAGCGCCGCGACGGGTGACCAGGAAGCGGCAGCGGCGATGACGGTGACACAGGACGGCCCGGCGACCACGGACGAGGTGCCGTCGTACGGCCCCGGCATCGACCCGGAGCGGCTGGCGGTCTGCCTCAGCGTGCTGGAGGAGCTCGACAAGCTGGAGATCGACCACCCGGACGCGATCGCCGTGCGCCGGGCCACCGCGGGCATCTACCGCACGGTAAAGCAGCGCCGCCGCCAGGAGCGCAGGGCCGCCAAGACCGCCCACGACAAGGCGGTCACCGAGGCCACCGCCACCGGCTCGGCCCAGCGCATCGACGACGAGACGGAGGGACTGCTGCCCTCGTCGAACACCGAGGAGGGCCGGATCGCGGGGATACTCCAGCGCCCGCGCTCCTGCTACACCTGCAAGACCCGGTTCGTCGAGGTCGACTACTTCTACCACCAGCTCTGTCCGGACTGCGCGCGCACGAACCGCGCCAAGCGCGACGCCCGCGCCGACCTCACCGGCAAGCGCGCCCTGCTCACCGGCGGCCGCGCCAAGATCGGCATGTACATCGCGCTGCGGCTGCTGCGCGACGGCGCCCACACCACGGTCACCACGCGCTTCCCGAAGGACGCCATCCGCCGCTTCAAGGCCATGGACGACTCCGGCGACTGGCTGCACCGCCTGGAGGTCGTCGGCATCGACCTGCGCGACCCGGCCCAGGCCGTGGCCCTCGCCGACCAGGTCGCCGAGGCGGGCCCGCTCGACATCCTCGTCAACAACGCGACCCAGACCGTACGGCGGCTGCCCTCCGCGTACGCCGCCCTGGTCGAGGGCGAGAGTGCCCCGCTGCCCGCCGGGGAACTGCCCGCCCACCACGTCATCGGCGCCTTCAACTCCGGCGCGGTCGACGGCCTGGCCGCGCTGCCCGTCGGCACCAGCGGCCTCGACGCGCAGAAGGTCGCCGACCTCGCCCTGGTCGCGGGCAACGCCAGCGTGGCCCGCCACCTGGACGGCACCGCCATCGACGCGGGCGGGCTGGTCCCGGACGTGGTCGACTCCAACACCTGGGTGCAGACCATCGAGCAGATCTCCCCGGTGGAGCTCCTCGAGACCCAGCTGTGCAACTACACGTCGCCGTTCATCCTGATCAGCAAGCTGCGCCAGGCGATGGCCGAGGCCGCGCGCAAGGCGCCCAGCAAGCGCGCCTACGTCGTGAACGTCTCGGCGATGGAGGGCGTCTTCGGCCGCGGCTACAAGGGCGCCGGCCACCCGAACACCAACGCCGCCAAGGCCGCCATGAACATGGTCACGCGGACCAGCGCCCAGGAGATGTTCCAGACCGACGGCATCCTCATGACCTCCGTCGACACCGGCTGGATCACCGACGAGCGCCCCCACTACGACAAGCTGCGCCTCGCCGAGGCCGGCTTCCACGCCCCGCTCGACCTGGTGGACGGCGCGGCCCGGGTCTACGACCCGATCGTGCGCGGTGAGCAGGGCGAGGACCTGTACGGCGTCTTCCTGAAGGACTACGCGCCCGGGAAGTGGTGAGCCCCCCCTTGACGTGTCCGGGCGCCCGGACAAGACCGGGCGCCCGGAGAAGAGCTGGGCATCGTCACGAGTGACGTGGTGCCTGCGACCGCAGGCGGTCGTGGACGGCGTACGTGGGAGAGGCGTGCGCCGTCCTGACCCGGGTCCCGCCGTCCACCAGCAGGTCGGTCCCCGTGACCCACTCCGCCGCGTCCGAGGCCAGCCATACGACGGCCCTGGCCACGTCCTCGGGCGTGCCGAGCCGGCCCAGCGGGAGCCCCGCCGAGAGTTCCTCCTCCGCGCCCTCCCACACGAACCGTGCCATGTCGGTGCGGACGAGCCCGGGTGAGACGGAGTTGACCCGTACGGCCGGTGCCAGCTCGCCGGCGAGCTGCCGGGTGAGGTGCAGCAGGGCGGCCTTGCTGGTGCCGTAGGCGCCGACGTGGGGGCCCGCGTGGGTGGCGCCCTCGGTGCAGACGTTGACCACGGCGCCACCATGCTCGCCCATCCAGGCCCGCCACGCATGCTGGACCAGCCGCAGGGGTGCCTCGACGTTGACGGCGAAGGCGTCGCGCCAGCGGTCGGGATCGACACGCATGAGCGGTCCGTACGGCTCGTTCGTGCCCGCGTTGTTGACGACGAGGTCGATCCGGCCGAACTCCCGCAGCGTCAGTCCGGTCACCGCCCGCAGATGCGCCGGGTCGGCCACGGACCCCGCGAGCCCGACGCCGCCGAGTTTTTCGGCGGCCCGCGCCACGCCCGCCGCGTCACGCGCCGTGACGCACACCCGCGCACCGGCCGCCACCAGCGCCTCGGCGACGGCCAGTCCGATCCCGCGCGATGCCCCGGTGACGATCGCGGCCCGGCCCTCGAGTCCGTGCGGTGGCGTCATCCGCGTACGGTCTCATGACGGGCCGTCAGTTCACAGAGCGATGACGAAGACGTACAGAAGACGTCCGGCGGACCGGCGTGAAGGCGCAAGCGGGGCGTGGCTGAATCCGGATGCCGTTCTTCCGCGCGTGGCTGCGCCCGCCGTTGGTCCATCAGGGGGACGCCGGCTCGCCGCGGTCAACTGGGGTGCCGTGACCGGCGCCTGTGCCGCTGCGTCGCGGGCCGGACACGGAATGACTCAAGACAGTTACCTCGTGTTTTCAGCCCCATCGAGCGCTCATCCGCTCAAATGGGTACTCTGTAGCCGACGGACAGCCTTATATGGGTTCCACCCACACCCAGTCCGTCCCGGGACAAGCCGGTCACCACGGCTGATCTCGCCACAACTCGACAGGCGCCACCGCGTCCGATCCCTTTCCACACCACACCCCAGCGGGCGCCGAGCGCACGGAAGAACGGTGAGCCGGCCCGTCCCGAGGGTGACCCGACACATAAGGAGTGCGCGGTGACACCGGAGAAGAGCAATCGCGATCAACGCCCCAAGGATCGTACGGAGCGCGCGGGGCGCCGCCCCAAGAAGGAGCTCGGCAGTCTCGACGTGTGGGCCAGGTCCGCCCCGATCCGCCTTGCCGGGTACGAGGACGACCTCGCTGAGCCCCACATCCTCCCCAGCGTGGACTGATTCGGGCAGGACCATCGCGATCGCCGGCGGCACGGGCGTGCCAGACTCGCGCCCATGCTGATCAGAGAAGCCACGGCCGAGGACTGGCCGCGCATCTGGCCCTTCTGGCACCGCGTCGTCGCCGCCGGTGAGACCTACACCTGGGATCCGGACACCTCCGAAGAAGCCGGTCGCGCCCTGTGGATGGCGCCCGCCAAGCGCGTGTACGTCGCCGAGGACCCCACCGGGACCGTCGTCGGCTCCGCGTACCTCACGCCCAACTACGGCGGTCCCGCGGCCGCCGTCGCCAACGCGGGTTTCATGGTGGACCCCGACCACTCGGGGCGTGGCATCGGCCGCGCCCTCGCCGAGCACGTCCTCGCCGCGGCCAAGGCCGACGGCTATCGGGCCATGGTGTTCAACGCCGTCGTCGAGACCAACCCCGCCGTGGGGCTGTGGACATCACTCGGCTTCACCGTGCTCGGCACCGTGCCGGAGGCTTACGAACACCCCCGGCACGGGCGGGTCGGGCTGCACATCATGTACCGGGCCCTGTGACCCGGGGTGCCGGTCGCGTGTCCGGCCGCCGGAAAACCACTGGGGGCGGGAGCCGGCGCCGTGCTTGCATGAGCCCATGGTGCCCACCGACCGTCTCCTCGCCTTCGCGGCCATGTCGTTCCTGCTGATCGTGATACCCGGCCCCAGTGTGCTGTTCGTGATCGGCCGGGCCCTCGCCCAGGGCCGCCGGGCCGCGCTCACCACCGTGGTGGGCAACACGGCCGGTGCGTACGTCCTGGTGATCGCCGTCGCGCTGGGCGTCGGTTCCGTCGTGGAGCGTTCGGTGCTCGTCTTCACGGCGCTGAAACTGATGGGCGCCGCCTACCTGGTGTACCTGGGCGTGAAGGCGTGGCGCGGGCGGGGTTCACTGCGGGCCGCGTTCGACACCGACGGAGTGGCCCACGGCAGCCGCCGTACGTTGTGGGAGGGGTTCCTGGTCGGCGTGGCCAACCCCAAGACCATCGTGTTCTTCGCCGCCGTGCTGCCCCAGTTCGTGGACCGCGCCCAAGGGCACGTCGTGCTCCAGATGCTGTTCCTCGGGCTCGTCTTCAACGCCATCGCGGTGACCTTCGACAGCCTGTGGGGGCTCGTCGCGGCCACCGCGCGGGACTGGTTCGCCCGCTCGCCCGGGCGGCTGTCACTGGTCGGCGGAGTGGGCGGCCTCACCATGATCGGCCTCGGCGTCACCGTCGCCGCGACCGGCCGCAAGGACTAGTGCCTGTCGCGGCACCAGGCGCCCTCGGCGCCGCGGTGCTGTCAGGGCAGGGGTGCCGTGCGCTGCCAGGGGCGCAGTTCCTCCAACTGGGCCGCCACGGCGAGGAGATCGAGCTCGCTGCCGGGCCGGCCCACGAGCTGGACGGCACAGGGCGCACCGCTCGGCAGCGTGCCGAACGGCACCGACATCGCCGGCCAGCCGGTCAGGTTCCAGGGTGGCGTCAGCGGCGAGTAGTTGGTGTTGACCAGCACGTTGCGCAACCAGCCGCGCTCGTGCCAGGGCGCGGCGGCGGGGCCGCGCCGGGCCAGCGTCGGGGTGAGCAGGACGTCGTGCTCGGCGAAGAACGGCTCCATACGGCGGCGTAGTTGCTCACGCCGGTCGCCCTCGCGCACGCTCCGGACGAAGCGGCGGCCCAGGGCCGCGTGGACCCGGGTGCGGCGGGCGAGGCGCCGGGCGTCGAGCCCCTGGGCGTCGACCGATGTGCCCGCCGTCCAGTGCGCCAGGGACGTCGTGCCCAGCCAGAGCGGGTACGGCGGGTCGGCGCGGCGCACCTGGTGGCCGGCCCCTGACAGCACCTTCGCCGCCTCGCGTGCCGCGGTCGTGTACGGGCGGCTGACGGTGACGCCGAGCAGCGGGCTGCGCACGGACACCGCGATCCGGCGGGTCGCGGGCTCGGCCGGGCGGACCGCGTCCGGGGCGTCCGCCAGCACTGAGAACATCAGACGGGCGTCCTCGGCCGTGGTCGCCAGCGGCCCGTTCTCGGACATACCGAACCAGTCGCCGTCGCTGACGCCCGCCGGGACGACGCCGGAGCCCGGCTTGATGGTGATCAGACCGCAGTTGGCCGCCGGTATGCGCAGCGAGCCCATCCCGTCGTTGCCGAGCGCGATCGGCACCATCCCGGCGGCGACCGCCGCGGCGCTGCCGCCGGACGAGCCGCCCGCCGTGCGCGTGGTGTCCCACGGGTTGCGCGCGATGCCGTGGACGCTCTCCGACGTGCCGAAGACGCACAGCTCGGGCACGTTCGTCAGGCCCACGACCACGGCGCCCGCGGCACGCAGGCGGGCCACCGTGACATGGTCGTGGCCGGCCGGTGTGTCCGGCGTCGCCGCGCTGCCGACGCGCGTCGGCTCGCCCCGTACGGCGAGGTTGTCCTTGACGGCCACGGGGACGCCCGCGAGGGGGAGGCCGGCCAGGTCGGCGCGGTTTCCCACCTCGTCCGCCTCGGCCAGGGCCGCCTGCGCCCGCACCGAACGGAACGCCCCCACGCGGGCGTCCAGCAGCTCGATCCGCGCGAGGTGCTCCGCCACCACCTCCCGGGGCGTGATCCGCTTCTCGCGAACGGCGGCGGCGATCTCGGCGGCGGTACGGCCGACCCAGCTGGTCACGGGCGCTCCCTGTGCGTGAGAGGTGGGCGTACTCGCCAGTAGCCGACGTGTACGAGGAGCACTGTGCCCTGTGGGAGGCGTTACGTCGAGAGTCCGTTCCTCGTTCGTCCGTTCCTCATCCGACGAGTCCGTCCCCGTCTGTCGGCGGGAGTTTCAACTTCCCTGTGAGGACGTGCCATTGACAGCACACGTGTCGCACTCCAAGGATCAGGGATCCGATGACTGCGAACTGCCTGTGAGGTGGTGCGGTATGGCGTGGTCCAGAGTGGTCGGTGCCGCGGCCGGGCTGGTGCTGCTCGCGGCGGCCGTTCCGGCGGCGGCCCAGACACAGAAGGCGGGGCCGCCGCCCGTCACGGTGCCCGCACTGACCAACTGGTCGCCGGGAGAGGGAAGCTACGCCTTCGCGCGCAGTACCCGCATCGTCGCTCGCGATCAGGAGTCACGTGAGGTCGCGGACACCCTGTCCGATGATCTGCGCGCGGCGGGCCGCGGTGCCGTCCCCGTCGTCCGGGGCGTCGCGCCACGAACCGGAGACATCGTTGTCGACATCGATCCCTCGGCAGCGCGTCTCGGGGCCGAGGGATACGAACTCCGCGCGGGCTCCCGCCTGTCCATCACCGGCAGGACCGACACCGGCGCCTTCTACGGCACCCGCACCCTGCTCCAACTCCTCAACCAGGGCGACCGCGTGCCCGCCGGACGCACCGTCGACGTGCCCGAATACAAGGAACGCGGCGTCGGCGTCTGCGCCTGCTACATCCACATCTCCACCGAGTGGCTGGAGAACCTGGTGCGCGACATGGCGTACCAGAAGCTCAACCAGCTCCTGCTCGAACTGAAGGTGAGGAGCGACACCCACCCCGAGGCCAACACCTGGGGCTACTACACCAAGTACGAGATCCGCCGACTCGTCGCCCTCGGCGAGAAGTACCACGTGGAGATCATCCCGGAGATCAACTCCCCGGGCCACATGGACCCCTGGATCGAGAACCGCCCCGACCTGCAGCTCACCGACTCCGACGGCGTCAAGCAGCCGTCCCGGCTCGACGTCACCCGGCAGGCCGCCTTCGACTACTACACGAGCCTGATCGACGAGTACGCCCAGGTCTTCCCGGCCGCCTCCTGGCACATGGGCGCCGACGAGTACATGCTCGGCTCCGACTTCGCCAAGTACCCGCAGGTTCTGGCGTACGCGCGCCAGAAGTACGGTACGAACGCCACACCTCAGGACGCGTTCATCGACTTCGTCAACCGCGTGCACGCGTACGCGGCGAGCAAGGGCAAGAAGCTCCGCATCTGGAACGACGGGCTCACCGGCGCCAACACCGTGCCGGTCACGGCGGGGACGACCATCGAGCACTGGCTCAACGTGGCGGTGAAACCCAGCCAACTCATCGCGCAGGGCCATCCGTTGATGAACGCCTCGTACTCCCTCTACCTCGTGCGCGGCGGCTTCCACTCGGACACCAAGGGTTTGTACGACCAGAGCTGGGACCCGCGCGGCTTCGAAGGCGAGAAGCTCACCTCCCGCACCGGTGTCACCGGCGCGAAGATCAGCCTGTGGCCGGACAACGGACGCGGCGAGACCGAGAACGAGGTCGCCGTCTCCCTCGATCCGGCCCTCAGGCACCTCGCCCAGGCCACCTGGGGATCGCCCCACCCGGACGCCACCTACGCCGAGTTCACGGCCCGCGCGCGAGCCGTCGGCCACGCCCCCGGATGGCGGGACCTGACCCGCGTGCCCCTCGCCGACGGGACGTACACCTTCCGCGGCGGCGGTGTCACACGCGACCTCCGGGTCGCACGCACCCCCGACGGCTACGTGACCCTGAGGTCCGCCACGAACGGCACGTGCCTGGAGACGCGCGACGGAAAGCTCACCCTCAACGTGCCGCTGGAACCGGGAAGCGCCGTCGCCGAGGAGACCTGCGCCGCCTCGAACACCCTGCAGCGCTGGGTGCCCGTGCCCGCCCCCGGAGGCTACGAGCTCGTCAACGCGATCACCCGCATGGCCGTGCGCGTCACGGACGGCGGACGCCTCGTCCAGTACCCGCCGGACCAGCGCACGCCCACCGTGTGGCAGGTGACCGCCCGCTGAGATCCCAGGGCTACGATCACGCATGGATGCCTTGTATCCCCGCCTGCTCGTCGAGGACTTCGAGACCGCCGCTCGTTTCTGGACGGCGGCGCTGCGAGACCTCCTGGGCGTCGAACCCGCCCGGGTGGTACCCGCGGCGGGCTACGCCGGCTGGGACCTGGGCGGTGAGACGGTGTTCGGCCTGTTCTCACGCAAGGCCGTCGCCCAGGTCATCGGCACGGGCGGCCTGCCGTCGGACGTGTCCGTCCAGGACTCCGCGATGGTAGTCCTGCGTGTCGCCGACGTCGCCGACGCGGCGAGCTGCCTGAGCGGGCACGGCGCGTCCGTCCTCGCCGAGGCCCAGGACCGCCCCGAGTGGGGCCCGGCCCTGCGTACCGCGCATCTGCGGACTCCGGGAGGCACACTCGTGGAGCTGCAGTCCTACTAGAGCCTGTTCCGTCAGGCGTAACCAGCGGAAGGAAGGGAGGCGTCGGCCATGTCACTCGCCCGTGTCCACAACTTCTCCGTCTCGCTCGACGGCTTCGCCACCGGTGAGGGGCAGAGCCGTGACGCGCCGTTCGGCCACGCCGGCGAACGGCTGCACGAGTGGATGTTCGCCACCCGGTGGTGGCACGAGAGGATCGGCCGGCCCGGCGGGACCGGCGGCCTCGACGACGCCTTCGTGCGGCAGTTCGATCCTGGAATCGGTGCCGAGATCATGGGCGCGGGGAAGTTCGGCTACCCCGGATGGCACGAGGACCCCGAATGGAGGGGTTGGTGGGGGCCCAACCCGCCCTTCCACACCCCGGCCTTCATCCTCACCCATCACCCGCGCCCGTCGATCGAGATGGAGGGCGGCACGACGTTCCACTTCCTCGACGCCACGCCCGCCGAGGCACTCGAAACGGCCCGCCAGGCCGCGGGCGGCCAGGACGTCCGCATCGGCGGGGGGCCCACCGTGATCCGCGACTTCCTCGCCGCCGGGCTCATCGACCACCTGCACGTCGTGGTCGTCCCGATCCTGCTGGGCCGAGGCGTACGCCTCTGGGACGGGCTGGAGGACCTCGACAAGGACTACGTGGTCGAGGCGGCCTGCTCGCCCAGCGGCGTCACGCATATGACCTTCACCCGTACGGGCCTGTAACCGCCTCGGCCGAGGACCGGGTCTGTGAACCCCCTCGGCCGAGGACCGCCCGCCCTCCCGGCCGGCCCCCGATCCCCGGGGTCACTCCCGGAGCTGCGTCCGTAGCCACTGCTCCACCTCGCCCACGTGCGCGGCGGCGGCCGCCCGTGCCGCCTCCGGGTCGTGGGCGAGCAGGGCGCGGTGGATGGCGGCGTGCTCGCGGCGGGTGCGGGCGAAGGCGCCCTCCTCCTGGTAGCCGCGCCAGACGCGGGCCCGGAACGTGCGCGAGGACAGGCCCTCCAGGATCGCGGCCATGGTCTCGTTGCCCGCGGCGGCCACGATCTCGCGGTGGAAGGCGAGGTCGTGGGCGAGGATCTCCTCGGGGTCGTCCGTGGCGTTCATCGCGGTCAGGTGCTTCTCGACCTCCGCGAGTTGGTCCTCGGTGATGCGCGCGGCGGCCAGCGCGGTCGCCGTCGACTCCAGGATGCGGCGCACCTCCAGCAGCTCGACCAGCCGGGGGCCGCGGGAGAGGTCGGCGACCACACCGAACGTCTCCAGCAGGTCCCCGGCCTCCAGCTGCGTGACGTAGATGCCCGAGCCGTGGCGGGCCTCCAGGACCCCGAGGACCGTGAGCGCGCGGATCGCCTCGCGCATCGAGCTGCGGGAGATGCCCAGCTGGACCGCGAGGTCGCGCTCGGTGGGCAGCCGCTGTCCCGGCTCCAGGCGGCCCTCGGCGATCATCGCCTTGATGCGCTCGATGGCGCGCTGCGTCACCGTGCCCTTCTGCGGAGCGGCCTCGCTCTGAGTCTCGTCCACGCCACTCCTCCTGTCGTCCGTGCGCGGAAGTCTAACCAGCCAGGTGGTCGGACCACTACTGTCCAAAGGCAGGGAAATTTGGCGTAGGAGGGTGTTGTGGAGGGGAAGTGGTCTGATAAATATGCGACCACTTGCTCATGACTGCGTTATCCATGCTCGCTTGAACCACGCTCGACGAGGAGCTGACAGATGGCCGGCACAAACCCACGGAACGGGCAGACAGGGGCACGGAGGGCGCGCGCGGTGGTCGCCGCCTCCTGTGCCGCCCTCGTGCTCGCGGCGTGCGGCAGCACCAAGGACACCGCCTCCTCCGCCGGGGAGGGTGGCGGCGACGGCAAGGTCGGGGTGATCCTGCCCCTGCTGACCTCGCCGTTCTGGCAGTCGTACAACGACTACGTGCCCAAGATGGCCAAGTCCGAGGGCGTCGACGCCCTCAAGACGGTCAACTCGAACAGTGACCCGTCCCAGCAGATCACCGACATCAACAACTCCCTCAACCAGGGAGTCAAGGGCCTCGTCGTCGCGCCCCTCGACAGCGCCGCGATCGTCGCCGGACTCGACCAGGCCGAGCGCAAGGGCGTGCCCGTCGTCGCGGTCGACGTGGCGCCGGACAAGGGCAAGGTCGCCATGGTCGTCCGCGCCAACAACGTGGCGTACGGCGAGAAGGCCTGCGATTACCTCGGCAAGCAGATACCCAGCGGCAAGGTCGTACAGATCATGGGCGACCTGGCCTCGGTCAACGGCCGCGACCGCTCCGAGGCGTTCCGGGCCTGCGTCAAGAAGAACTACCCCAAGCTGAAGGTGCTGGAGATCCCCGCCAAGTGGGAGTCCGACACCGCGGCCTCCAAGCTGGACACCCTCCTCAACGCCAACCCCGACATCAAGGGCATCTACATGCAGGCGGGCGGCGTCTACCTCGCGCCCACCCTGCAGACCCTGAAGTCCAAGGGGATGCTGAAGACGGCCGGACAGAAGGGCCACATCTTCATCGTCTCCAACGACGGCATCCCGCAGGAGTTCGACGCCATCCGCAAGGGCCAGATCGACGCGACCGTCTCGCAGCCCGCCGACGCCTACGCCAAGTACGGCATGTACTACATCAAGGCGGCGATGGAGGGGAAGACGTTCAAGCCCGGCCCCACCGACCACGACTCCACGATCGTCAAGCTGCCCAGCGGCATCCTGGAGGACCAGCTGCCCGCCCCGCTGGTGACCAAGGACAACGTCGACGACCCCAAGCTCTGGGGCAACACGGTCAAATGAGCGCTGCCACCGCCACCCCCCTGGTCGAGGCCACGGGCATCGTCAAGCGCTACGGCCCCACCGTCGCCCTGCAGGACGGCCGGCTGACCGTCCTGCCCGGCGAGTCCCACGCCCTCGTCGGCCGCAACGGCGCGGGCAAGTCCACCCTCGTCACCGTCCTCACCGGACTCCAGGCCCCCGACGCGGGAACCGTCCGCTTCGACGGCGAGCCGGCACCCGCACTCGGCGACCGAGCCGCATGGCGGAGCAAGGTCGCCTGCGTCTACCAACGGCCCACCGTCGTCCCGGAGCTGACGGTCGCCGAGAACCTCTTCCTCAACCGCCAGCCCGACAGCCGGCGCGGCTTCTTCAGCTGGCGCCGGCTGCACGCGGAGGCCACCGAGGTCCTCGACACCTGGGACGTGCGCGTCGACCCCGACGCCCGCACCGCCGACCTCAAGGTCGAGGACCGGCAGATGGTGGAGATCGCCCGGGCCCTGAGCCAGGGCGCCCGCTTCATCGTCCTGGACGAGCCCACCGCCCAGCTCGACAACCGGGAGATCGAGCGCCTCTTCGACCGGATGCGCGCACTCCAGGAGTCCGGAGTCACCTTCCTGTTCATCTCCCACCACCTCCAGGAGGTGTACGAGGTCTGCCAGACGGTGACCGTGCTGCGTGACGCCCGCTGGATCACCACCGCACCCGTCGCCGAACTCCCGCGCTCCGCGCTGGTGGAGGCCATGGCAGGGGAGGCGGTCGCAGAACGGCAGGCGGCCGCGGCGGAGGCCGTGGCCGAACAGGACGGAGTCGACGCTCCCGTAGTCCTGGACGTGCAGAACCTGACCTCCGACACCTACCAGGACGTCGCCCTGACCGTCCGCCGCGGTGAGGTCCTCGGGCTCGCCGGTTCCAGCGGCAGCGGGAAGATCCCGCTCGCCGAGACGTTCGCCGGACTGCACACGCCGACGTCCGGAACCGCCCTGCTGGACGGCACACCGCTCCCGTTCGGCGACGTCCGGGCGGCGCTGAAGGCCGGCGTGGGCTGCGTGCCCCGCGACCGGCACGTCCAGGGGCTCGTCTTCGGCATGACCATCGGGGACAACGCCACGATGAGCGTCCTGGACCGGCTCGGCCGGTACGGGCTCGTCGGCACCGCCCGCAAACGCGGGGTCGCCACCGAACTGATCGACCGCCTCGACATCCACGCCGAGGGCCCCGACCAGCCCGTCTCGGACCTCTCCGGCGGCAACGCGCAGAAGGTGGTGATGGCCCGCGCCCTCGCCTCCGACCCGCGCCTGCTGGTGCTCATCAACCCCACCGCGGGCGTGGACGTGAAGTCCAAGGAGTCCCTGCTCTCGCGTGTGGACAGCGCCCGCGAGGACGGCACCGCCGTCCTGGTCGTCTCCGACGAGCTGGACGACCTGCGCCGCTGCGACCGCGTCCTCGTCCTCTTCCACGGCCGGGTCGTCGCCGAGCACCGGGCCGGCTGGCACGACCACGAGCTGATCGCCTCCATCGAAGGAGTGGAAAATGGCTGACACGAAGGCCCCGTCGGCCTCGACCACCATCTCCGCCAAGGCGCCCGACCCCGGGGCCGCCAGGGCCGTCCTGCTCCGCCGCGCCCGCGAACTCGCCCTCGTACCGGCCCTGTTGCTGCTCATGGTGTTCGGGGCGTTCGTCAACGACTCGTTCCTCACCGAACGCAACATCATCTCCATCCTGGGCGCTTCCGCGGCCCTCGCGATGGTGGTGCTGGCCGAGTCGCTCGTGCTGATCACCGGAAAGTTCGACCTGTCGCTGGAGTCGGTCGTCGGTATCGCCCCCGCCGTGGGCGCCCTGCTCGTGCTGCCCGCCGCGCAGTCCGGCTGGGGGACGGAGTTCCCGGCGGCCCTGGCCCTGCTCGCGATCCTCGTCGTGGGCGCGGCCATCGGCGCGTTCAACGGCGTCCTCGTGGTGAAGTTCAAGCTCAACGCGTTCATCGTGACCCTTGCGATGCTGATCGTGCTGCGCGGGCTGCTGGTCGGCGCGACCAAGGGCAAGACGCTGTTCGGCATGCCCGACGCGTTCTTCTCACTGGCGACCACCACCTTCCTCCGTGTGCCCATGTCGGTGTGGCTGGCGGCCGTCGCCTTCGGTGTCGCCGGTCTCGTCCTGCGCTACCACCGTGTCGGCCGCGCGATGTACGCGATCGGCGGCAACGTGGACGCGGCCCGCGCGGCCGGCATCCGCGTCGAACGGGTGATGCTCGGCGTGTTCATCGTTGCGGGCACCCTCGCCGCCGTCGGCGGCATCATGCAGACCGGGTACGTGGGGGCGATCAGCGCCAACCAGGGCAACAACATGATCTTCACCGTGTTCGCGGCGGCGGTCATCGGCGGCATCAGCCTCGACGGCGGCAAGGGCACCATGTTCGGCGCCCTCACCGGCGTACTCCTCCTGGGTGTCGTACAGAACCTGCTCACCCTCGCGCAGGTGCCGTCCTTCTGGATCCAGGCCATCTACGGAGGCATCATCCTGGTCGCCCTCATGATCGCCCGCGTCACCACGGGACGCGCCCAGGACTGACCCGCCGACTCCTCGTCACCGAGTTACCGACCGAAAGGGCCTTCCGTGTCCCCGACCTCCGACACCTCCTCCTGCGTAACCGCGGTCGACACCTACGACATCCGGTTCCCGACCTCGCGCGAGCTCGACGGCTCCGACGCGATGAACCCGGACCCCGACTACTCGGCCGCGTACGTCGTGCTGCGCACCGACGCGGACGACGACGCCGGTGCGACCGGCACGGCCGCCGGGCTGGAGGGGCACGGCTTCACCTTCACCATCGGGCGGGGCAACGATGTCCAGGTCGCCGCGATCGACGCCCTGCGGAGCCACGTGGTCGGACGGTCCGTGGACGAGCTGTGCGACGACCCGGGCTCCCTGTTCCGGGACCTGATCGGCGACAGCCAGCTGCGCTGGCTCGGACCCGAGAAGGGCGTGATGCACATGGCGATCGGCGCGGTCGTCAACGCGGTGTGGGACCTGGCCGCCAAGCGCGCCCACAAGCCGCTGTGGCAGCTGCTGGCCGACGCCGAGCCCGAGTGGCTGGTCCGGCAAATCGACTTCCGCTACATCACGGACGCGCTGACGCCGGACGAGGCGCTGGAGCTGCTGAGACAGGGCAAGGAAGGGGCCAAGGACCGTACGGCGCGGCTGCTGGAACGGGGCTACCCCGCCTACACCACCTCCCCGGGCTGGCTCGGCTACGGCGACGAGAAACTCACCCGCCTGGCCGCCCAGGCGGTCGCCGACGGGTTCCGGCAGATCAAGCTGAAGGTGGGCGCGGACCTCGCCGACGACGTACGGCGCTGCCGCGTGGCCCGGTCCGTCGTCGGCCCGGACATCCGCATGGCCATCGACGCCAACCAGCGGTGGAACGTCGACGAGGCCATCCAGTGGGTCAAGGCTCTCGCCGAGTTCGAGCCGTACTGGATCGAGGAGCCGACCAGCCCCGACGACGTGCTCGCCCACGCGGCGATCCGCGAGGCCGTCTCCCCCGTCAAGGTCGCCACCGGCGAACACGTCCAGAACCGCATCGTCTTCAAGCAGCTCCTCCAGGCGGGCTCCCTCGACGTCCTCCAGATCGACGCGGCCCGCGTCGGCGGCGTCAACGAGAACCTGGCGATCCTGCTGCTCGCGGCCAGGTTCGGGGTGCCCGTCTGCCCGCACGCGGGCGGGGTCGGGCTGTGCGAGCTCGTCCAGCACCTGTCGATGTTCGACTACGTGGCGCTGTCCGGCACCACCGAGGACCGGGTCATCGAGTACGTCGACCATCTGCACGACCACTTCCTCGACCCGGTGGTGATCCGCGAGGGACACTACACGGCACCCACCGTGCCGGGCTTCTCCGCCACCATGCGGCCGGAGTCCATCGCGGAGTACACGTTTCCGGGCGGCACCTTCTGGGCCGCCGACCTGAAGAAAGAGAAGAAGGGACAGGCGGCATGAGCGACTTCGAGGGTCTCAGGGCGCTGGTGACGGGCGGCGCCTCCGGCATCGGCCGGGCGACCGCCGAACTCCTCGCCGCCCGCGGCGCCCAGGTCGCCGTCCTGGACCTCGACCCGTCGTCGGTGGAGAAACCCCTGGTCGGCCACCGCGCCGACGTCACCGACGACACGTCCGTACGCGAGGCCGTGGCCGCCGCCGTCGCCGGCCTCGGCGGACTCGACGTGCTGATCAACAACGCGGGCATCGGCGCCCAGGGGACGGTCGAGGACAACGACGACGACCAGTGGCACCGGGTGCTGGACGTCAACGTCGTGGGCATGGTCCGGGTGGCCCGCGCCGCCCTGCCGCACCTGCGCGAGTCGGCGCACGCGGCCATCGTGAACACCTGCTCCATCGCCGCCACCGCCGGTCTGCCGCAGCGCGCGCTGTACTCCGCGTCGAAGGGCGCCGTCCTCTCCCTCACCCTAGCCATGGCCGCCGACCACGTCCGCGAGGGCATCCGCGTGAACTGCGTGAACCCCGGCACGGTCGACACCCCGTGGGTGGGCCGTCTGCTGGACGCCGCCGCCGACCCGGCCGCCGAGCGGGCCGCGCTCGAAGCCCGCCAGCCCACCGGACGCCTCGTCTCGGCAGCCGAGGTCGCGGGCGCCATCGCCTACCTGGCGAGCCCGCTGTCCGGCGCCACCACCGGCACGGCACTCGCGGTCGACGGCGGCATGCAGGGGCTGCGCCTCAGGCCGGTGGGCCAGTGAACACGCTCGGCCGGAGCGGCGTCGAGGTCAGCTCGCTGTCCTTCGGCGCCGCCGGCATCGGCAACCTGTTCACCGAGGTCGGCGACGAGCAGGCGGAGGGGGCCCTCGACGCCGCCTGGTCGGCCGGGATCAGGTACTTCGACACCGCGCCGCACTACGGCCTCGGCCTGTCCGAGAGGCGCCTGGGCGCGTTCCTGCGCGAGCGGCCGCGCGGCGCGTACGCGATCTCCACCAAGGTGGGCCGCCGCCTGGAGCCCACCGACGCGGGCGGCGACGACCTGGCCAACGGCTTCGCCGTACCCGCAACCCACCGCCGCGTGTGGGACTTCAGCGCCGACGGCGTACGCCGCTCACTGGAGGACAGCCTGGAGCGGCTCGGCCTCGACCGCGTGGACGTCGTCTACCTCCACGACCCGGACGACCACGCCGAACAGGCCTTCCGCGAGGGCTACCCCGCGCTGGAACGGCTGCGTGCCGAGGGCGTCGTCGGCGCGATCGGCGCGGGCATGAACCAGACGGCCATGCTCACCCGCTTCGTGACGGACACCGACGTCGACGTGGTGCTCTGCGCGGGCCGGTACACCCTCCTCGAACAGGGCGCGCTGGCCGACCTGTTGCCCGCGGCCGAGGAGCGGGGGACCTCCGTGGTCGTCGGTGGTGCCTTCAACTCCGGCCTGCTCGCCGACCCCAGGCCCGGAGCCACCTACAACTACGCGTCCGCACCACAGGAGTTGGTAGCCCGCGCCCTGCGGCTGAAGGGGATCGCCGAACGGCACGGTACGACGCTGCGTGCCGCCGCACTCGCCTTCCCCGGCGCGCATCCGGCCGTCGCGAGCGTCCTCGTCGGCGCCCGCTCGGCCGACGAGGCCCGCGACGGCGCCGAGCAGTTCGCGGCCGCCGTGCCCGCGGCCTTCTGGCAGGAGCTGGTCGCCGAGGAACTGCTGCCCAAGGACGCACCCGTACCCGCGTGAGGAGCAAGACACTGTGAGAGTCGCCCTGCACACCAAGGTCCGTGCCGACCGTGTCGAGGAGTACGAGGCCGCGCACCGTGAGGTCCCCAAGGAGCTCACCGACGCGATCCGGGCCGCCGGAGCCACCTCCTGGACCATCTGGCGCAGCGGCACCGACCTCTTCCACGTCCTGGAGTGCGAGGACTACGCCCGTCTCCTCGCCGAACTGGAGAAACTGCCGGTCAACGTCGCCTGGCAGGCCCGCATGGCCGAACTGCTCGACGTCGTCCACGACTACTCCGACGAGGGCGCCGCCGCGGGCCTGCCCGTCGTGTGGGAGCTGCCGTGACCGTGGACGCGCACCACCATGTGTGGGACCTCTCCGTACGGGACCAGGACTGGATCACCGGGCCCCGACTCCAGCCGCTGCGCCGCGACTTCACCATGGCGGACCTCGAACCCGAGGCCCGCGCCCTGGGCATCGACCGCAGCGTCCTCGTGCAGACGATCACCGTCGCCGAGGAGACCCCGGAGTTCCTGGCGCTCGCGGAGCGGCACGAACTGATCGCGGGAGTGGTCGGCTGGACGGACCTGACGAGCCCCGGCGTCGCCGACGAACTGGCCCGGCTGCGCGAGCTGCCCGGCGGACGCCACCTGAAGGGCATCCGCCACCAGGTCCAGGGCGAGCCCGACCCCGAGTGGCTGCTGCGCCCGGACGTGCGCCGGGGGCTCGAAGCGGTCGCCGCGGCGGGACTCGTGTACGACCTGGTGGTGCTGCCCCACCAGCTCCCCGCCTGCGTGAAGGCGGCCGCCTCCCTGCCCGGCCTCACCTTCGTCCTCGACCACGCGGGCAAGCCGCCCATCGCCTCCGGGGAACGCGAACCCTGGGCGTCGGACGTGAGGGCGTTCGCGGAACTGCCCAACACGGTGTGCAAGCTGTCGGGGATGGTCACGGAGACGGACCCGGGGACGTGGCGCTCGGGCTGGCCGACCGGGGAGCTGCGCCCGTACGCCGACACGGTTCTGGACGCCTTCGGCCCGGGCCGGGTCATGTTCGGGTCCGACTGGCCGGTGTGCACGCTGGCGGCGACGTACACCGAGGTCGCCCACGGCACGGGCGTGCTGCTGCTCGGCCTGAGCCCGGACGAGAAGAAGGACGTCTTCGAGAACACCGCCACCCGCGTCTACGGCCTCTGACCCCGTGCGGCCTGAGCGCCGGCCAGCCGGGTCGGCGGCAGGTACTCCCGTACGTAGGTCCGCTCCCAGCACGCGCCCGTCTCCCGCAGCTCCCGCCAGGTCGTGAAGCGGTAGCGGAACAGGCGGGCGCGGACATGGCGGGGAGGGGTGTCCGGCGGGAACGGGGAGTGGCGCAGCAGCTTCAGTGTGTCCCGGTCGTTCTCCAGCAGCCGCTCCACCAGGCCCCCGAACCAGGCGCCGGCGTACGCGGGGGAGAGCGCGGCGAACCACATCAGCCAGTCGAGCCGCAGGTGGTACGGCGCGAACTGACGCGGCCAGCGCCGGGGATCACCCGGCTTGCCGCGGAACTCGTACTCCCGCCACTCGGAGTCCTCCCGAGGCACCTCGTCCGCCGTGCCCTCGACCACCACCTCGTACCGGACGCGGCTCACGCTGCCGAACGCGCCGTAGGTGTTGACCAGGTGCAGCGGGTCGAAGGAGCGGTTCATGACCTGACCCCGGGAGATCATGTTGCGGACCGGGTGGTAGCTCAGTCCCGCCACCAGCGCGGTCGCGGCGATGACGACCGCCTCGTACCAGAGCGGCGCTCCGGACACGCCGACCGGCGCGGTGCCGCCGTAGTCCACGACGGACAGGGCGAGCACGATGGTGATCCAGTTCAGCCAGGAGAAGTTGCCCGACAGGACCAGCCACAGCTGGGTGAGGATCATCAGTGACGCGGCGGCCGTCGCCACCGGCTGCGGGGTGAAGAGCAGAATCGGCACGACGAGTTGGGTGAAGTGGTTCGCGGCCACCTCGACCCGGTGGAGCGGCTTCGGTAGACGGTGGAAGAACCAGCTCAGCGGGCCGGGCATCGGCTGCGTCTCGTGATGGTGGTCCAGGCAGGTCAGCCTCCGCCAGCACTCGTCCCCGCGCAGCTTGATCAGCCCGGCCCCGAACTCCAGGCGGAACAGCACCCAGCGCAGCAGGAAGAGCACCAGGACGGGCGGAGCGACCTCGTTGTTGCCGAGGAAGACCGCCAGGAAGCCCACCTCCAGCAGCAGCGACTCCCAGCCGAACGAGTACCAGGTCTGGCCGACGTTCACGATCGACAGGTACATCACCCACGGCACGAGCCACAGCAGCATCGCGCCCCACAGTGGAAGCAGCGAGTCCAGCCCGGCGAGCAGCGCGACCGACACCGCGCAGCCCGCCCAGGCCCAGGCCGCGAAGAAGCGGTCCGAGTAGTACAGGTGGAACACGCCGGGCGCCTGACGGAACGTGACCCGCCGCAGGAACACGGGCACCGGCAGCATCCCGCGCTCGCCGATCAGGGCGCGGAACTGCAGGGCCGCGGTGAGGAACCCGACGAGGTACACGCCGGCGAGGGCCCGCTGGAAGACCAGGCGGCTCGTCCAGTACTCGGGGGCGGTGAACCACTCCACGCTCGGTGCTCCTGGGGTGTGGGCCGAACAGGTGCACTACCGACCATAGTGACCGAAGACCGGCGTGAGCGATCTGCAGACGAGTGCCTGCACAGTGTGCGCGCCGGGGCTCTCGGCCCGCGCGTCCCCAGGGGCTCCCGCTCCGTACCGGCATCGCCCGCCCCGTATGGCGGCACCCGCCCCGGGTGGCACTCTGGACGTATGCCGGAACTGCCCGAGGTCGAAGCGCTGCGGGACTTCCTGGCCGAGCGTCTCGTCGGCCACGAGGTCGTCCGGGTGCTGCCCGTCGCGATCAGCGTCCTCAAGACGTACGACCCTCCCGTCAGTGCCTTCGAGGGCCGCGAGGTGACCTCCGTGCGCCGCTACGGAAAGTTCCTCGGCATCGAGGGGGGTGGCTTGCACTTCGTGACCCACCTGGCCCGCGCGGGGTGGCTCCAGTGGCGCGACCGCCTCCCCGACGGCCCGCCCCGGCCGGGCAAGGGGCCCCTCGCCCTCCGGGTCGCCCTGGAGACCGGCGAGGGGTTCGACCTCACGGAGGCCGGCACCCAGAAACGGCTCGCGGTGTACGTCGTGCGCGACCCGGACGAGGTGCCGGGTGTGGCCCGCCTCGGCCCGGACCCGCTGGCCGCCGGCTTCGACGAGGCACGCTTCGCGGAACTGCTCGCCGGGGAGCGGCGCCGGATCAAGGGCGCGCTGCGCGACCAGAGCCTGATCGCGGGGGTGGGGAACGCCTACAGCGACGAGATCCTGCACGCCGCGAGGATGTCCCCGTTCAAACTGGCCTCCTCGCTCGGGCCCGAGGAGATCGGCCGGCTGTACGAGGCGTTGCGCGGCACGCTCACCGAGGCCGTCGAACGTTCCCGCGGGCTGGCCGCGGGCCGCCTGAAGGCCGAGAAGAAGACGGGACTGCGGGTCCACGGCCGTACCGGCGAACCCTGCCCGGTCTGCGGCGACACCGTCCGCGAGGTCTCCTTCAGCGACTCCTCGCTGCAGTACTGCCCGACCTGCCAGACGGGCGGCAAGCCGCTCGCCGACCGGCGGATGTCGCGGCTGCTCAAGTAGCGGGCCCTGCGAGCGCGACCCGGTCGCGAGGCGCTCTCAGTGCCACGGTGCCTTGAGCTCCACCAGCCGTTCGCCGTCCGAGCGCACCTCGAACCGGACGATGTCCTTGCGGGGCATGGCCGCGCCGCCGTGCATGTCGGAGGGTTCGGCGTTGTCCTTGGGCGCCATCCAGCTGGCGATCGTCTCCTCGGAGCCGTCCGCGCCGATCGCCACGAGCTCACAGGCCCGTCCCCCGGAGGGGTCCTTGACCAGGACGTCGATCTGGCTGCCCCAGAGCTTGTCCTCGGCCCGGACCTCGGCCCACACGCCCGTCCCCGCGTCGGTCGCGGCGACGGTGTCCGCCTGCTCGCCCGGCCCCGCGAAGACCGCGACGGCGGGCCCGCCCACGGCGAACACCACACAGGCGGCGACCGCGAACAGCCAGCGCCGGCGTCCGGCCCGCTGCCGGGCGGCCACCTGCTCCAGCAGCCGGTCCATCATCCGGGGGCCGGGGCCCGCGAAGGGGTGCACCGCGCGCGGTGTCGCCTCCCGGTACAGCATCAGCTGGCGGGCGGCGGGCCTGAACTCGGTGACCTGTACCGCGCACCGGGGGCACTCGCGGAGATGGTCCTCGAAGTGGAAGGCATCCATCTCGTCCAGCACGCCCAGCGCGTAGGCGCCGACGTCATGGTGACGATCCTGGGACCACATGGTGAATTCCTCGAGCCGGTGATGCGGTGGGGGTTGCTTCTTGCTACCACCGGTACGCACCGGACCGGCGAATCACTCAAGTGCCGGTGTCACGGAATGGCAACCGAGACATTCGGAGACGTCGGGCCCGCGGATTGGTCCGAGTTCTAGAAAAGATGGATCGCCAGGTGGCCGAGGGGCAGACCGAGCCGCCAGGCGGGCGTCCACACCTTCGGTCCGTCGTCCTCACCGATGACCGGACCGCCGCCCGGCACCGCGTCCAGATCGGGGGCGAGGAGCTCGGTCTCCTCCAGCCAGCGCCAGGCCGCGGCGGCCAGGTCCAGGTCCGGGGAGGGCCCGCCCGACTCGGCCGCCTCGGCGGTCAGCCGCGCCATGCGCTCGCGCACCCAGTCCTGCCACGGCTGGTCGTAGGCGGTCAGCGACAGCCAGTTCTCCAGCTGCGAGACGACCCGGATCCCGGAGAGCTCACCGCCGGTGTCCGCGAGGAAGATGGTCAGCGCCAGGGCGTCCCGTCCCGCGCGGAACTCGAAGGACGTCGGCGGCATCAGGTCGCCGGTCCTCAGCAGTTCGTCCGCGATGTACTCGGCGTACAACCACGCCATGGGAACGGTCAGTTCACCGCCGCCGGTGCCGTCCGTGCTCTCTTGACCTCTGTGCAGCATCCCTTCCTGCCTTCCTCCGGTGCGTGCGCGTCGCCCGAACCCGGGTCCTGGGGCCCCTCACCGGATTCGCACCCGCCCGTCGGGCGGACGGCGCGAACCCCGCGACAGGGCCCCATCCGGAACACGGATGAAGACAGCTGATTGCTCAACCATGGTCCTCAGCAAGGCGCTTTACGAAGGCTTTGCTCTGGCATGGGTTTCACTGCAGGTCGGCCGCGTATCCCGGAAGCACCCGGCGCAGGGCGCGCAGCGCGTAGTACGCGCGGGACTTCACCGTACCGGGCGGGATGCCGAGGGCTTCGGCGGCCTCCGCCACACTGGCCCCCTGGAAATACACCTGCACCAGGACTTCACGGTGCTCGGGAGTGAGTGTCTTCACAGCCCGCCGTACGTCGAGGGCGGCGGCGGACCGCTCGGCGTGATCGGCGCACACGCGCGCGTTCTCCAGCACGGCGTCCCCCACCTCGGCAGGCCTGGCCTGACGGGCCCGGCGCGCGTCGATGGCGAGACGGCGCCCTACAGTGAGCAACCAGGGGCGCACGGAGGTGAAGTCGTCCGCGCGGAGCGCTTCGGGGTGCTGCCAGGCGCGCACGAGGGTCTCCTGCACCAGATCCTCGGCGCGCTGACGGTCACCGTCGGACAGTCGCAACATGAGGGCGAAGAGGGGCCGGCCGTGCTCCCGCTGCAATGCGGCCAGCTCGTGCTCGGCGGTCGTCCCGTTCGTGATCGTGGTTCCGGCCGTCATGGCCGTATGGGAACGCGGGACGCCCCGCGGGGACAGGGGGCCGTCACGGGTGTGCGGCGGGCGGTCGAACCTGTCGACGAACGGTGCGACGAACGGTTGGTTCCGGAACGCGCCGGGGCCCGCCCGGGCACGCCGGACGGGCTAGGAGTGTCCGGGACCGAGTAGCCCCGTATGCGGATTCGTGTTGATTTATAAGTCAATACGACAGTAACGGGGTGGATCAATGACGACACGCACGCGGCAGACCACTCTCGCCCTCACGTTCCTCCTGACAGCGGGCATCACCGCGTGCCAGGCGGACCCGGAAACGCCGGCGCGGATACCGGGGAACGCCACGCCCTCCACCGCCGCCACGAAGCCCCGTGGCTTCACGCTCGTCGCCTCCGGAGACGTCCTACCGCACAGCTCGATCATTCGCCAGGCGGGCGCGGACGCGGGCGGCACGGGCTACGACTTCCGGCCCATGCTGGCGGGCGTCAAGCCCGTCGTGTCCGGCGCGGACCTCGCGCTCTGTCACATGGAGACCGTTTACGGCGCGAACGGCGCCTACACCGGCTACCCCGCCTTCAAGTCCCCTCCCGAGGTGGCCGAGGCCCTCGCAGCCACCGGCTACGACGGCTGCTCCACCGCCTCGAACCACACGCTCGACGACGGCGCCGCCGGTATCCACCGCACCCTCGACGCACTCGACCGCGCGGGCGTACGGCACGCGGGTTCGGCCCGCACGGCGCAGGAGGCGGCCAGCACGACCCTCATACGCGCGGGCGGGGCCCAGGTCGCCCACCTCGCGTACACGTACGGCACGAACGGTCTCCCGCTCCCGGCCGGACAGCCATGGGCCGTCAACCTCATCGACCACGACCGGATACTCACCGACGCCCGGACCGCACGGAAGGAGGGAGCCGACGTGGTCGTCGTCTCCCTGCACTGGGGCTCCGAATGGCAGGAGGCGCCCGACGCCCAGCAACTCGACCTGGGACAGCGCCTCACCGCGGCCCGCACCGGCGACCGCCCCGACATCGACCTCATCATCGGCACCCATGCCCACGTCCCCCAGGCGTACGAGAAGGTCAACGGCACCTGGGTCGTCTACGGCATGGGCGACCAACTCGCCGGCGCCATGGTCAACCACCAGGGCGCCCACGACCCGCGCGGCAACGAGAGCTCCCTCGCCCGTTTCACCTTCGCCCCGCCGGCCCGCGACGGCGCCCGCTGGGAGGTGACGAGGGCCGAGTTCATCCCCCAGTGGTTCGACCTGGGCCCCGGCCGCGTGGTCAATCTCAACGAGGCCATCGCACAGGGAGCGCACGGCACCGCCGTACGCGACCGCATCCGCAGCGTGGTCCTGAGCCGGGGAGCCGCCGAGGACGGGCTGGTCATGGGGCGGTGACCGGTGAGGCGGAGGGAGGCAGCCCGCGTGGTCCTAGGGAACGACCGTCACCGGCCAGCGGCCCGCCCGCACCAGCCGGATCGCCACGGAACCGATGATCCGGTGGCCCGCCTGCTCGGAGGCGCCCACCACCACCGCGTCCGCCTTCAGGTCGTCCGCCGCCGTCACGAGCCCGTTGTACGGGTCCCCGCGGAAGGTGTGGAACTCCCAGCGGACGTCGAAGATGCCCTTGACGCGTTCGGTGGCGTCCCGGATCTCCGCGATGAGGCCCTCGGCGATCTCGTCGGTCGTCTGCGCGGCCGGCACACCGAACGCGGCTCCCGCCGCCAGCACAGGCTGGACGTACACCACCGCGAGGAGGGCGTGCTGCCGTCTGGCCAGGCCGCCCGCGTAGGCGGCCGCGCGCAACGACGACTCGGAGCCGTCCACCCCGACGAGGATCACCTTGGGCCCGTCCGTGCCCCGCTCGAACCGGTGCTGCTCTGTCACGGCTGCGAGGCTACCGAAACGGCCGGCCCCTGGTTCCTCCGGGCGTCGCCCGACCGGCTGTACGGAACCCGGACGCGCTGCTCCCCTCGGGTGCTTTCCTGCGTCCACACCGGTGTCCTTGTGGTGCGTCGTCCGTGCGACCGGTCAGTGATGAGTCATGACGACGCATCACATGTTCACGCGACGCCGACTGCTGATGGCGGGCGCCGCGGTCCTGGGCACGTCAGGTGCCGCGGGCGCGGCCGCTCTGTTCGGTGGGGAGACGACCCCGGACAGCGCCGGTCGCAGCTCCATACCCCGGAGGGCCCCTGCCGCCGGCGCGCAGCCGCGGGGCGGGACCAAGCCCTCCACGTACCGGCTGCAGCCCCTCACGGGGTACGGTCCGCCGCGCGCCCAGGCCCGCAGGACCCTCGTCCGGCGCGAGCCCTTCCTCCGTGTGGCAGGCATGGGCCGCTCCATAGTGCTGACCTTCGACGACGGCCCCGACCCCCGCTACACCCCCGAGATACTGCGCATCCTGCGCGAGTACGACGCCCGCGCCATGTTCTTCGTCTGCGGCTCGATGGCCGCGGACCACAAGGACCTGCTGCGCGAGATGGCCTACGAGGGGCACGTCGTGGGCAACCACACCTGGTCCCACCCCTTGCTGACCGGCTTGTCGCCCTCCGCGATCCACTGGGAGATGCAACGCACCAGCGAGATCGTCGAAGAGACGTGCGGCGAGGCACCACGGTGGTTCCGCGCACCCTACGGCGCCTGGAACCGCGCGGCGTTCCACATAGGCGCCGAACTGGGCATGGAACCCCTGGGCTGGACACTCGACACGTTCGACTGGAGGAGCCCGGGCACCCGCGCCATCGTCGACCGGGTCAAGCGCTACGCGGAGCCGGGCGTCGTGGTCCTCTCCCACGACGCGGGCGGCGACCGCTCCCAGAGCGTACGGGCGCTGCGCTCCTATCTGCCCGGTCTGCTGGACGCGGGCTACGAGATAGCCGTGCCGCGGCGGAGGCTGGTGTAGGGCCCGTCCTCGGGAGGACGGGCCCCGGGCCCCGCGGGCGGACGGCGGGAATCCAGAACACGAGCGGGCGGACGGCGGGAACCCGGAACGGGCCCCGCCCCGCCCGGCCGGGCCCTCAGCGGACCTCGACCATACGGGCGAACACCACGACGTTCCCGGCGTAACCGTTCTGCGGGGAGAAGCCGCCCCCGCACGTGATGACCCGGATCTCGGGCACGCCGCTGTTCCCGTAGACCCGGTCACCGGGGAAGTTGTCCTTCTCGAACACCTCGACGCCGTAGATCTCGAAGACGGCCGTCTTCGCGTCGCTGCGCTGGACCTCGACCCGGTGGCCCTTCTGCAGCGCACCGAGTCCGTAGAAGACGGCGGGGCCGTGCTGGTTGTCGACGTGGCCCACGATGACGGCCGTGCCGTTCTCACCCGGCGACACCGCGCCGGTGAACCAGCCCGCGAGGTTCGGGTCGTCGGGCGGCGGAGCGTCGACCCAGCCCTGCAGGTCCAGGCCCACGGGGATCACCGGTGTGTCCACCTGGATCGACGGGATCCTGACCCGCTCGACCGCGGCGTACGGCAGCGGCGACGGCGAGTTGGCGAACACCCCGTGGGGGGTGGCGTCATGGTCGGCGGCCGCCGCCGACGCCGGCTGCGGCGGACCCACGTCGAACTCCCCGGAGCCGTTCCGGATGAGAGCGAGGCCGGTCAGCAGAACAAGCGCTATCACGCCCCAAGGGGCGCGCTTCCTGCGCCGCTCCTCCTCTTCGGCCAGCTCGGACGAAGACATGCGCCATCCCCTCTCGCCCCGGCCGTGGTCGCGTCCGTCGCGCATGGCACAACGCTAAGCGCAGCACGCGGACTCGGCGACGGGGCCGGTGCGAATGGGTGGGCGGCCGGACACGGGGCGTGCGCCATCCGTGTCGCCGACCCCGAGAATTTTCCGACATCCGTTGACCTGCGGCGATGTCCGATCGTGCCTGGCTTTCCCGGCGTGTCCGCTCACCGGGACGGAGCAATCCCGAAATGCGGCCCAGCGCGCGGCAACTGAGGGTCTGGTCAGGAGGCGCTTTCTCGTCGATCGACCGGGGACGGGTCCCGGGGCGCCTTCCCCGGAGGCTCACATGCGTACTACTCGTGCCCTGGCGGCGTCCGCCGCCGCGGTCGCCGTCCTCGGGTTCGCCGCGCCCACGGCCGCCGCGTGGAACGATCCGACCTCGGTCACCGCCCAGCCCAGCGTCATCGCCCGCGGCGGGCAGATGGTCCTCACCGTCAAGGGCGAGGCGTGCACCGCCGCGAACAGCACCGTCAGCTCACCCGCCTTCCCGACGACGAAGCTGAGGTCGATGGGCGGCGACACGGCGACGGCGACCGTGACCGTCAGCTCGAACGCCACTCCCGGCGCGCAGAGCGTCACGACCCACTGCGAGGGCCGGCAGAGGACGTTCAACAACGTCTTCACCGTCATCGGCGGCGTCCGCGGCGGCATCGGCGGAAGCAGCACCTCCGGGGCGACCCCGACCGACATCGCGATCGGCGGCAGCCTGGTCGCCGTCGCACTGATCGGCGGCGGGGTGTTCTGGATGCGCCGCCGCTCCGAGAACAAGATCTGAAGCCCAGCCGCCGGCACGGGCGGACGAGGACCGCGCGTGCCGTGCGACGAGGCCGGCAGCGAGCGACACGTAGGTCTGAGCGCCGCTTTCCCTCCGGAGACCGATGGCCTTCGCGGACCGGAGCACACGTCGACAGCCTTTCGCCCCGGAACCCCCTCGGCGGGTACCGGGGCGAAACGCCGTGCGGCGGTCTGGTGAAGGGCCGTCAGCCGCGCGCCCCGGGGAACAGTTGCAGCAGCGGTTCCGCCGACACCGCGAGCTCCCGGTTGTACGGCGCGTCGAAGTCCCAGACGAGGAACAGCAGGAAGGCGATGAGAGCCGAGAACAGGCCGGCGAGGATCAGCTCGCGCGGCGTGCGCTGGATCTGCAGGGCGAACACCATGCCGACGGTCACGACGGCACCGGTGAGCAGCCCGAACCACACCACACCCGGCAAGGTGGCGTCCGTGGAGTCGGCGCGGGCGTTGCGCGCGGCGTCGGCGGCGGCCACCTGGTCCACGAGCGGCTGGTAGGCCTGCGCCTCGAAGTCCGACCGGGGCTCGTAGTCGGTGACGTCCTGGCGGATACGGTCGAAGAGACGGGCGCCGCGCTCGGTCATCTCACCGTCCTCGGCCATCGCCTTCCACTCCTTGGTCACGACGTGGCTCACATACGTGTCGACGTCGTCCCGGATGAGGTCGCGCACGTCCTCCGGGTAGACGCGCACCCGTTCCGTGATCTCGTGCAAAGCCTGTGCCTCCGCCTGGACATGGTCCTGGGCGGCGCCGCGGGCCTCCCAGACACCGGCGATGGCCAGACCCAGCACGATGGCGTACACGACGCCGATCATCATCGTGATGTACTCGATGACGTCGGGGGTCTCGGACGGGTCGTCGTCCTCGGGCGCCGTGTGATGCCGCAGCACGGCCACGATGAGCACGACGACACAGGCGGCCGCCATCGCGAGGGTGAGAACAAGCCATTCCGACAACAGGTTCCTCCAGGGATCAGCGCGGACGCAGCGCGGCGGCGGCGAACAGCGCGGGCACGGTGACGAGCAGGGTGAGCGAGACGATGGACGGACCGCCGCGCTCGGCCTGCCCGCGGGCGGACGGCCGGTACGGCGGATAACTCACCGGGGACGGCGACGGCTTGGGCCGCGTCTTCGGTGTGGGCTCCGGGGACTTCGGTGCCGCCGGGGCGGGTGGCGGCAGGGGCGGTACCGGCCTGGGCGCGAGCGTGGGGGCGGGAGGCGGCGTCGGCTTCGGCCTCGGCGCGGGAGGCGTCGGGGTGGGCGTCGGAGTCGGTGTGGGCTTCGGCGGGGGCGGTTTGGGTGTGGGCGTCGGGGTGGGTGTGGGCGTCGGTGTGGGGGAGCACGACGGTGCCGGGGTGGGCGTCGTCTTCGCCGGGATCACCGCACCGCGGGTGCCGCTGCCCGCGAACGACGCCGCGACGACCCGGCCGCCGTCCGTGGGGACGTACGCGCAGGGGGTGGCGGCCGCCGTCCCACTCGGCGCACCCACGAGGAGCCAGGTCAGGGCGAACAGGGCCAACAACCGTACGGCGAGGGCGGATCGGGTCCGCTGGGGTCCGTGCACGACGGCGATCATCCGTGCTGACGCGCCCCCACACGCCCGAGTGCCGGGTGATTGCCCCGAAAGGGGGACAAGCGGGCACGACGGAGTTGATCGGCCGCGCGAAAGCCGCCCTCGGGCGCTTCTGTACACGAC
Source organism: Streptomyces sp. NPDC030840 (assembly GCF_055572015.1). Taxonomy (NCBI): domain Bacteria; kingdom Bacillati; phylum Actinomycetota; class Actinomycetes; order Kitasatosporales; family Streptomycetaceae; genus Streptomyces; species Streptomyces sp. NPDC030840. The sequence goes on along the minus strand of NZ_JBVIEE010000002.1, from coordinate 528,240 downwards.
TCGCGGCGGGGCTCGTCACAGGTTACGGAAAGAAATTTGTGCAGTGGTTGAACACACCTGCCACCTCCCTCCGTACCTAGGGCCAGCGAGCGGCGCGGCAGGGCGCCGCAACACCCAAAGGATGACGGGGAGTTACGATGAAGACCTCCTGGCGGAACGCCTCACTCGTAGCGACAGCTGCGTGCGTGCTGGCGCTCACGACGGCGTGCGGTCAGGAAAACGGCAGCACGTCGAGCCAGAACGTGGGCGCCACCCAGCCGGCCGGCGGTATCGATCTGGGGGCCGGCGGTTCGGCGACCGGCTCGGGCGCCGGCGCCGACACGGGCGCGCAGGAGCAGGAAGGTGCCTCGGCACAGGGCGCGGCAGCGGGGAAGCTGGCCGTGTGGAACAGCAAGAAGAACGGCAAGGTCCTCACCGACAGCGCCGGCTTCACGCTCTACCGCTTCGACAAGGACACGGCGGAACCGCCGAAGGCGACCTGTGAGGGCGACTGCGCCACCACCTGGCCGCCCGTTCCGGCCTCCGGTGCCACGGCCGCCGAAGGCATCGACAAGTCGCTGCTCGGCGAGGTGACCCGCCCCGACGGCACCAAGCAGCTGACGATCGGCGGCTGGCCCATGTACCGGTACGCCAAGGACACCAAGGCCGGTGACATCAAGGGCGAGGGTGTGGGCGGCTCCTGGTACGCCTCGGCCCCCGACGGCAAGAAGGCCTCGGGCGGCGCGTCCGACGCGGGCGACGACGGTGGCGTGGGTTCCGCCGAGGCGATCGGGAACCTGCCGGGTCTGTCGACCCGTGAGGACCCCGAGCTCGGCACGATCGTCGTCGACAAGAACGGCATGACGGTCTACCGCTTCGAGAAGGACACGCCGTGGCCGATGAAGTCGGCCTGCGTCGGCGCCTGCCTGGAGAAGTGGCCGGTCGTCGCCCCGGTCGACGCCGCCGACACCAAGGGCATCGACAACAAGAACGACGGCCGCAGGGGCTACGTCGTCCTGAACCGTCCGGACGGACAGAAGCAGCAGAGCATCGACTGCTGGCCGCTCTACACCTTCGCGGGTGACAAGAAGCCGGGTGACACCAACGGCCAGGGCGTCGGCGGTACCTGGTACGCCATCTCGCCCGAGGGCAAGGCGCTCGGCAAGCCGAAGTAGACACTTCCCTCTCAGGGCCCTCCCCAGGGTGATCGCAGCACCGCAGCCGGTCGAAGATCCCCGGTCCGCCCCTTCCGCACCGCGCGGAGGGGGCGGACCACTTGCTGTGCCCGGGTGCGCCCCGAGCGGCCGGAAACCGCGAGTACCCCGCGTGACCGGGCGGTGACTTCACGCGTTTTCCGCGTACTGTCCGGATCGGGCCGCGTTCATTCCGTGAACGACCTCACAGGGCGACAATTCGGCTCTTGCCGGAGGCAGTGCCCCGGAACGGACGGTCAATTTCCGTTTCCGCTCGCTCCATTGGCGGGCGATCAGTAGCCTCAGCTCGAACACTGGATCGCCTGCGCAACACCCGAGCGTTGGAGTGATGGATGGAGCGTCCCGCCTGGGCTCCGCGGAGCATCGACATCACGGTGCCGTCCGTGGCCCGGATCTACGACTACTACCTGGGCGGTTCGCACAACTTCGAGGTCGACCGGGAAGCGGCCCGCAGGGCCATGGAGTTCATGCCGGGGCTGCCCAGGATCATGCAGTCCAACCGGGCGTTCATGCGTCGCGCCGTACGGTACGCGGCCGGTGACGGCGTCACCCAGTTCCTGGACATAGGCTCCGGCATCCCCACCTTCGGCAACGTGCACGAGGTCGCCCGCAAGGCCTGCCCCGGTGCGCGCGTCGTGTACGTCGACCACGACCCGGTGGCCGTCGCGCACAGCCAGGCCGTCCTGGAGGGCGACGGGGACGCCGACGTGGTCGCGGCCGACCTCCGCAAGCCCCGGGACATCCTCGAAAGCCCCCAGGTGCGGCGCCTCATCGACCTGAACCGGCCGGTCGCGCTGCTCCTCGTTGCCATACTGCACTTCGTGGAGGACGCGGACGACCCGTACGGAGCGGTGGCCGAGCTGCGCGACGCGCTCGCGCCCGGCAGTCTGCTCGTGCTCTCGCACGCCGCGTACGAGGGAATCCCGCTGCCGCCCGAGCGGGCCGAGGGAGCGGTCGACGTGTACAAGGACATCCGCAACCCGCTGATCATGCGCTCGCGCGACGAGATCGCGCGGTTCTTCGAGGGGTACGACATGGTGGAACCCGGACTGGTGCCGATGGCGAACTGGCGGCCCGACACGGCTCCCGAGGACGAGGATCCGTACGCCTTCTCCGGATTCGCCGGCGTGGGGCGTACGGCATGACCGCGGAGCCGGACGGGCCGGAGGACAGACTGCGCCGGTTCGCGACGATCTGGAGCCGGGCGGTCTTCCCGGTGACCTCCACGTCGCTCACCCGCCCGGAGCTCGAGGAGCGGCTCCTGCCACTCGCACGGCGGCTGAGCGAGGCGCTGCGGGCCCGGAACTTCGACGCGGACGCCGGCAAGCAGGTCGGCGCCGCACTCGTCGACGCGCACTGCACCGACCCCGAGGCCCTCAGTCACTCGCTCGACTGCGTGGACGCCTACCTGGTGCTGTACTGCGGCGAGGACGGCTCCGCGGAGGACCTTCGCGCCCGTTCCTCCCGGCTGCAGCACGCCATGGCCGCCGGGTACGCCGAGGCACTGCGGGCGCGGACGCTGGCCGAGCAGGAGGCCATCGCCCAGGCCGCCCTCAACGCCCAGGGACTGGTCGCCCAGGCGCTGCACGAGAGCGAGGCCCGCTTCCGCGCCGTCTTCGAGGGCGCCGCCATAGGCATCGGCATCGCCGACCTCGAAGGCAACATCCTGCAGGTCAACGGCGCGCTGCTGCGCATGTTCGGCGGCTCCGAGCACGCGGTGCGCGAACGCAACGTGCAGGAGTGGACCCACCCCGAGGACGCCCCCCAGGTCTGGCGCCTGTACGAGGAACTGGTCCGGGGAGAGCGCGAGCACTACCACACCGAGAAGGCTTTCTACCGCCCCGACGGAACGGTTCTGTGGACCAACCTGACGGTCTCGCTCCTCCGGGACGCGGAAGGGCACCCCCGCTACCAGCTGGCGCTCATGGAGGACACCACGGAGCGCCGCCTGCTCAACCTCCGCCTGCGCTACGAGGCCACGCACGACGCGCTCACCGGACTGCCCAACCGCACGCTCTTCTTCGAACGCCTGGAGAAGGCGCTGTCGGCGGGCGAGGGTCAGCGCTTCGGTCTGTGCTACCTCGACCTCGACGGCTTCAAGGCCATCAACGACAGCCTCGGCCACGCGGCCGGTGACCGGCTGCTGGTGGAGATCGCCGACCGTCTGCAGTCCTGCGCCACCGCCCCCGGCGAGATGGTCGCCCGGCTCGGCGGCGACGAGTTCGTGGCGCTGACCACCGGCACCGACACCCAGCGCGGGGTCGACGAACTGGCCGACCGCATCATGAACGCGCTCGTCACCCCGGTCCGTATCGACGGCCGTGAGCTCCTCGTGCGCGGCAGCGTCGGCATCGTCGAGGGCCCGGCGGGGGAGCGCGGCCCGGCGGAGGTGCTGCGCAGCGCGGACATCACCATGTACCGGGCCAAGTCGGCGGGCGGCAACCGCTATGAGATGGCCGACGCGGAGGCCGACGCCCGCGCCATCACCCGGCACGGGCTCACCACCGCCCTGCCCGCGGCGCTCGACCGCAGCGAGTTCTTCATCGAGTACCAGCCCCTGGTGCACCTCGGCGACGGCACGGTGCGTGGTGCCGAGGCCCTGGTGCGCTGGCTGCACCCGCAGCACGGTGTGCTCGGGCCGGACCGTTTCATCCCGCTGGCCGAGCACACCGGGCTGATCGTGCCGCTGGGCCGGTGGGTGCTGGAGCAGTCGGTGCGCCAGGCCCGGGACTGGCAGGAGCGGCACAAGGACAAGGTGGGCACGGGCCCCCTGCGGGTGAACGTGAACCTGTCTCCCTGCCAGCTCACCCACCCTCGTCTCGTGCAGGACACGGTGGACATCCTGGAGCGTGCGGGGCTCGAAGCGGACGCGCTCTGCCTGGAGGTGACGGAGTCGGCGTTGATCGGCGCCGACAACGAGGTGCTCAAGCCCTTGCGCCGACTGGCCGAGATGGGCGTCGACATCGCTCTGGACGACTTCGGCACGGGGTACTCCAACCTGGCCAACCTGCGGCGGCTGCCGGTGAGCGTGCTCAAGCTGGACCGTTCCTTCACCCAGGGCATGCAGCAGTTCCCGGCGGATCCGGTCGACCTGAAGATCGTCGAGGGCATCGTGTCCCTCGCCCACAGCCTTGACCTCACGGTCACGGTGGAGGGTGTGGAAACGGGCGCGCAGGCCGAGCAGCTGCGGATACTGGGCTGCGACACGGCCCAGGGCTGGTACTACGCCCGCCCGGGGCCGCCGGACCGGTTGCACGAGCTGGCGCTGGTGGACGCGACGGGCTGACGGCCCGGGGGTTGAACGGGGTTTCCTCGCCCCCGCCGCCCCTACCCGTCCCGTCCCTGGGGGCTGCGCCCCCAGACCCCCGCTGTCGGCCTGACGGCCTCGTCCTCAAGCGCCGGAGGGGCTGAGAATTCAGCCCCTCCGGCGCTTGAGGAGCGGGGTCCGGGGCGGAGCCCCGAGCGGGGTTGAAGGGGCGGAGCCCCTGATGACGGGACGGGTGGGGGCGGCGGGGGCGAGAAACCCTCGCGCTCAAGCCCCCGTCGTGGTCGACAGCAGCATCCGCTGCAGCTCCCGCGCCGCCCGAGGCGGAGCCACATCACTCCGGTGCGCCAGCGCGATCGTCCGGTGCAGCCCCGGCCGCGCCAGCGCCGTCACCCGCAGCCCCCGCCCCGCCCGCGTGGCCACCATCCGCGGCACCACGGCCACCCCCAGCCCCGCCCGCACGAACCCCAGCACCGCGTCCATCTCCCCGCCCTCCACCGCGAAGTCCGGCTCGAAGCCCTCGGCACGGCACGCGGCGACGGTCAGTTCCCGCAGGTCGTACCCGTGCCGGAACATCACCAGCCGCTCACCCTCCAGATCGGAGATCCGCACCGCACGCCGCCCGCGCCCGGGCCGGGTGGCCTCCGGCGACGACACCACCACCAGGTCCTCCCGCAGCACCTCCACCGTGGTCAGCGCGGGGGAGGGGCTGGGCAGCGGCAGCACGACCAGCGCCAGGTCCAGCGCGCCCCGCGCGAGCTCACGCACCAGATCGTGCGAGCCGCCCTCCTCGATCAGCAGCCGGATCCCGGGATAGCGGTCGTGGAAGGCGCGCAGTACGTCCGGCAGCAGGCCCGTGCACAGGCTCGGCGTCGCACCGAGCCGCACCCGCCCCCGCCGCAGCTGGACCAGCTCGGCCACCTCCTGCCGCGCCGTGTCCGCGTCCGCCAGTATCCGCCGGGCCAGCGGCAGCAGCGCCTCGCCCGCGTCGGTCAGCGTGATGTTGCCGCGCGCCCGCCGGAACAGTTCCGCGCCCAACTCCCGCTCAAGCGACCGGATCTGCTGGGACAGCGAGGGCTGGGCGACATGCACGAGCTCCGCGGCCCGGGTGAAGTGCCGGGTCTCGGCGACGGCCACGAAGTACTGGAGCTGCTGGAACTGCACCCTCCCACGATAGGACAGCCCTATCGAAACGAGCCGTACCATGTCTTGGACCGATCACGTGTCCCCGCTCTAGCGTCGTGTGCATGGCACTGGCAACGCGGACGGACCGACGGCCGTCCATGGCACGCACCGTGTGGGACAGCTCCGTCGGCAAGAAGACCGTCATGGCGGTCAGCGGCCTGATCATGCTGCTCTACCTCGTCGTCCACATGATCGGCAACCTGAAGATCTTCTTCGGGGCCGGGGAGTTCGACGGCTACGCCCACTGGCTGCGGACCGTCGGCGAACCCTTCATGCACTACGAGTGGACGCTGTGGCTCGTCCGCGCGGTGCTGGTCGTCGCGGTCGTCGCCCACGCCGTCTCCGCGTATCAGCTCAGCCGCCGCGACATCAAGGCCCGGCCCAGCAAGTACGTGCACAAGAAGCCGCGGGCGAGCTACGCCACGCGCACGATGCGCTGGGGCGGGATCATCCTCGGCCTGTTCATCGTCTGGCACATCCTGGACCTCACCACCGGCACCGTGCACTCCGGCGGCTTCCAGGAGGGCCACCCGTACCAGAACGTCGTGGACACCTTCTCCACCTGGTACGGCAACGTCATCTACATCGTCGCGATGCTCGCGCTCGGCCTGCACATCCGGCACGGCTTCTGGAGCGCGGCGCAGACCCTCGGCGTGGGCAGCCGCACCCGCGACCGCGCCCTCAAGACCTTCGCGAACGTCCTCGCGCTGCTGCTCACGGCCGGTTTCATCGCCGTGCCCGTGGGCGTCATGACCGGAGTGGTGAGCTGACATGACTACCTACGCCGAGTACCGGACCGGTGAGCCCGTCGTCGACGGCAAGGCGCCCTCCGGGCCCGTCAACGAGCGCTGGGACACCCGGCGCTTCGAGGCCAAGCTCGTCAACCCCGCCAACCGGCGCAAGCACACGGTGATCGTGGTCGGGACGGGCCTGGCCGGTGGCTCCGCGGGGGCCACGCTCGCCGAACAGGGCTACCACGTCGTGCAGTTCTGCTACCAGGACTCCCCGCGCCGCGCCCACTCGATCGCGGCGCAGGGCGGCATCAACGCGGCGAAGAACTACCGCAACGACGGCGACTCCATCCACCGCCTGTTCTACGACACCGTCAAGGGCGGCGACTTCCGGGCCCGCGAGTCCAACGTCCACCGGCTGGCGCAGATCTCTGTCGAGATCATCGACCAGTGCGTGGCGCAGGGCGTGCCGTTCGCGCGTGAGTACGGCGGTCTGCTCGACACCCGGTCGTTCGGCGGCGTGCAGGTGTCGCGTACCTTCTACGCCCGCGGCCAGACGGGACAGCAGCTGCTGTTGGGCGCCTACCAGGCCCTCAGCCGGCAGGTCGCGGCCGGGAACATCGAGATGCACCCGCGCACCGAGATGCTCGACCTGATCGTGATCGACGGGCGGGCGCGCGGCATCGTGGCGCGCGACCTCATCACCGGCCGGATCGACACGTACTTCGCGGACGCCGTCGTGCTCGCCTCCGGCGGCTACGGCAACGTCTTCTACCTGTCGACGAACGCCATGAACTCCAACGCCACCGCGATCTGGCGGGCCCACCGGCGCGGCGCGTACTTCGCCAACCCGTGCTTCACCCAGATCCACCCCACGTGCATCCCGCGCACCGGCGACCACCAGTCCAAGCTGACCCTGATGAGCGAGTCGCTGCGCAACGACGGCCGCATCTGGGTGCCGAAGGCCAAGGGCGACACCCGCCGGGCCGCCGAGATCCCCGAGGACGAGCGCGACTACTACCTGGAGCGCATCTACCCGTCCTTCGGCAACCTCGTGCCCCGCGACATCGCGTCCCGCGCCGCGAAGAACGTCTGCGACGAGGGCCGGGGCGTCGGTCCCGGCGGACAGGGCGTGTACCTGGACTTCGCCGACGCCATCAAGCGGATGGGGCGCAAGGCCGTCGAGGCCAAGTACGGCAACCTCTTCGACATGTACCAGCGGATCACCGACGAGGATCCGTACGAGGTGCCGATGCGGATCTACCCCGCCGTGCACTACACGATGGGCGGCCTCTGGGTCGACTACGACCTGCAGACCACCATCCCCGGCCTGTTCGCGATCGGCGAGGCCAACTTCTCCGACCACGGCGCGAACCGGCTCGGCGCGTCCGCCCTGATGCAGGGCCTCGCCGACGGTTACTTCGTGCTGCCGGCGACCATCAACGACTACCTCGCGCGCAACCCGCTGCACGAGGCCGTCACGGCCGACCACCCCGTCGTCCAGGAGGTGCTGGCCGAGACGGAGGACCGCCTCAACCTGCTCCTGTCCGTGGACGGCGACCGCACCCCCGACTCCTTCCACCGCGAGGTCGGCGAGCTGATGTGGGAGTTCTGCGGCATGGCCCGCACGGACTCGGGGCTGCGCAAGGCGCTGGAACGCATCCCGCAGATCCGCGAGGAGTTCTGGCGGCGCATCAAGGTGCCGGGCACGGGGGAGGAGTTCAACCAGTCGCTGGAGAAGGCCAACCGCGTCGTCGACTACCTCGAACTCGCCGAGCTGATGTGCCTCGACGCGCTGCACCGCACAGAGTCCTGCGGCGGCCACTTCCGCGAGGAGTCCCAGACGGCCGACGGCGAGGCGGCCCGCAAGGACGACGAGTTCGCGTACGCGGCCGCCTGGGAGTTCACCAGTACGGGCTCTGCCCCCGTGCTGCACAAGGAAGACCTGGTCTTCGAGTACGTCCACCCCACTCAGCGGAGCTACGCATGAAGCTCACCCTGCGCGTCTGGCGGCAGAAGAACGCCGACGCCGACGGAGCGATGTCCACGTACGAGGTGGACGGCATCTCGTCCGACATGTCCTTCCTGGAGATGCTGGACACCCTCAACGAGGAACTCATCCTGCGCGGTGAGGACCCGGTGGCCTTCGACCACGACTGCCGCGAGGGCATCTGCGGCGCGTGCAGTCTGGTGATCAACGGGGAGGCGCACGGGCCCGAGCGCACGACGACCTGCCAGCTGCACATGAGGTCCTTCAAGGACGGCGACACGATCGACATCGAGCCGTGGCGGGCCTCCGCCTTCCCGGTCATCAAGGACCTGGTGGTCGACCGGTCGGCCTTCGACCGGATCATCCAGGCCGGCGGGTACATCACCGCGCCGACCGGTGCCGCGCCCGAGGCCCACGCCACGCCGGTCCCGAAGCCGGACGCCGACTTCGCGTTCGAGCACGCGGAGTGCATCGGGTGCGGTGCGTGTGTGGCGGCGTGCCCCAACGGGGCGGCGATGCTGTTCACCTCGGCCAAGGTCAACCATCTGAACGTGCTGCCCCAGGGGGCGCCCGAGCGGGAGACGCGGGTGCTGGACATGGTGGCGCAGATGGATGACGAGGGGTTCGGGGGGTGCACGTTGGCCGGTGAGTGCGCGACGGCGTGCCCGAAGGGCATTCCCTTGGTCTCCATCACGAGCATGAACAAGGAGTGGCTGCGGGCTGCTCGGAAGGTCGCGAAGCGGTAGCGGCAGCGCCGTAGGGGTGTTGTTGGTTTCGGGGGGCGCACGCCCCCTCAAGAACGTTCGCCGGTCAGGTGCGGACGGGCGGGGCCGGGAGTGGTGCTCCCCGGCCCCGCCAAGATCTGTCGCGCCGCAGCCCCCTGGCATTCAGCAAGCCCACACCCCGCCTCTCTGCGAAGGTCACGCGCCGGTCAGTCGGTGTCGGGAAAACAGGAGCGAGCACGCCGTAACCAACCGGCGGCCCGCTCAGCTCCCGCCGCACAGGCCCGTCCGTCCCCAGGAGAGAGCCAGCCATGACCGGCGTATCCACGCTCGACAGCCCGCCCCAGGCGACCGCGCCCACCCGCTACACCGTCACCCTCGCCCGTGACGAGGCCGACGTGCGTGCCGCGCAGCGGCTGCGGCACGACGTCTTCGCCGGCGAGATGGGCGCGCTGCTGACCACTCCGCAGCCCGGCCTCGACGTCGACGCCTTCGACGCGTACTGCGACCACCTGCTCGTCCGGGACACCCTGACCGACCAGGTCGTCGGTACGTACCGGCTGCTGCCGCCGCAGCGCGCCGCGGTCGCCGGGCGGCTGTACTCGGAGGGCGAGTTCGACCTCGCACCGCTGGACGCGATCCGTCCCGGGCTCGTCGAGGTCGGGCGCTCCTGCGTGCACCCCGACCACCGTGACGGAACGGTCATCGGCCTGATCTGGGCCGGGATCGCGCGGTACATGATCCAGGGCGGTCACGAGTGGCTGGCGGGCTGCTGCTCGCTTCCGCTCGCCGACGGCGGCGCGCTCGCCGCGGGTACATGGGACCGCGTACGGGCCAAGCACCTCGCTCCCGAGGGCTACCGGGTGCGGCCCCTGCTGCCCTGGGCCCACGACGACGTGGTCCGGCCCGGGCAGCGCGCCGAACCGCCGCCCCTGCTGCGCGGCTACCTCCGCCTCGGCGCCTGGGTGTGCGGTGAGCCCGCGCACGACCCGGACTTCGGCGTCGCCGACCTGTACGTGCTGCTGCCGATGAGCAGGGTCAACCCGCGCTATCTGCGGCACTTCCTGTCGCTGCTGCCGGCCTGATGAGCGTCTGGCTGCCCAGCGCGCCGTGCACTCCGAAGGCGTGCGTGGAGCCGACGGGGTCCACCGCGGCCCTGCCCCGGGCGGTGCTGCGGCTGACGGCGGTGACGGTCCTCCTGCTCGGGGGGATCGCGCTGTTGCCGATCGGCAGGCGGGTACCGGACCGGCTGGTGCGGTGGTGGTGCCGGGCGATGGTGCGGGCCGCGGGCGTCCGGGTCCGTGTCACCGGCACCACCGCGCCGTCGGGCGGGGTGCTCCTCGTCGCCAACCACATCTCCTGGCTGGACGTCCCGCTGCTCGCCGCCGTGCGTCCGGCCCGGATGCTCGCCAAGACCGAGATCCGGCGGTGGCCGGTGGCGGGCCCGCTGACGGCGCGGGCCGGTGTCCTGTTCATCGAACGGGACAGGCTGCGCGTCCTGCCGGGGACGGTCGACCGCGTCGCCGGTGCCCTGCGCGCCGGCGCGGCGGTCGCGGCCTTCCCCGAGGGCAGCACCTGGTGCGGGCGGGGCGGCGGCACCTTCCGCCGCGCCGTCTTCCAGGCCGCCCTCGACGCCGGCGTCCCCGTCCAGCCCGTCCGCATCCACTACCGGCACGGCGACGGCACCGCCAGCACGGCCCCCGCCTTCGTCGGAGAGGACACCCTGCTCGCCTCCCTGTGGCGGGTGGCGACGGCTCGCGGTCTGGTGGCCGAGGCCGAGGTGCGGGACGTGGTGCCGCCTGGCACCTGCCCCGACCGCCGCTCCCTCGCCCGCGCCGCCGAGGTGTCCGCGGGGCTGGGGGAGCGCGTGGAGCCCCACCACAGGGCCGTGGTCTAGCCGGCGGTGATCCGGGCCAGTCGCCGGTAGGAGTCCAGCAGGGCCGCACGGTCGTAGGTGCTGGTGGTGACGAGGAGTTCCTGCGCTCCCGTCTCCTTCAGCACCGTCTCCAGTTCGTGGGCCACCTGGTCCTCCGTACCGGCGATGTGGCCGGTGAGGCCGGACTCGTAGAAGCCGCGCTCCTTGGCGGTCATCGCGCGGGTCTCGACCTCGTCGGCCGGCGGCAGCGGGGGGAACGTGCCGTACGTGCGCGAGTACGCCATCGACCAGGCCTCGGGGAGCAGCAGGCGCCGGGCCTCCTCGGGCGTGGCGGCCACCGCGACCGTGCCCGAGATGACGACGTACGGCTCCCGGGCCCAGCGAGAGGGCCGGAAGGCCGCGCGGTAGTGGTCGATGCCGCGCTGCATCCTCTCGCGGTCGCGGAGGTCGCCGATGACCATCGGCAGGCCCGCCCGGGCGGCGATCGCGGCGCCCTCGCCCATCGCGAGCACGAACGGCGGCACCGCCAGACCCTCCGCCGGGCGCGCGTGCGCACGCGTCGGAGACGTGCCGCGGAACCAGCCGAGCAGTTCGTCGAGTTGCCCGGCGAAGTCGTCCGCGTCGCCCTTGTCCCGCCCCAGGGCCCTGCGCACCCCGTCGGTGAAGCCGACGGACCGGCCCAGGCCCATGTCGATCCGCCCGGGGAAGAGGGCCTCCAGAACCCCGAACTGCTCGGCCACGACGAACGGCCGGTGGTTGGGCAGCATCACCCCGCCGGTGCCCACCCGTATGCGTCGCGTGGCCGCCGCGACGGCCGCGGCCAGCACGGTCGGCGCCGAACCGGCGACTCCGGGCACACCGTGGTGCTCCGACACCCAGATCCGGTGATAGCCCAGGTCCTCCAGCTCCCGCGCGAGTGTGACCGTGTCCCGCAAGGCCTCGGTGGCGTCGTGCCCCTCACGGGTGCGGGAACGGTCGAGGACCGAGAACCGGGTCTGTGCGATCACTGAGGTCACATGGAGTTCAACGCGCGGCGGGCTCCGGGATTCCCGCGTGTTTTACACAACCGGAGCCGAACACGATGGCGTAGTCAGCGCAGTGAGCCGAACGCAGCCCGCACCTCCTTGGAGAAGAGCTCCGGTTCCTCCCATGCGGCGAAGTGGCCGCCGCTGTCGACCTCGTTGAAGTACGTGAGCTTGGGGTAGACCGTCTCGACCCAGCTGCGCGGGGCAGCCCAGAGCTCGCCGCGGAACGTCGTGAAGCCGACCGGAACCGAGACCGCCGGAGGAGCCTGGCCGGCCGCCTGGGCTGCCGCCAGGGCCCGTCCGAACTCCCAGTACCACCGGGCGGCCGAGGTTCCGGTGCCCGTCAGCCAGTACAGCGTGATGTTGTCGACGATGTTGTCCCGGGTGAGATTGCCCACGGGCTCGCCGTCCACGAACGCGCGGGAGATCTTCAAGTAGCTGTCCGTGTCGTGGTCGAGCAACCAGGCCGCCAGCCCGACGGGTGAATCCAGCAGGGAGTATCCGATCGTCTGCGGCCGGGTGGACTGCTCCAGGAAGTAGCCGAAGCCGTCCGTCATGAACGTGTCGACCGCTTCGTGCGCCGCGCGTTCCTGCTCGGACTCCGCAGGCAGTTGGTCCTTGAAGCCGAGCGCCCCGGCGAGCAGGTTCATGTGGATGCCGAGCAGCCCCTCGGGTGCCTGGCGGCCCATCGCGTCCGTGACGGTGGCGCCCACGTCGCCCCCTTGGGCGACGTGGCGCGTGTAGTCGAGGCGGCCCATCAGCTCCGCCCACGCGCGTGCGATGCGGCCCGACTCCCAGCCGAGCTCGGTCGGCTCGCCCGAGAAGCCGTAGCCAGGCAGGGACGGCAGCACCAGGTGGAACGCCTCCTCGGGGGTGCCGCCGTGAGCGGTCGGGTCGGTCAGCGGGCCGACGGTCTCCAGCAGCTCGATGACCGAGCCGGGCCAGCCATGAGTCATGATCAGCGGCAACGCGTGCTCATGCCGCGACCTGACGTGGATGAAGTGGATCCCGACCCCGTCGATCTCGGTCGTGAACTGCGGCAGCGCGTTCAGCCGCGCCTCGCATCTGCGCCAGTCGTACTCGGTCGTCCAGTAGCGGGCGAGCGCCTGCAGCGTCGCCAGTCGCACGCCCTGCGACCGGTCGGCGACGAGTTCTTCAGAAGGCCAGCGCGTCGCCTCGATCCGGCTGCGCAGCTCGGCGAGTTGCTCCTCCGGAACCTCGATCCGGAACGGACGGATGGCTGTTGCTTCGGCCGTGACGGGCATAGCGGCGCTCCTCGGTTCGCGGACGGGCGGGAAGCCTCGTAACCGGTGGCGTGGCGAACCGTTCGTACGACGCGGTGTTCATCGCCGTGTCGGCGACCGGGTATCGCATCGACTGCTGCACGAGTGTTCGCCGCGTTCCGTGGCCATCAGCGCCGGCGCGGTCGTCATGCTGCCGTCCACCGATTCGCCGGCCACCGCCATGCGACTGGCGTCCAGGGCCTTTGGCTGCTCCGTCTTTGGTGTGATCCACTGGGCGGCGGCGTAGCCCTGCTCTTCAGCTTCCCGTCAACCAGGCAAACGCGGCCTGGTGGATGCCCGCTGTTGCGGCACGTCTCCATTTTCGTGACGCTTTCCATCTAACACCCGCAAAAGGGGCAGTTCCAGTCCGGGGCGAACGCCGTCGGCTGCGCGGCCCGCGTCTCCGCGCGCTCGGGGTCCTCGCCGAGTCCGCTCTGCGGCGGGGGCGGGCCAGGTGCCGGCCCCGTCACGCCCCACAAGCGTCGCCGTTACGGTACTGCCACCCGCCCGGTTACGCGCCCCAGGCAGGGACTACTGCCCGTTTGACATGGTTCGGACCGGTGGCATGGTGGTAGGCGGGGGCGAGAGTCGGGAGGCTGGACGTGGCATTCGATTCGGCATGGCGCTCCGCAGCGCGGCAACTGCCGCTCAGGCTCACCGTCGGTGCGTTCTTCCTCAACTCCGGACTGTCGAAACGCGACGCGGACCAGGCAACCGCTGAGGGACTCCAGCAGTTCGCCACCGCCACTTACCCCTTCCTGGGCAGGCTCGACGCCCAGAAGCTCACCCGGCTGCTCTCCACCGGGGAGATCGCCGTTGCCACCGCGCTGCTCCTGCCGGCCATGCCCGCCGCCATCGCCGGAGCCGCCCTCACCGCCTTCTCGTGCGGCACTCTCGGGCTCTACATGCGTACGCCAGGCATGCGCCAGGAAGGCAGTCTGCGCCCCACCGAGCAGGGAATCGCGCTGGCCAAGGACGTCTGGTTGCTGGGCGTCGGTATTTCCCTCATCACCGAGGGCGTGACCAAGGACCGGGGACCCGTGGAGGCCACCCTCAGCCGTTGGCGCATGCTCCGGCGCTGATCAACTCCCACCCCAGGGGAAAAGGCTCCAGGGGAGCCAACATGGCCACGGCCAAATGGTTCTTCGAGCCCGGCCATACCGGGCGCGGAACTCCGCGCCAGGCGCATGATGGTCACTTACGTGCGCGGGCAGTTCAAGAACGTGCACGGCTGGCTGGAGGTCGATCCGGACGAGCCGGAGAAGGCCCGCGTCAAGGCGACCATCGACGCGCCACAGGTGTACACCGGTCAGCCCGGCGTGACGCCCACCTGCGCAGTGCCGACTTCGTCGACGTCCAACACCACCCGACGTGGACATCCCTCGGCTCACGCGTTCATCAGCTCAGCGCAACCGAATGCGAGGTCACCGGGGATCTCGCTGTAAGGGGACGGCCCGGGGGCCCAGGAGGCGTACGGGCTCCACGGCCACCACCCGTATCAATCGCCATGCTTTCGGGGTGAGTGGAACGACGTGGTCGACCGGGGCGGAGTAGTCGTCAGCGCCATCGTCGATGTCGTGGTCGACATCGAGGCCGTCCTCAAGGCCGGCGAAACAGCCGCTGACGTGTGACTGCAAAGGCTGAGCCGCTGTCTGGTCCGCAGTGGACCTCCATCATGGCGGCGCCGCCTTGCTGAACGGGCTGCCCATGGCCCACGGGCAGCCCGTCGCCCACCTCACCGGCCTGGCGGTCCACCGGGCCTCGGCCACCTACCGGGGTGAGCCCTTGGCCGGAGGTCACGGGCGTTGTCCTCGGGCGGCGCGAAGCCACGACGTGTGAATTCCGCTCGCGTCTTTCACAATGGAGATGTCGTCCCCGGGGTCGTCGGCGTCGTGTCTCCCCTGACGGAATGGGGCAGATCCATGGGAATCGTTTCGCGAGGCTTTCACGGCCGGGCACGCCCCGCCGATGTGAAACTGCCTCCCGGGCAGTACCTGACCGAGGACTTTCCGGTGTTGTCGGCCGGTCCTACGCCGAGCATCGCACGGGAGGAGTGGGAGTTCACCATCACGACCGAGAGCGCGACGCGCCACAGCTGGTCGTGGCAGGAACTGCTGGCGCTGCCGAGCGAGCGGCCGACAGTGGACCTGCACTGCGTGACCAAGTGGTCGAAGCTGGGCACCGGCTGGCAAGGGGTGTCGCTGGACACGCTGTTCGCCGATGTGGAGACGGCGGCCGAGTTCGTGCTGGTCCACTCCTACGGCGGCTACACGACGAACATCCCGCTGGAGGACCTGCTGGGTGGCAAGGCGTGGATCGCCTACCAGTATGAGGGGGAGGACCTCGCTCCGGTGCACGGCGGCCCGGCCCGGCTGCTGGTACCCCATCTGTACCTGTGGAAGTCGGCCAAGTGGGTGCGGGGCATGCGGCTGCTGACCGAGGACGAGCCGGGCTTCTGGGAGAGCGCCGGCTACCACGACTACGGTGACCCATGGCGCGAGCAGCGGTACCAGGGCGACTGACGGCGCCCCTGACCTGGCAGGCCGCCCGGCTGGTCGGTCTGCGTGACGAGACGCCTTCGGCTCGCACGCTGGTCTTCGACGTGCCCGGCTGGTCAGGGCACTTGCCCGGCCAGCACGTGGACGTGCGGCTGACCGCCGAGGACGGCTACAGCACCCAGCGCAGCTATTCGGTGACCTCGGCACCCGACGGCGAGCGGATCGAGCTGACGGTGCAGCGCGTGCCCGACGGGGAGGTCTCGCCGTATCTGGTCGATGTGATGGAGACCGGTGATCTGGTGGAGATCCGGGGCCCGGTGGGCGGCTGGTTCGTCTGGCGCCCGGCCGATACCCGGCCGGTGCTGCTGGTGGGCGGCGGATCGGGGATCGCCCCGCTGATGGCCATGATCCGCACGCGCCGCAGCCTCGGCAGCCGTACCCCTTTCCGGCTGATCTACTCGGTCCGTACCCCGGAGGACCGGTACTACGCATCCGAACTGCGCTTCCCGCAGCCCGGTGACGGAGGTCTGGAGGTCACCCACCTCTACACGCGGCACACGCCTGACGGCTGGCCGCGACCCGCCAAGCGTCTGCAACTCGCGGACCTGCAGACCCACGGCTGGCCACCGGAGTTCGAGCCGGTCTGCTTCATCTGCGGGCCGACCGGCTTCGTCGAGACCGCAGCGGCCCAGCTGGTGGCCCTGGGCCACGAACCGCGCCGGATCAGAACCGAACGCTTCGGGCCCACGGGAGGCTGATATGGACCAACACGACACCATGGACTACCAGGACGGCAACGCGCTCGCCGGTCCCCTGGGCGAGCTGTTCACCGCGGACGTCACCGTGGCCTCCGGGCGCTGCACCGGCTGTGGGCACACCGCTCTCGTCGCCGACCTGCGCGTGTACGCGCACGCCCCGGGCATGGTGGCCCGCTGCCCGAACTGCGGCGCGGTGATCCTGCGACTCGTGCGGGCCCCCGACGCCGCATGGCTGGATCTGCGCGGCACGGTCTGCATGCGCGTCCCGCTGCCGCCCGTATGAAGCCACCGCCCGTGGCAACGCCGTCGTTGACGGTGGTCGTCGCGATGCGGGCGCCGTCATCTCTGTCAAGTCCAGCATGTCGAAGCGGTCGCGCACGCCAGCCGTCCGGTGCCTGCGCCTCTCGGGACGGGGACGACGCGGCGGGTGCCGAGGATCCGGGCGGCCTCGGCGGCCTGGGCGCTGTCCAGGACGACGGGCAGGCCGTCGAAGAGCCCGGGGAAGCGGGGTGCTCCGGAGAAGAGGAGGGCGGTGTCCACCAGGGCGAAGCGCTCGGCGATCTCCCTGACCGGGTCGAGCGAGGCGTTGTCGCCACTGACGTAAACCCTCGGCAGGCTCTCCCCCGTCAGGACGAAGCCGACGACCTGGCCGGTGAACGGCTCGACCTCCTCACGCGATCCGGGCCGCGGATGGCGGGCACGTCGGTGACGGTGACGGTGCCGCCGCCCGGCCGCTCCAGCTCGATCGACTTCCAGTCGGCCAGGCCTTTGGCCTTCGCCCCGCGGCATCGCTCGCGGATGCGCTGCGCGCACCCTCGACTTGAACACGGGAAGATCAAGGCGTTGCGATCGAGACGGGCAGGGCTGAGGTGGCAGATGCGCGCCTCGCGGGAAGAGGGATGTCGGCCATGGGCGGCGGAAAGGCAAGGCCCCGTTCCGGGATCTTCCGGGCGATGACGGTGAACGTGTTGGCGAGGCGGCATGCCGATTGGCAGCGGCGCAGGCGCCTGTTGGAGCGGGGGGTGCAGGACTGGCAGCCGCATGTCGTCGCCCTGCAGGAGGTCGTCCGCCGCGAGGGCTATGACGGTGTGAGGGAACTGCTGGGAGAGGGCTGGCATGTGGCCGCACACCCGCGTTGGTCCGAGGACGGGGTGGGGGCAGCCGTCGCCAGCCGATGGCCGATCACGGCCGTATGGGCGGATGCGTTCGGCGATGTCGGACGGGAGGCGATGGCAGCGTGGTGTGGGGTGACGGTCGCGGAGGTGCAGGCGCCCAGTCCGTTCGGGACAATGCTGGTGGTGCACCACAAACCGAGCTGGGAGCGCGGCCAGGAGCGGGAGCGGGAGGCGCAGGCCGTCGCTGCCGCCCGTCTCGTGGAAGCCATGGCGGGAAACGGTCATGTCGTGTTGCTCGGGGACTTCGATGCCCCTCCTGACAGCGCGAGTGTGCGGTTCTGGACGGGTCGGCAGTCGTTGGGCGGCCTGAGCGTGTGCTACCGCGACGCATGGGAGACGGCTCATCCGGGCGAGCCGGGTCACACCTTCTCCCCTGTCAACCCTCTCGTGCGGCAGGGTGAGATGCCCGAGGAGGAAGGGCGGCGCGTCGACTACATCATGGTTCGGTGCGACGACTACGGACCGACCCTGCGTGTCGATCTGTGCGAGCAGGTCTTCTCCGAGCCCGTCGACGGCGTATGGGCGAGCGACCACTACGGTCTCGTCGCCGACCTGCTGCTCCCCGCCCATAGGCCCGGCTCATGGGCCTTGGACTGAGCGACGCTGTCCTGACGCTGCGCAGAAGCGGGAAGGGCGCACGCGAGGAGGTTCGCTACAGGGCTGGACACAGGCGCAGACCACCCGCTGGTTACCGCGCGACTCGCGCACTCAAGTGACCATTCAGTCGAGTCAGTGAGGGACCTACGAGGGGCAGTTTACCTACGGGTGAACTGGTGAGCCGGTAGTCCTGTGGGCCGCTGGCAGCGGTCCGGTGCCGTCTGTGTCCGGCAGAAGCGCGAGGGGGCAGGTGTGGGGGAAGTGGGGCAGAGCGGGGGACAGCCGGGACGCCATATCGTCTGCCGCACTCCATCATGCTCATCACTCATGCCGTGCTCTTCTCGGCGACGCCGAAAGCGGCGACCTTACGGACGGCGATGATGGAGACCGTCAGCGCGATACTGCTCCACGACAGATCACCCGCGAGGCGGATCAGGCCGGCGGCCATGAGAAAGTCCAGGAGGAGCGGCAGGGCGGAGCGGATCGTGCGCGTGGCCGCGTAGGCCGTCAGGAACGACACGACGCCGGCTGCGACAACCAGCAGCGCGGCTGCCTCGATCACCGCGTTCACGCTACGTCGCCTTTCGTCGTTCGGCCCTGGCTCCCGCGTCCTGCTGGGGTTCCCTTTCTGTGTCCCGTTCGAGCTCGGCACGTTCACGGGCGATCTCACGGCCCAGGATGTAGTTGAGCGCCGTCCGGATGGCGGCGATCGCGGCGAGCTGCCCGATCTCGGTGAAACTGGGCGCCACCGCGGTACGCAGCACATCGCCCGCCAGCTGGAACTCGAGTCCCAGCACGAGAAACCTGCCCAGTGTCAGCCGGATCCGGTTGAAGCCCTGCCCCTGCCCCCCGCCACGCACCACGGCCGCGATGAAACGGGCGAACGCCCAGACCGCCCCCACAAAGATGATCAATGCGCCTGCGGTTTCCACCACACGTACGAGCCCACCGATGGCCTCACGCAGGTCCGACTCCGGCAGTACCTCCCACGACAGGATCATGCCTGGCGGTTACCCGCCCTCAGGAGCCCTCTCACCGAGCGGCTGCGAGGCCCGTCCAATGGCAGACAGCAGACGGACCCACCGCCACGGCCCACAGCCGGCCGCGTGCTCGCCGTGCACATGTCTTCCGTGCCTGGCCGCGACCCGCGGTACCAGCGCCGAGGCCGCCGACTACGGATCTGCCTCGCGACAGAATGACTGCCCGAAAAAGGGGGCACTCGGCGCTTTCCCGGCCATCGCCCCGCCCCGTTCTGGAGGAGCCATGCCGTCCGAACTCGTCCCCGTGGCCCACCGGACCGTCGACGTCGACGGTGTCGAGGTCTTCTACCGGGAGGCGGGACCCCCGGGTGCGCCCGTCGTGCTGTTGCCGCACGGGTATCCGTCGTCGTCCTTCCAGTACCGCACCCTGATGCCCGTGCTCGGCGACCGGTGGCGGCTGATCGCGCCGGACTTCCCAGGGTTCGGGTACAGCGAGACGCCGGACCGGGACCACTTCGACTACTCGTTCGCGGGGTACGCCCGGCTGCTGGAGCGGTTCACGGAGGTGCTCGACCTGCACCGTTACGCGCTCTACCTGTTCGACTACGGCTCACAGGCGGGGCTGCAGCTGGCCGTGCGGCACCCCGAGCGGATCGCCGCGCTGGTCATCCAGAACGGGGACGCGTACGCCGACACGCTCGGACCCAAGTACGCGGCGCTGCGCGAGTACTGGGCCGACCCCACGCCCGAGCGGCGGGCCGCTCTCGCCGAGGCGGTCACCGAGCGCGGGCTGCGGGAGGAGGTCATCGGAGAAGTGCCCCCGCACATGGCCGAGCTGATCAGCCCGGATCTGTGGGAGCTGTCCTGGCCGGTGCTCGGGCGGTCACCCAACCGCGAGATCATGGTCGACCTGTTCGCCGACATCAAGAACAGCGTCGGCCGGTTCCCCGACTACCAGGCCTATCTGCGCGGAGCCCAGCCGCCCGCGCTGATCGTCTGGGGACCGCACGACGGCTACATGCCCGAGGAGGCGGCGCACGCGTACCTCACCGACCTGCCCGACGCCGAACTGCACATCCTCAAGGACGCCGGGCACTGGGCGCTGGAGACCCACCTCCACGAGATCGCGGGGCTGATGAGGGAGTTCCTGGGCCGCGTGCATCCGTAGGGCCGTGATCAGCCGGCCGGCGGCGGTGAGCACCGCCATCCTGGCCATCAGCTCACGTACGTCGCGTTCTGCGCCGTGGTGACCACCTTCTGCCCGTCGGCCCGGGTGAGCAGCCCCGCCGACACCCACGCGTCCACGGTCGACCGTACTCGCGTCACCAGCGCGCCCTTGCCGGCGAACGGTGCCCCCGCCCAGACCTCGTCCAGGAGCGTCGTGCCGTCGGACCTCGCCGGGTTGGCCACACCGGAGTCGGTGGTGCCGAAGACGACCTTGGGCTCGGAGCGCCGGACGTACGCGTGCGTCGGATCCTCGGTGCCCTCGGAGAAGGGGGCGAACTCCGTGCCGTTCAGCGTGTAGTGGAGCGGCTTGCCCGACACGGGCGTCAGTGAGGGCAACAGGTCGCCGGACAGCGCCGCGTTGGCGTACAGCCCGGCCTGGAGGTAGCTGGTGCTCGCGTTGCGGCCGACCAGGTTGACCGGGCCGTAGAACAGCGTCTGCAGGGACGGGTCGTCGAGTGCCTTCTCCACGCGCAGCCGGAAGGGCATGGTGACGCGCACCGTGTCTCCGTTGCGCCAGGTCCGGGAGACGGTGAAGTAGCTGCCGGGGGCCGAAGTGCCGCTGACCGTACCGCCGTTGACGGTCACCTTGAAGCCGCTCGTCGCCCAGGACGGCACGCGCAGCTTCAGCTCGAAGGCCGCGCTGCCCCCGCCGATGGTGAGCGTGGTGCCCTGTTCCCTCGGGTAGTCCGTGGTCTGTGTGACGGTGACGCCCTTCTGGGACCAGGTCAGGGTGGACGGGCTGTAGAGGTTGACGTACAGCGCGCTGCCGTCGGCCTTCTGGAAGTACACCGAGTCCTGGTACTTGGTGGCGCTCTCCATGCCCGTGCCCTCGCAGCAGGTGGTGCCCTGCTTGGGCGTGTAGTCGCGCACGTGCCCGGGCCTCAGGCCGATGAAGTACGTGACGAGCGGCTTCTCCGCGTCGGCCTTGTCCTGCTTGGAGCCGAGGACCTGGTTGTACAGGGCCCGCTCGTAGTAGTCCATGTACTTCGGGTCCTGGTCGTGGAGGAACAGCATCCGGCTCAGCTTGAGCAGGTTGTACGCGCAGCAGGTCTCGGCGTTGGTGTCGCTGATCGTCCCCGCGATGACCCCGCGGGCCTTCCAGAACTCGGCGGTGCTCGTCCCGCCGATGCCGTACATGCGGTGCGGGACGACCATGCCCCAGAAGTTCCTGGCGGCGGTGAGGTAGCGGGTCTCGCCCGTCGCGTCGTACAGCCGGACGTAGCCGGTGAAGATCGGGATGTGCTGGTTGGCGTGCAGCCCGTCGAGTGTGTCCGTGTTCGCGGCGCAGGCGTCGATGAGTTTGTCCAGGTCGAACAGCTTGGCCAGCGCGAGGTGTGCGGCCTTGCCGGTGATCGCGTGCAGGTCGACGATCGTCTCGACGATGCCGCCGAACTCGCCGCTGGAGAAGATGCCCCACATCCGCTGCAGGGTGGCGTCGGGCAGCTTCGACAGCCGGGAGTACATCCAGTCGCACATGCCGGACGCCAGGTCGAGCGCCCGGTCGTCGTCCGTGGCGAGGTACGCGTCGAGCAGACCCTTGAGGATCTTGTGCGCGGTGTAGTAGGGCGCCCACACCTTGGTGTAGTCGCCGCTGGTCATGGACTCCAGCGCGATGAACTGGGTCTCCGGGTACGCGGCGAGGAACCCGGCGTGGCTCGGCCCGCCCCAGGTGCGGCGCAGGGTGGCGGTCAGCCCGCGCCCCGAGGCGTCCGCGAACGTGCCGCCCGTGGTCTCGAAGAAGTCGTACGAAACCAGGTCGCCCCGGCCGGCCGGGGTCGCGGAGGCCCGGTTGCCCTGCAGCGCCGTGATCTCGGCGGCGGTCAGGGCCCGCGACCAGACGTTGAACTCGTCGAAGGCGCCCGCGAACACGGGGTCGGTGGAGAAGTTGGAGCGGCCCAGCCAGTTGTTCGCCAGGGTGCCCAGCGCCGCCGGGTTGAGCGTCATCGACGTGTTGGTGGCGACGGCCGTGCCGTTGACGTAGAGGGTGCCGGTGCTGCCGCTGACGGTGACCGCGAGGTGGCTCCACTGGCCGATCGGGAGCGCGGCGGTGCCGTTGAGGCCCTGCTCACCGCCGGGCCCAGTCGTCGTGATGGCGAAGCGCGGGACGCCGCTCGCGTTGCGGGCGGCCAGGTACAGGTACCGGGTGGTGTTGTCACCGAAGTCGAAGACGCGGGTCCAGTTGGCGTCGTGCGTGGGCTTCACCCAGGCCGACAGGGTGATCGCCGAGGCACCTCCGAGTACCGTGTTCGGCAGGTCGACGTACTGGTACGAGCCCCGGACGTTCTCGTGGGCGGTGCCGAACCTCCCCGTCACACTGAGCATGACCGGGTCCGCGCGCAGCGCCGCGCGCACGTCCGTCAGCGCGCCCACCATCGTCCGGATCTTGTCGGCGTACACCTGGTCCCCGGTGGACGCGTACGCCTGCGACAGCATGGTCAGGAAGTGGCCGGTGTAGTGACCGCGCAGGTTGCCGTTGGCCTCGCCGTCCAGCCCCTCCCAGCCGCCGGGGGCGACGGCACCGCCCGTGGAGAGCCCGGCGTTGGCGCGGAACACCTGCAGCAGCCGGTTCACGTCGTAACCGCGCCCGTGATCGAGCATCAACTGGCGCTTCGTGGCGAAGACGCCCTGGCCCAGCTTGACGTCCTTCAGCTCGAACGGCCGCAGCGCCCAGGCGGACGGCGCCGGGACCGTCGTCGCCGCCGCCCGGCCGGTGGCGGCGTACGTCATCGCCGGCATGGCCGTGGCGAGCAGCGCGGCCTGGAGGAGGGCTCGTCGGGGGAGGGCGGGTGCCATGCGTTCCTCGTCTCTGCGTGGGGGTTGAGGCCGGCCTTGCCGGGCGAGGCCGCAGTGCGTTCGAAATGCCGTACGCTGTGCGACAGTTCGACCAGAAGATAGGTTTGGGGAGCGATCACGTCAACGCTTGCGACGCGTTCTGTTCCGGTTGACGCGTGCGGGGGCCCGGCGGCGGTGGGTGGTCATCTTCCGCGGTCCGTGAGGCTGTTGGGACTCCCGCCGGGCGGGGCCGCTGGAAATCCGCGCGTCACGGGCCGTCGTCCTGCTCAACCGCGCCTCCGGCGCGCGGAACATGACCGCCCGCTGGGCCGACCGCGGCCTGACGGGCGCCTCCGCGACGGCCGCAACCTCCGCTCGACGAGGAGCGGCCCGCCGCGGACCTGGTCCGCGGCGGGCCGCCCTGTGTCGTGGGTCCTCTGCCCGTCTCCTTCCGCCCCGTCGCCGGCCGGGGCGGAAGCGGGGGTCACACGGCGGCCCAGCCGTCGTCGACGGGCAGGACGGCGCCGTTGACGAAGGCGGCGGCGTCGGAGGCGAGGAAGACGATCGCGGCGGCCTGTTCCTCGGCCGTGCCGATCCGGCCGATGGTGGCGCCGATGAACTGACCCACGACCGCGGGCCCGTGGGCCGCCTGGTCCGCGTCGACCTGGATGCCGGTCATCGTGGGGCCGGGGGCGATGGCGTTGGCGCGGATGCCCTGCTTGCGGTACATGACGGCCAGGTTCTTCACCAGGCCGATGACGCCGTGCTTGGAGGCGGTGTACGCGGCGCCGGCGGCGCTGCCCCGCAGGCCCGCCTCGGAGGCGGTGAAGATGATGGAGCCCCGCTCCGCGGCCAGCATGTGCGGCAGGGCGGCACGGGTCAGCAGGAACGGAGCGGTCAGGTTGATCCGGATGACCCGCTCCCACTCGGCGTCGTCGACGTCCGCGAGGGCGGACATGCGGTCCATGATCCCGGCGTTGTTGACCAGCACGTCCAGCCCGCCGAAGGCCTCCACGGTCCGCTCGACGACCGTGTCCACCACGGCCTGGTCGCTCAGGTCGCCGATGACCGCGAAGGCGGTGCCCCCGGTGCTCTCGATCGACTTGACGGTCTCCTCGGCTCCCTCCGGGTTCAGATCCGCGACGACGACCTTCGCGCCCTCCTCGGCGAACCGCAGGGCCGCCGCCCTGCCGATGCCGCTTCCGGCGCCGGTGACGACCACACTGCGGTCCTGAAGCCCGGTGCTGCTCATGCTGCCTCCTCATCTGGGTGGACGGAGCGGGTTCCGGCTGGATACGCGTGGTACGGCTGGTGGCATGTGCGATGGGGCCGGTAATTGAGTCAGGCAAGCACAGGGGTTTACTTAAGTCAAGCAATCGCAGCCATATTGCTTGACTTACGCAAGTGCGCGGTATGCTGGTGTGCATGTCCACACCACCGCCGGCGGGCGCGGCCCTCGAATCGGCCATGGGTGAAGCGCCGGCCCGGGCCGCGCCCCCGGCGTGACGCGCGGGGCCCCGTCATACGAGCGGCGAGTGGTCCGGGTGGCGGCGAGGGGGTCCTCGATCCGGCTGCTCGGTGGGGGAGTTCGCCCCCCGCCGACCGAGGTCACCGCCGTGCCCGTCACTCCTTCGCCCTCCCGCGGCCCCACGGGGCCCTCAGTGACGCCCGCGTGTGCCGGCCGCCGCCGTCCCGGTGCGCGGCGCGAGCCCTGGATGAATGGTCTGTCCCATGTACGGCAGCATCAGTGAGAAACCCTCGGTCGCCCGTGGAGAGGGGCAGCGCCTCCTGATCGTCGCCGACGATCCGGGCACGTACGAACTGCTCTCCACGACGCTGGAACTGGCGGGCTACCGGACCGGTGTGACGATGACGGCCGGCGAGGCGGTGGCAAGGCTGGCCGGGGAGCCGTTCGATCTCGTGGTCCTCGACACGGCGCTGCCGGACCTGGAGGAAGTCGCCCAAGGGCCCCGCCCCGTGATGGCCCGCCGCCCGCCGGTGCTCCTTCTGGCCGGGTACGACGAACTGGGCGCCATCGTCTCCGGACTGGGGCCGGGAGAGCTCGACTACGTCACCAAACCCCTGCGGATCGCCGAAGTGCTGGCGCGGGTCCAGGTGTTACTGCGCGGCAAGGGGCCGTCGAGGCGGGCGGGCGTGCTTGAGTACGAGGATCTGGTGCTGGACGACCTCACCTGTCAGGCGCGCCGCGGAGAGCGCGTGCTGGACCTCACGCCCGCGGGGTTCCGGCTGCTGCGCCATCTGCTGGGCAACGCGCACAAGGTGCTGTCGAAGGAGCGGATCGCCCGGTACGTCTGGGGGGAGTACCGAGGGGACAACGCGATCGAGCAACTCGTCTCCCGGCTGCGGCGCAAGGTCGGCCAGGGTGGTCCGGCGCTGATCCACACCCGCCGGGGCTTCGGCTACTGGCTCGGCCGTTCGGGGGCGGGGCGTGAGGTGAGCTCTATGTGGCGTTTTCAAGAAGCAAACACGTCAAGGTCGCGGCGGGTCGCCTGGCGTACCTCCGGCCTCCCCGGAGTGTGGGGTGGGACGTCCTCGCGACGGTCCTCTCGCGGGCCCGTTCGGCCGCTCGGCTCCTTGGTGTGGCCATGCGAACGCCCTTGCCATGCTGGTGTGTTGGGTGTAGGTGTCCTGTTCTGCCAGCCCTCTGCCCGGCCGTCTTCATGTGATCCAGGTCATGTCAGCTGTCTGTCAGGAAACTGACCGGGAGGTGTCAGTCCACTCTGTTTGCATGTGCTCATTGATGCCTCGACTTCAGCCGGCGCTCCGCTCCGACCGGAGCCCCCACCACCGAGGAGAGACATGGCCGACACGCTCGCCGGCACCACGCCCGAGTCCACTCCGGCTGTTCCCGAGTACCCGATGCCCCGGGACATGGGCTGCCCGCTCGCCCCGCCGCCGGCCCTGACGCCTCTGCGGGACGGCACACCCGTCTCCAAGGTCCGGATCTGGAACGGCAGCAGGCCCTGGCTGATCACCCGTCACGCCGACCAGCGGCTCTTCGACCTGCACGCCGCCAACTGGGACCCCGAGGCGTTCCCCGAGAGCGAGCGGCTGGACCTGAACCGTCCCGCATTCCGGCACAACGCCTTCGGCTACGGCCCCCACCAGTGCCTCGGCCAGAACCTGGCCCGCCTGGAGCTCCAGGTCGTCTACGGCACGCTCTACAAGCGCGTTCCCACGCTGAGCCTCGCCGCTCCGATAGAACAGCTGCCGTTCAGCCACACGGGCACCACCTACGGCGTCAAGTGCCTGCCCGTCAGCTGGTGACACCCCCACGAGAGACCCACCCCCCAGAGGAACGAGGAGCAGACCATGCGTGTGGAACTGGACGAACCGAAAAGCGTGGCATCCGGGCAGTGCGACATGGCGTCCCCCGAGGTGTTCGACCAGTGCGACGACGACGGCGTGGCGATCCTTCTGGAGGAGGAGCCCGGCGAGGAACTCCTCGACGGGGTGCGCGAGGCCGTGGCGATCTGCCCGGCGGCGGCGATCCGGCTGGTGGAGGAGTGAGGCGCGTCGTCGTCGTGGGCGCCTCGGCCGCCGGACTCGCGGCCGTCGAGACGCTGCGCCGCGAGGGCTACGACGGCACCCTCACCCTCGTCGGCGACGAACCGCACGCCCCGTACGACCGCCCGCCGCTGTCCAAGCAGCTCCTTGCGGGCGAGTGGAGCCCCGAGCGGCTGGCGCTGCGCCCCTCGGCCGACCTCGACGCCCTCGACCTCTCCTTGCGTCTCGGCGTCGCCGCGACCGGGCTGGACGTGCCGGACCGTACGGTGCGTCTGGCGGACGGTTCGGCACTGCCGTACGACGGTCTGGTCGTGGCCACGGGGGTGCGCCCGCGCCGGCTGCCCGGTGAGGCTGCCCATGTGCTGCGGACGCTCGACGACGCGGTGGCCCTGCGGGACCGGCTGGAACCCGGCGTGCGGGTGGTCGTCGTCGGCGCCGGGTTCCTCGGGGCCGAGGCCGCCGCGGTGGCGTCGCGGCTCGGCGCCGAGGTGACCCTGCTCGAACCGGCGCCCGTTCCGCTGGCCCACGCGGTCGGTGAGGAGATCGGCCAGGTGCTCTCGCGGGCCCACCTCGACCACGGGGTGAACCTGCGCACCGGGGTCACCGTGACCGCGGTGACCGAGGACGGGGTACGGCTCGCGGACGGTGAACCGGTCGACGCCGACGAGGTGCTGGTCGCCATCGGCTCGCTGCCCAACACCGAGTGGCTCGCCGGCAGCGGCCTGGCCCTCGACGACGGGCTGAACTGCGACGAGTACTGCGAGGCCGCCCGGGGCGTGTACACGGCCGGTGACGTCGCCCGCTGGTACAACCCGCTGTTCGGGGTGCCCATGCGGATCGAGCACCGCACCAACGCCGCCGAACAGGGCATGGCCGCCGCCCGCAACCTCCTGCACCCCGAGGCCCGCAAGCCGTTCTCCCCGGTGCCGTACTTCTGGTCCGACCAGTACGACATGAAGGTGCAGGCGTACGGCTACCTGCGCGGCCACGACGAGGTCGCCGTGGTGGACGGGGACCTGGCCGAGCGGCGGTTCGTCGCGGCCTACCGCACCGGCGGGCACGTCAGCGGCGCCCTCGCGGTCGGCATGCCGCCCAAGGCGATCCGTTCGTGGCGGCAGGCCATCGCGGCCCGCGCGACCTGGCGTGAGGCGGTGACGGCGAGGGACACCGGCGGTGGCCGCTGACACCGAGGAGGTCGCCGTGGTGGATCGTCCCCCCGACGAGCGCCGCGACGTGGTCGTGGTCACCGGCGCCGGAGGGACGGGCATGGCGGTCGCACGCCCGCTCGGCAGCGGGAGGACCCTGTGCCTCGCCAAGGCCTCGCGCGAGCAGCATCCGAGGACACAAGACACAAGACACAAGAGAAGAGGGCACCATGTCCACCCCCCACAGCCCGTCCGCCGACACCCCCCTCACCCCCGAGGAGCTGGGCTTCGACCCGGACGCCCTGCGCGAGAAGTACCGCGCCGAGCGCGACCGCCGGATCCGCCCCGACGGCAACCGCCAGTACCAGCGCGTCACGGGCGAGTTCGGCTCCTACGCCGACGACCCGTACACCGAGTTCACCGAGCGGGAGCCCCTGCGTGACCGGGTCGACGTGGTCGTCGTCGGGGGCGGGTTCGGCGGCCTCCTCGCCGGCGCACGGCTGCGGCAGGCCGGAGTCGTGTCGATCCGGGTGATCGAACAGGCCGGGGACTTCGGCGGCACCTGGTACTGGAACCGGTATCCCGGCATCCACTGCGACATCGAGTCGTACATCTATCTGCCGCTGCTCGAAGAGGTCGGCTACGTCCCGAAGTGGAAGTACGCGCCCGGCGAGGAGATCCGGCAGCACGCGATGGCGATCGGCCGGCACTTCGGCCTCTACCGGGACGCCTGCTTCCAGACCCAGGTGACCGGACTGCGCTGGGACGACACCGAGCTGGAGTGGATCGTCAGCACCGACCGCGGCGACGAGATGCGGGCACGCCATGTGGTGATCTCCAGCGGAACGCTCAGCCAGCCCAAACTCCCCGGCATCCCCGGCATCGAGACCTTCAAGGGGCACACCTTCCACACCAGCCGCTGGGACTACGCCTACACCGGCGGCGACTCGGGCGGCGGCCTGACGGGGCTCGCCGACAAACGCGTCGCCCTCATCGGCACCGGCGCGACCGCCATCCAGGTCGTGCCCCACCTCGGGGCGGACGCGGGGCACGTGTACGTGTTCCAGCGCACGCCCTCCTCGGTCGACGTCCGCGGCCAGCGCCCCACCGACCCGAAGTGGGCGAGGTCGCTCCAGCCGGGCTGGCAGAAACGGCGGATGGAGAACTTCCTCAAGGTCGTCACCGGCATCCGGGTGGACGAGGACCTCGTGGACGACGCCTGGACCAGCAGCGCCCGCCTGCAGGAGAAGCTGATCCCGACCAACGCCTACGCGGACGTCCCGCCCGAGGAGCGGGAACGGCTGTACGAGATCGCCGACTTCCAGAAGATGAACGAGATCCGCGCCCGCGTGGACGCGATGGTCGAGGACCCGGATACCGCCGAGCTCCTCAAGCCCTGGTACCGCTACATGTGCAAGCGGCCCACGTTCAGTGACACCTACCTGCAGACCTTCAACCGGCCCAACGTCACCCTGGTCGACACGGCCGGCACCCACGGCGTGGAGAAGATCACCGAGAACGCCGTCGTGGTCGGCGGGGTGGAGTACGAGGTCGACTGCGTCATCTTCGCGACCGGCTTCGAGGTCGGCGTCTCCGGAATCCTGTCCGGGCGGCTGCCGGTGTCCGGCCGGGACGGCGTCAACCTGCTGCAGTCCTGGATGAGCACCGGCCCGAAGACACTGCACGGGTTCTACAGCCAGGGCTTCCCCAACCTCTTCCAGCTCGGCCCGCTGCAGAACGCCTCGGCCGTGAACTACGTGCACATCCTCGACGAGCAGGCCACGCACGTCGCGGAGGTCGTCGCCGAGGCGCGCAAACGGCGCGCCCGGTACGTCGAGCCGACCGCCGAGGCCCAGGACGCCTGGGTGGCCGTGATCCGTCAGAAGGCCGCCGACCTGCACAAGTTCCAGGCCGAGTGCACGCCCGGCTACTACAACAACGAGGGCATGCCGAGGGAGCGCAGCGAGTCGTTCGGTGACGGCCCGGTCGCCTTCCACGAACTGCTGCGGAGCTGGCGTTCCGACGGCGGCATGCGCGACGTCCTGGTCGACGCCGAATGAGCGGGGAAGGACGCGAGACGATGGAGGAGGCGAAGACAGCGCGCCCCACCCGGTTCGACGAGACCGGCCGCCGACGGCCCGTCAGCACCCGCTGGGAGGCGAAGCGGCTCAACCCGCCCAACCGGCTGTGGGGTTCCAACGGCGTTGCGTTCGGCCCGGACGGGCGGCTGTACGTCGCCCAGTTCCTCGCCGGGCAGATCAGCGCCGTGGATCCCGCCACCGGGGACGTCGAGGTCGTCGTACCGATGGACAGCCCGGTCCAGTCGCCGGACGACCTGGCCTTCGGCGCGGACGGCTCGATGTACATAGCGGATCTGGTGCCCGGCCGGGTGTGGCGGCGCGGTCCGCGGGGCGAGTACACCCTGGTCTCCGAGGAGGTGATCAACCCCAACGGCATCACGTGCGTCGGCGACCGGCTGTAGGTGAGCGACGACCGGCTCGGGGCGGTGCTCAGGATCAAGGACGGCAAAACGGTGGTCGTCGCGGACGGCCTCGGGGCACCGCAGGGCCTCGTAATCCTGGGCGACGAACTGTTCACGGTGGAGACCGGGCCCCGCAGCCTCCGGGCGATCTCCCTGACCACGGGGGAGAGCAGGACCGAGGCGGAGGACCTGCCGGTCGGGCCGCCCCCGGGGGCCGTGCCGCGCACCGACCCCGCCCTGTTCGCCGGCGGCATGCCCGGCGCGGCCCTCCGCTTCGCGGGCCTCGCCGTCACCCCGGACGGAGACCTGCTGCTCTCGGCCAACGGCGAGGGCACGGTGCTGCGGCTGAGCAGGCCCGGCCCGCGGCGGTGACGGGCCGAGTGCCGCACGGGCCGGGGCTCACGCCGTGCGGTAGAGCTCCGTGAGCAGTTCGATCACGGACTGGCGGTGACCTTGGAGTTCCTCGGCCCGCTCACTGTCGACCTCGCCGCGTCCCGGCGCCGTCCGGACGCGTGCTGCGCGGTGCTCGCGGGCGCGGGAGCCGTCGTCCTCATGCGTCCCCGGCCCTCGACCGACTACGTGGGGATGGGGCTCGGCCTGCTGGCCGCCGTCTGCTGGGCGTCGTACATCCTGCTCAACCGCACTGTCGGCCGGAGGGTCCCGGGAGCGCGGGGAGCGGCGGCCGCCGCCGGTGTGTCCGCGCTGGTGTTCCTGCCGGTCGGTGCCGTCGTCGTGGTCCAGCACCCGCCCACGGCCGCATCCCTCGGGTACGCCGTCGCCGCCGGGGTCCTCTCCTCCGCCGTGCCGTATCTCGCGGACCTGTCCACCCTGCGCCGCGTACCGGCGCGTGCCTTCGGCCTCTTCATGAGCGTCAACCCGGTTCTCGCGGCGGCCGTCGGCCGGGTGGTCCTCGGGCAGGGTCTGGGCGGGGCCGAGTGGGCGGGCATCGGGGCGATCGTCGCCGCGAACGCGGTCAGCATCCTGACGACGCGGTCCTGAGCCGGGTCGTGCGCGGGGAAGTGCCCGGAAGAATCATGTCGGCGAAATTGTTGACAATTTTGTTGGCCTAGATTTACCTTCGACAGGCACTCACTCAGGGAGGGCAGATGGCCGAGGAAGCCCGTCCGGGCACCGGAGAACAGGCCAAACAGCTCGCGCTCGCGAAGCTGCGGCAGGCGATCCTGCGGGGCGAGATGGCGCCGGCCCAGCGGCTGGTGGAGAACGAACTCGCCGAGCAGTTCGGTGTGACGCGGGCCAGTGTCCGCGCGGCACTGATCGATCTGGCGTCCGAGGGGCTGGTCGAGCGGATCCCCAACCGCGGCTCACGCGTGCGGGTGGTGACCGTCGAGGAGGCGGTCGCCATCACCGAGTGCCGCATGGTCCTGGAAGGACTCTGCGCGGCCAAGGCCGCCGTCGAGGCCAGCGACGAACAGCTCGCGCAGCTGACCGAGCTGGGCGAGGCGATGTCCAAGGCGGTCGCCGACGGTGAGCCGGTGACGTACTCCGAGCTGAACAACGAACTGCACAGCCGGATCCGGGAGTTCTCCGGCCAGCAGGTGGCCGTGGGGCTGCTGGAGCGGCTCAACGCGCAGCTGGTGAAGCACCGGTTCCAGCTGGCGCTCAGGCCGGGGAGGCCTCAGCAGTCCCTGGGTGAGCATCTGGCCGTGATCGAGGCGATCCGGGCCAGGGACCCGCGGGCGGCCGAGGAGGCCGTGCGTGCCCATCTTGGGAGCGTGATCGAGGCGTACCGGGACTGATCCCCTCCGGGGGTGGCCGGGTTCGTCTCGTCTGCCGGGTTGTTGTCCGGTGGTCGGCTGCGGGTCTGTTGTGGCTGGTCGCGCCCACGCGGCGGAGCCGCATATTCGACACAGCCCCGCGCCCCTTTCAGGGGCGCACCCCTGTCCAGAGGAGGACCCAAGCAATGACGCAAGGCGCAGCATCCGCCGGCCCCCGACCGCCGCGATCGACCCTCGTCGTCACCGCGCACGCCGGCGACTTCGTGTGGCGGGCCGGCGGAGCCATCGCTCTGGCCGCCTCACGCGGGGAGAAGGTCACCATCGCCTGCCTGACCTTCGGTGAACGCGGGGAGTCGGCCAAGGCGTGGCGCGAGGGCAGGCAGCTCGACGAGATCAAGGCGATACGCCGGGAGGAGGCCGAGAAGGCCGCGGCGATCCTGGGTGCGGAGGTCGTCTTCTTCGACGCGGGTGACTATCCCCTGATCTCCACACCGGAGCTGACCGACCGGCTGGTGACCGTCTACCGGCGCGCCCAGCCCGACGTCGTCCTCACCCACCCGCTCGACGACCCGTACAACGGCGACCACCCGGCGGCTGCCCGCATGGCCCTGGACGCACGGGTCCTCGCCCAGGCCATCGGCTACCCGGCCGAGGGCGAGATCATCGGCGCACCGCCGGTGTTCTTCTTCGAGCCGCACCAACCCGAGATGTGCGGCTTCAGGCCCGAGGTGCTCCTCGACATCACCGCGGTGTGGGACACCAAGCGCAAGGCCATGGAGTGCCTGGCCGCCCAGCGGCACCTGTGGGACTACTACACCGACCTCGCCGTCCGACGCGGTGTCCAGCTCAAGCGCAACGCAGGCCCGAACCTGGGCCTGGCCCACACGACGATGGCAGAGGCGTACATGCGTCCGTACCCGCAGGTCACGGAGGTACTCGACTGATGGGCGGCGTGATCGTCACCAACCCGCCGAAGGCGGACGCCAAGGACGTCGAGGCGCTCGCGGCCTTCGGCGTCGCGACCGTGCACGAGGCGATGGGCCGCACCGGCCTGCTCGGCACCCATCTGCGCCCGGTCCAGCGGGACACCCGGGTCGCCGGCACGGCCGTCACGGTGCTCTCCTGGCCCGGCGACAACCTCATGATCCACGCCGCCGTGGAGCAGTGCGGCGAGGGCGACATCCTCGTGGTCACCACCACCTCGCCCTCCACCGACGGCATGTTCGGCGAACTCTTCGCCACAGCACTGAGGCGGCGCGGCGTACGCGGACTCGTCATCAACGCGGGCATCCGCGACACCGCCGAACTGCGTGAGATGGGCTTCCCGGCCTGGGCCGCGGCGGTCAGCCCGCAGGGCACGGTCAAGGCGACCGGAGGCTCGGTCAACGTGCCCGTGGCCATCGGCGGCCAGGTGATCCGGCCCGGCGACGTCATCCTCGCCGACGACGACGGAGTGGTCTGTGTGCCCCGCGAGGGGGCCCGGCGCGCGGCCGAGGCGTCCGAGGCCCGGGAGGCGAAGGAGGCCGCGTCCCGCGCGGCGTTCCTGGAGGGCCAACTCGGCCTGGACCGCTATGGGTTGCGTGAGACGCTCGCCCGGCTGGGCGTGACGTACGTGCCGTACGACGAGCACGTCCGCGAGGAGGCGGGATCGTGACCCCGCAGTCCGAGGAGGTGCGCTGCACGCTCATGCGCGGCGGCACCTCCAAGGGCGCCTACTTCCTCGCCGCGGACCTGCCCGCCGACCCCGCAGCCCGCGACGCCCTGCTGCTGCGGATCATGGGCAGCCCCGACCCCCGCCAGATCGACGGACTCGGCGGGGCGCACCCCCTGACCAGCAAGGTGGCCGTGGTCTCCGCCTCCTCCGACCCCGAGGCGGACGTCGACTACCTGTTCCTCCAAGTCGCAGTGGAGCGACCGGAGGTGACCGATCGTCAGAACTGCGGCAACCTGCTCACCGGAGTCGGCCCGTTCGCCGTCGAACGCGGCCTGGTGGCCCCCCGGGACGGCGAGACCGCGGTGCGCGTCCGCATGCTCAACACCGGGGGACTGGCCACCGCGACGTTCCCCACTCCCGGCGGGCGTGTCGCGTACACCGGCACCGCGGAGATCTCAGGGGTGCCCGGGACCGCCGCGCCGGTGGTGATCGAGTTCCCGCCGGGCGGCGGGACCCTGCTGCCCACCGGAAACGTCCGCGACACCGTGGCCGGCACACCCGTGACGTGCGTCGACAACGGCATGCCGACGGTACTGATCGCCGCCTCCGCGCTGAACGTCAGCGGCTACGAGGACCCCGGCGACCTGGAGGCGGACCTGGCGCTGGCCGACCGGCTCCACGCGATCCGCCTGGAGGCCGGCCGGCTCATGGGGCTCGGCGACGTCGAGGGCACCACCGTGCCCAAGCTCAGCCTGCTGGCGCCACCCAGGCACGGCGGCGCGGTCATGACACGCACGTTCATACCGGTGCGCTGCCACACCTCCATCGGCGTCCTGGGCGCCGCGAGCGTCGCCGCCGGGCTGCGCCTGACGGGCGGGGTCGGCGAGGACATCGCCCGGCTCCCCGGCGAGGGGGACCGGCTGCGCATCGAGCACCCCACCGGCTATCTCGACATCGAGGCCGGTGTCGATCAGGGCACCCCGGGAGCGGACTCGGCGCCCGTGGCCCGCCGCACCGCCGTCGTCCGTACGGCACGCAAGATCTTCGACGGGACGGTCTTCCCCCGCCCGGCGCACACCACCGCCCCCGAACCCCCGCCAGCACCTGCTCACGCCCCCGCCTCCGCGCCCGAACGCCCCTAAGGAGAACCGGATGACTCCGCCCCTGGGAGACATCGCCCACCTCGGGCACGTCGAACTGCTCACCCCGGAACCGGACCGCAGCCTGGCGTTCTTCACCGACTACCTCGGCCTGACCGTCAGCGGACGGCGCGGCGACTCGGTCTATCTGCGGACCTGGGACGACTACGAGCACCACAGCCTGGTCCTCACCGCGCACGAGACCTCCGGAATCCGGCGCACCGCGCTGCGGGCCTCCAGCGAGGAGGCCCTGCGACGCCGGGTCAAGGAGGTGGAGTCCGCCGGCCACCAGGGTCACTGGACCGAGGACGAGCCCGGCCTCGGACCGCTGTACGTCACCACGGACCCCGACGGCCACGAGATCGCCCTGTACTGGGAGTCGGAGTGGTACCGGGCACCGGACGAGCTCAAGCCGGGCCTGAAGAACCAGCCCCAGGCCAAGCCCGGCCACGGCGTGGGCGTACGCCGCCTCGACCACGTCAACTACCTGGCGGCGGACGTCGCCGCCAACGCCGACTTCCACCAGCACGTCCTCGGCGCCAGGCCGACCGAGCAGATCCAGCTCGACACGGGCAGGATCGCCGCGAAGTGGCTGACGTTCACCCACAAGTCGTACGACGTCGTCCACACCGAGGACTGGACGGGCTCGCGCGGCAGGCTGCACCACATCGCGTTCGCCACCGACACCCGCGAGGACATCCTGCGCGCCGCCGATCTGGCCCTGGACACCGGTGTGTTCATCGAGACCGGCCCGCACAAGCACGCCATCCAGCAGACGTTCTTCCTGTACGTCTACGAGCCGGGCGGCAACCGCGTCGAGCTGTGCAACCCGCTCACGCGTCTGGTGCTCGCCCCGGACTGGCCGCTGATCACCTGGACCGAGGAAGAACGGAAGAAGGGCCAGGCCTGGGGCCTGAAGACCATCGAGTCCTTTCACACCCACGGCACACCACCGGTCGCCTGACGGTCACCCCTTCTGGGCGGTCCTGAGCGTCTGGCGCACCCCGTGGTCCACGCCGACGAGGGGACGGGCCACTCGGCCGGGGCCGGTCCGGCGGATCACGCCGGACCGGCCCCGGCCCCGAGGAGGGCTCAGCGCTTGAGCGTGAAGGTGAAGTCGCCGGAGAGCCTGCTGTTCAGCCGGGCCGCCGAGACGAGCTTCCCCTCCGCGATCAGTCGCTCGGCCTCGGCTCGCGAAAGACCGCAGACTTCAGCGATCAGTCGCACCGGCCGGACGGGGATCCGCGCCGCGAAGCGGACCGAGACGTCGATCACCTCGCGGTCCAGGTGATCCGATCCGCCGGTGTCGAGGCGCCAGGCGCCCGCCCAGTCGAGGGCGATGCGATTGCGGCGCCGCACGGCCGGATCCTGGAGCAACTCGGCCGCGAGGCCCGGGTCGTTGTCATGCAGCCGGTCGAGCAGCCCGGGCCGTACGGAGCGCACGTTCATGCGCTCCAGGACCGTGAGCTTCGCCGTGTCCCCGCAGGCGGTACAGAGCACGAGGAGCCAGGCGTCGAGCAGCTTGTGGTTCGCGTTGACGCGAAATTTGCCGTTTGCCCGGAAGCGCCCGGACGCGCACGCGTGGCAACGGAGGAGAACGGTCGGCAGGCAGGTGGGCGCGACCACCCAGGTATTGAGCACAGAAGTACACCGGTTTCAGTGAGAAGTCCGCAGCAGAAAGCAGCGCGGCGCACATGCGCGACGCGCGACACATCAGCACTCGGGGGGTCTCACAGGGTGTACAACGGCACGTCCTTGCTCAGGCGACTTGGTCCGGCAGCACGGTAAGGGCACACAGCCGCGCGGCTCCACTCATTTTCGAGCGCACCGCCGGGCGTGGCCCGGGACGGTGAGCGTTCAGCCGCGTGCTCCGGCAGCCGTGGCCATCGCCCTCGCGCGGGGTGGCCGACCCTCCCACGCGGCGACGGCGGTCCAGCCGATGCCGTCGGCCGCGGCAGCGGCCAGGAGCTCCGGGGCCGGAGGGTCGTCCCCGGTGGTGGACCGGCCGGATCGCCGGCGGCTCAGCCGTCCGTGCCCGTCTTCGCCTCGGTGGCCCTGCGCAGGTGGTCCGCGATCAGGGCGTAGACCGGCCGGGCGGCCTCGGCGTCGTCGAGGTCGTAGCCGTGGTCGACCCCGCGGACGTCGTGGTGCTCGACCAGCGCTCCGGCCTTGTCGAGCCGCTCGGCATAGCGCTTTCCCTCCGCCCGCAGGAGATCGTGCTCCGCCGTGACGACGAGTGCCGGGGCGATGCCCGTCAGGTCCACGGTGTCCGCGGCGTTGGCCGGAGAGATCAG
The DNA here is from genome assembly GCF_055572015.1 of Streptomyces sp. NPDC030840. Classification (NCBI taxonomy): domain Bacteria; kingdom Bacillati; phylum Actinomycetota; class Actinomycetes; order Kitasatosporales; family Streptomycetaceae; genus Streptomyces; species Streptomyces sp. NPDC030840. Next base: position 490,985 of record NZ_JBVIEE010000002.1, on the reverse strand, counting down.
GCGATCGGAGCGCCGGAGCCGGTCCGGCGCGTACGCGCTGTCGAAGATGTCCCCGAGCCACGGGCGCAGCATCGGCTTGGCGATGACGGCGTGCTTGTTCCGGGGATCAGTGGCGAGATCGAGCGGCGGGTAGTGGAGGACCTGGAGCGCGATGGAGGGGCCGTCCTCCTCGAAGGCCTGGCGGGCCACCGCTGCCGCGAGGTTGCCCCCGGCGCTCTGGCCGCCCACGGTGAGCCGGCCGCCGTCCCAGCCCTGCTCGGCCCCGTGCTCCGCGACCCAGCGGACGATGTCGTACGCCTGGCGGGGAGGGGCGGGGAACCGGTGCTGCGGGGCGACGGCGTACTCCACGTTGATCACGGCCACGCCCGCTTCCGCGGCGAGGAAGCGGCACAGCGCGTCGTCCATCTCCGCTCCCGGCAGGACGAACCCGCCGCCGTGGAAGTTGACGTGGACGGGTGGCAGCGCGCCTTCGGGGGAGTCCGGCAGGTGGATCACCGCCGGGGCCGGGGCGACGGAGGCCGGGATCGTCAGCTCGCGGGTGTTGCGCGGGAACTCGGGGAGGCGCCCGAGCCAGGCGGCCCTGGAGCCGCGCCCGCTGGGGCGCCGGGCGGCCAGCGCGGTGCCACGCTGCATCATCCTGGCGGCGACGGAGGCCACCGCCGGCCGGGCGAGTATGGACAATGCGGCTCCTTCGGTCGAATGGGCGCCGATCGAGGCCACGCGACGTCGCATGCCCGGCACGCCCGGCCTTCTTGAGGTTATCAATCATTCTTTTCTGTGATGATTGATGACGTCAAGAATTTGGGGCCCCGGGCAGTCACGGCGGGGGCCGGCCACCTCAGGCCGCCACAGGCAACCCCGGAGTGCGAAGCACCTGCCGTTCGGCGTCCACGGCGAACACCTCGCAGCCCTCGCGGGAAGCGGCCCACTCGATGCCCTCCGTCCCCATCGCGAACGCCGCCGTCGCGACCGAGTCCGCCTCGGTCAGCGACGGCGCCACGACGGTCAGGCTCAGCAGACCGGTGGCCGGGCGGCCGGTGCGCCCGTCGACGATGTGGTCGCCGCGCTCGTACCGCGCGGACGTGGCCACCGCGCCGTCGGTGATCTCCAGCACCGCGCACAGCCGGTCGGCCCGCTCGGGGTGGCGTACGCCGACCCGCCACGGGCCGTGGGCCGCGACCACGTCACCGCCGGCGTTGAGGCAGAACCGCTCCGCCCCCGCCGCCCTGAGCAGCTCCGCGGCCCGCTGGACCGACCAGCCCTTCACCACCGCGCACGGGTCGAGCCCGCGACCGGGCAACCGCACGTCGAACGCGCCACCCGTCGCCTCCCGGAAGTGCTCGCACAGATCGAGCACCTCACGCAGGTCCGCGCCGAGGTCGTCGGCCGACAGCTCGCCCCGGTCCAGCCGCGACACCTCGCTGTCGGGCTTGAAGGGGCTGAACCGGGCGTCGACCTCGTGCAGCCAGGCGAAGACCGCGTCCACCGCCTCCTCGGGTACGTCCGCGTCGTCGACCCTCAGCGACACCGGAAACCCCATGACGTGTTCGACGCGCCGCACGTCAGGCGCCCCTCGCGTCGATGGCGGCCTGGAGGGACTCCTTGTAGCCGTCGCTGGTGATGGTGGCGCCGGACACGGTGTCGATGCCGGCGCTCTGTGCCGCCAGTGTCTCCTTGATCAGCTTCGGTACGGCGGCCGTGGTCTGCGGGTGGTCCGGCTGCTTCAGCATCCTGACGGCGGTGATCTTCTCGCCGTCGAAGGTCACCTGGACCTGGACGTCGCCCTTCTCGGTGCTCACCGTCGAACCCGCGACCACCTGGCCCGAGGAGCCGGTGGAGGAGGAAGGCGCCGGGGCGGGCGCGGCGGTCTCGGTGGTCGTCGTGCCGGTCGACGGCGCGTAGCGCCACACCGGGACGAGGCCCGCGATGGTCAGGGCCAGGACAGGGAGTGCTCGCTTCACGGTGTTCTCCTCGTCTCCCTCATCCCGCCAGGCTGAAGCGCTCGAAGTGGATCTGCGGTTTGGGCACGCCCAGCTCACGCAGGCTGCCGAGAACGGCGTTCATCATCGGGGGCGGTCCGCAAAGGAACACGTCCCGGTCCGCGATGTCCGGGACGAGCTTCACGAGCTCGCCCGGCGCCAGCTTGTCGGGGCTGGCGGGGCCGGTGACCAGGTGCAGCTCGGCGCCCTTGGCGTGGGCGAGGTCCCGCAGCTCCTCGTACAGGACGGCGTCCCGGTCCGTGGCCACCCGGTAGATGACCACGGCGTGACCGTGCAGCTCCTCCAGCAACGCGCGGATCGGGGTGACGCCCACGCCGCCGGCGATGAGCAGGGACTCCGGCCGGGTTCGGTGCATCGCGGTGAAGGCGCCGTAGGGGCCCTCGGCGAAGACGCGCGTGCCGACCTTCACGTGCCTCAGGGCGGCGCTGCCGTCGCCGGCCGCCTTGGCGGTGAGCCGCAGCGTGCGGCCGTCGGGCGCGGCCGACAGGGAGAACGGGTTGGCCTGCCACCAGCGGTCCTTCGTCAGGAACCGCCACAGGAAGAACTGGCCGGCCCGGGCGGGCATGCGGTCGAGGTCCTTGCCGGTCATGTGGATCGAGACCACGTCGTCGGCCTCGGGGACGACCGCGGTGACGCGCAGCTGGTGACGCCAGTTCCGCCACAGCGGGAGCACGAGCCGACCCGTGAACACCGAGGCGAGGGCCACGCCCCACACGCCGTACCAGTACGCCGTGGCCGCGGGCGACGAGGTAAACGTCGTACCGGCCGCGACCTGGTGGGTGAAGGCCAGCACCACGGCGACGTAGGTGTACAGGTGGATGAAGTGCCATGTCTCGTAGGCCAGCCGGCGCCGGGCGAAGCGGCCCGAGACGGCGCCCACGACGATGATGATCCCCAGCGCGACGACGGCGCGCAGCACGCCCTCCACGGTCTCGGCGAGGTCGACCAGCTGGTTCACCGGGTCAAGGGAGGAGGACTCGGCATAGCCGAAGACGATGAACACGGCGTGCGCGAGCAGCGTCCACAGGATGCCGAAGCCGGTCCAGCGGTGCCAGGAGGTCAGCCGGTCCATGCCGATGCGGCGGTCGAGCCACGGCAGCCGGGCCACGAGCAGCAGCTGGAAGGCCATCAGGAGCGCGCCGTACAGACCGGTCAGCCGGCCCAGCACGATGAGGGTGTTCGAGGCGAAGCCGGCCTGAGTGAAGAAGAAGGCAACCACGGCCACATTGACGGCGAGCACGGCGTACAGCCCCGTACGGGCCACCACCCGGGGGCGTATCGCTGCCGTTGAGGGCGGCGAGACGCTTTCAACAGTCGTCACGGACAGAAACTCCTCGCTCGGATCGTGGGGATACCGAGCCTGCCTGGTCAGGGCTGTCGTTTTGCTGTCGATTAACTTTCAAGTTCTTAGCGAAGTGCTTCCGGCCGGTCCAGGTGGGGGGCCGCTGTGGCCTCATGGAGGACGTGAAGCAGTATGAGCACGTGGACAGAGTGCGACTCCTCGTGGTGGACGACGACCCGCCCATCGCCGACCTCGTGGCGACCGTCGCCCGATACGAGGGCTGGGACGCGGTCACGGCGAACTCCGGCGAGGAGGCGCTGCGCCGGGCCGGGGAGTTCCATCCGGACATCGTGGTGCTCGACCTGATGCTCCCCGACCTGGACGGCTTCGGCGTGCTCGACCGGCTGAGGGCCTCCGGGACGATGGTGCCCGTCGTGTTCCTGACCGCACGTGACGGCGTCGCCGACCGGGTCGCGGGCCTCACCCGGGGCGGCGACGACTACCTGGTCAAGCCGTTCGCGGTGGAGGAGCTCATGGCCCGGCTGCGCACCGTGCTGCGCCGCAGCACCGGCCCCGGCTTCCAGCGGTCCGTGCTGCAGGTGGCGGACCTGACGATGGACGAGGACACCCGCGAGGTCCGGCGCGGCGACAAGCCGCTCACCCTCACCCCCACCGAGTACGAGGTGCTCCGCTACCTGATGCGCAAGTCGCCGACCGTGCTCACCAAGGCGCAGATCCTCGACCACGTCTGGGAGTACGGCTTCGGCGGGCGCTCCAACGTGGTGGAGCTGGTCGTCAGCCGGCTGCGCCGCAAGCTCGACGACACCGACGACGGTGGCGCGTCCCTCATCCACACCGTCCGTGGCGTCGGCTACGTGGTGCGGCAGGTCACCGAGTGATCCGCCGGTTGCGGCGGGCCGGCCGCAGGATGCCCCTGGGCACCCGCCTGGCACTGGGCCTCGGCGCCCTGTCACTGGTGGTGTTCGCCGTCGTAGGCACAGCCCTCACGACCTACATGCGGGACTACCTGTCGGCCCAGCTCAACGACCAGCTGAAGCTCGCCCAGGTGGCCCAGTCCAAGAGCATCGCGGACCACGGCACGCTTGAGGGGAAGAAGTACTACCGCTGGTACTACGCCGTGTACGACGTGTCGGACGGCACCCCCACCCTGCGCAAGCCCGAGGATCCCGGCGACGTACCGAAGGACGTCGACGACCTCACCGCCCTGGCCCAGGCCCAGGCCGCAACGGACACGGAGCTCATCCGCACCGAGCACCTCAAGGGCGACGGCCTGTACCGGCTGCGCGCCTGCGAGGTGGAACCCGGAGTGGTCCTCGTCAGCGGCGCGCCCATGCAGGACATCGAGGACACCGTCGGGCGGCTGATCACGGTCCAGGTGGTCGCCTTCGCCCTGGCGCTGCTGGCGCTCGTGGTGTTCGGGCGGTCGCTGCTGCGGCGGGGCCTGAAGCCGATCGGCGACATGGCGCACACCGCGCGCGACATCACCTCGCACGACCTGACGACGGACTCGGCACGGCTGCCGGTGCGTGCCGACGGCGGGAAGGGCGGCCCCGAGGTCGAGGAACTGCGCACCGCCTTCAACAGGATGCTGGAGCACATCGACGACGCGCTCGCCGTGCGCACGGAGGCCGAGCAGCGGCTGCGCCGTTTCGTCGCGGACGCCTCGCACGAGCTGCGCACGCCCCTGATGTCCGTGCGCGGCTACGCCGACCTGTTCCAGTACGCCGCCGCCAACGCACCCAAGGAGAGGGACAAGCACCTGGCCCGGCTGCGCGCCGAGGCCGCCCGGATGGGCGTCCTGCTGGACGACCTGCTGCTGCTCGCCCGGCTGGACGCCGCCGACGTCGAGACGCCGCTGCGGCCGGAGGACGCGGACCTCGTCGAGCTGGTCCGGCAGGCCGCCGACGCGTTCCGGGCGGGCCGCCCGGACCACCCGCTGACCGTGACGGCGGGGCCCGACCCCGTACGTCTGCGCGTCGACCCCCTGCGGATCCGGCAGGTCCTGGACAACCTGCTGACCAACGCGGCCGTGCACACCCCGGCGGGCACGAAGGTGGCCGTCGAGGTGGCCGTGGAAGAGACGGGCAGGGGAGAGCCCGCCGGGGGCGGCGCGGGCGGTACGGCCGTGGTCAGGGTCACCGACTCCGGGCCGGGCATCCCGGCCGCGGACCGGGAGCGGGTCTTCGACCGCTTCTACCGGGTCGACAAGGCGCGCAGCCGCGACCGCGGCGGCAGCGGTCTGGGCCTCGCCGTCGCCCGCTCGCTGGTCGTGGCGCACGGCGGCACGATCGAGCTGACGAGCGAGCCGGGCTCGACGGCCTTCGTCCTCAGACTGCCCAGGCGCACATGAACGGCGACCGGGAATTTACTTGAGTTAGGCAACAAGATGGTAAAGTGGACCGCATGCCCACACCACCGCTCCCCGACGTCCCCGCGTCACCCGAAGTGATCGAGATCGAGCGCGCGCTCACCCGCATCACCTATCTCAGCACCCGGGCCCGGCACCACGAACGTCTCATGGCCCTGGCCGGAGTGCCGCTCGACCGGGCGGCCGTGGCGCTGCTGCGGCAGATGGCCGACTCCGAGCCGCTGCGCCCGGGGGAGCTGGCCAACCGGCTGGGCGTCGAGGCCTCACACGTCACCCGCCAGGTGCAGCAGCTGCAGAAGTCGGGGTACGTGGACCGCATCCCCGACCCCGACGACCGCCGCGCCCAGCGCATCAAGCTGACCGAGGCCGGCCGGCAAGCCGTCGACCGCATCCGCGAGGCCGGCGCCCGGGGCATGCAGCTGGCCCTGGACGACTGGTCGCCCGAGGAGCTCCGCCGGCTCGCCTCTCTCTTCCACCGCATGGTCGACGACTTCCTGCGTCATGGCGAGGACCTCGTCGAGCAGGAGAAGGCCGCCTCGGCGAACGCGCACTGAAACCCGCCGCTGACCGGGGTGGCGCCCGCTCACGCCGCCCCGGGCGCGATGACCGCCGCGGGCAGGGCCCAGGGCCGTCAGCGCTTCCCTCCCGCATCGAGCCGGTCGGCCCGGCCCAGGGTCGGGCCGAAGCTCGTGGGGCGGGTCCAGCGGTGCGCGGAACGCCGTTTCGGCGCCCTCGAACGGGAACACCCCGTCTGCGCGGGGCCGCCGCACCGGACGGCGGCAGACGCACCGCCGCCGGTGACGACCGCCGGGCCGTTGATCCGGGTACCCCGACCCGGGGCGTGCACCGTGCGTCTGGGCCGGTCGCCGCTCCGCGCGTCCATCGGGGACCGGGGCGGGAAGGTCCCGAGGCCGACGGTCACCTCGGTGGGGCATGCGGTCGAGCAGGAGGGCATGGCCGGGTCCGTCGGCGCCGCGGCGAGGGTCGCCGTCCGCAGGGTGATGGGTCCCGCCCGGCGCGGAACTCCCCCAGGAATTCGCCCTCCGCCCCGTCCGTCGCCCTCCTCCACCTCGCCTGGCCTCCACATGTACGAGGCACGCCGCCGGCTTCCCCGGCCGAAGGTCGCCGCATCCTGGTGAGCGATGTCCCGACGAGCGATTTACCCGTATGCTCGTCAATGCCACCAAGTTTCGGAAATCGCCAACTTATCCGAAAGGCGTGCCCCTGAAGAATATGTGCCCGAGGAGTGAATGACCGAGGAGTGAGTGGGGCGGAGCGTGGTTCGTTCCGGCGAGGAGCCGATACCGGCGGGGCGTGCGGCAGACGGCGCGGCGCCCGCGCACAACCGTGAGCGGTTCATGCAGGGTGAGCCGGTCGGGGGAGGAGTGCGGCCCTCGATCCTGAACTCCTGGCAGCGCTGCCGCTCCCTCGGCCTGTCACCGGACCAGACGGAGCTCCCCTTCCAGGAGGACTTCGACGCGGACGGCCGACTCGTCCGGGCCGCCACTCCCGTGCTCGACCGGCTGCAGAAGAGGTTCGCGGGCAGCAGCATGAACATCTCCGTCGCCGACGCGAACGGGACGGTCCTGCTGCGCCGATTCGGAGAGGTCTCCATGACCAGGAGCCTCCCGGCGATCCAGAGCGTCCCGGGATTCGTGTTCGCCGAGCAGGTCGCCGGCACGAACGGCATCGGGCTGGCGCTCGCCGAGAGACGGCTCATCCGGGTTTACGGGGCCGAGCACTTCGCCGAGCGCTCGCAGACGAGCGCCTGCCGCGCGCTGCCCGTCCGCGACCCCCTCAGCGGGAGTGTCGAGGGCGTCCTGTGCCTGGGTTATCCGCGCTCCGCCGAGGACCCGGAGCTGGTCACGGTGATACGCAAGGCGGCTGAGGCCATCGAGGGGCGGCTGCTCGGCCAGAGGTCGGCGCGGGAGCGCGCTCTCCTGCTCGCCTACCTGGACGCCTCCGCGACCGCCACGGGCCCCGCCGCCTGGCTCGGCCGCGCCATCGGAGTGGACGAGCTGTCCCGGGAGCTGCACCCCGGTGATCGAGCGGTCCTCCGGGAGAAGGCCGCGGAACTGCTCTCCCTGGGGCAGCGTGCCGCCGTGGAGGTGGCGCTGTCCGGCGGGCGGCGGGTGACGCTGATGAGCCGCCCCATGACGAGTCCCTCCGGGGTGGCGGGCCTCGCCGTAGAGGCCGTCCTCCCGGGCGCCGAACCCCGCCAGCCGCTCGCCCTCCCGCCCCCCACCGACCGGTTGCCCGGCGCCCGCGCCGAGGCCACCGCCCTCCCCCTCGTCTCGTCCGCACCTGCCCCGATCACCCAGCCGCACGGGCCCCCGCAGGTCATCGCCCTCTCGGAACCGTGGTCCCACTCCGCGGAAGGTCCCGGTGTCGCCGGCGCCGACGGGGGCGGGGCCTACGGTGCCGCCGGAGCCGGCGCCGACGGGGGCGGCCGCTCCGACGAGTCGGCACCGGCCGGAGGGCTGGTGCTCGTCGGTGAGCCGGAGGTCGCGAAGTACGCCCTGGCCGCACGCCGCCGCCTGGAGCTGCTCTCCGAGGCCAGCGGCCGCATAGGCACCACCCTGGACGTCCGCCGAACCGCCGAGGAACTCGCCGAGACGGCCGTCCCGCGCCTCGCCGACTTCGTCACGATCGACCTGTCCGAAGCCGTACTGCGCGGCGACGAGCCCGCCGACCCCCGCGGCGACCTGCTCCGCACGGTCGTCCACGGCATCCGTGACGACCTCCCCTTCAGCCCCGTGGGCAAACGGATCGACTTCCCCCCGACGACACCCCAGCTGCGCTGCCTGTCCACCGGGCGGGCGGTACTGGAACCCGACCTCAAGGCCGCCGTGGGCTGGCTGGCCCAGGACCCCGAGCACGGCGAGCGGCTGCTCACCCACGTCCACTCCCTCGTCACCGTGCCCCTCGCCGCACGGGGCGTCGTCCTGGGAGTCGCCAGCTTCTACCGTGCGCGGGACCCGGCACCCCTCACGGACGACGACCGTGCCCTGGCCCTGGAACTGGCCAACCGCGCCGCCCTCTCCATCGACAACGCCCGGCGCTACACGCACGAACGCACCATGGTCCTGGCCCTGCAGCGCAGCCTGCTCCCGCGCGGGCTGCCCGAGCTGGACGCCGTCGAGGTCGCCCACCGCTATCTGCCGGCCGAGTCCGGAGTGGGCGGGGACTGGTACGACGTCATCCCCCTCTCCGGCACCCGGATCGGCCTGTTCGTCGGGGACGTCGTCGGCCACGGCATGCACTCGGCCGCCACGATGGGCAGGCTGCGGACCGCCGCCCGCAGCTTCGCCGAACTCGACTTCCCCCCGGAGGAAGTCCTCACCCACCTCGACAAGCTCGTGGTGCGCCTGGACCGCGAGGAGGGCAAGGACGACCCGGCCGCCCTGGGCATCATCGGCGCCACCTGCCTGTACGCCATCTACGACCCGACCTCGAAGCGGTGCGCCATGGCCCGCGCCGGCCACCCGCCGCCGGCGCTGGTCCGCCCCGACGGCACCGTGTCACTCGTCGACCTGCCCGCAGGGCCTCCCCTCGGGCTCGGCGGCCTGCCCTTCGAGACCGCCGAGATCGACATCCCCGAACACAGCCGACTGGTCCTCTACACCGACGGGCTCATCGAGGACCGGGAACGGGACATCGACGAGGCCCTCGGCCACCTGCGCGAGGCTCTGGCCCACCCGGACAACACACCCGAGGACACCTGTCGGGCCGTACTGGACGCCGTCGCGCCCGCCCACCCCGGTGACGACATCGCCCTGCTCGTCGCCCGCACCCACGCGCTGGACCCCCGCCGGATCGCCACCTGGGAGCTGCCCGCCGACCCCGCCCGGGTGGCAGAGGTCCGCACCGCCGCCACCCGGCGGCTGGCCGACTGGGGACTGGACGAGATCGCGTTCTCCGTGGAACTCATGCTCAGCGAGCTCGTCACCAACGCCGTCCGCCACGGAAACGGACCCATCCGGGTGCGGCTCCTTTACGACCGCACCCTGATCTGCGAGGTCTCCGACACCAGCAACACGGCCCCGCACCTGCGCCGCGCGGCCACCACCGACGAGGGCGGCCGGGGCCTGTTCCTCGTCGCCCAGCTCGCCCAGGCCTGGGGCACGCGCTACATCCCGGAGGGCAAGGTCATCTGGGCCGAATGCCGGCTCGACACGCTCTGAGGGCCAGGCTCCGCGGGCAGGGCCCTGCCCGCCGCGCCATCGGGCGGAGACACGCCAGGCCCCCGCATGCCGTATATGCGATGATCTGTACCATTGGTGCCACTCGTGTGCCTCATGCTCGTGTACCGCGTACACGTCGGGAAGTACTTGCCAGGCCGACCCCCGGAGATGTCCGTGCATGACACTCCCGACACCTCTGCGACGGCGCCCCCGCCCTTCGGCGCGGAGCCGCTGGTCCGCATTCGTGGCCTCAGCAAACACTTCGGCGGCACCCGCGCCCTGAAGGGAGTCGACCTCGACATCCCGGCCGGCAGCGTCCTCGCCCTCCTCGGCCCGAACGGCGCCGGAAAGTCGACACTCATCAAGGTGCTCGCCGGGGTCCACCGCGCCGACGCGGGACGGATCACGGTGGCCGGGCATCCCCTCGGCAGCCATGACGCCACCCGGAGCATGTCCTTCATCCACCAGGACCTCGGGCTCGTGGAGTGGATGACCGTGGCCGAGAACGTCGCCCTGGGCGCCGGGTACGGTCGCCGGGCGGGGCTGATCTCGTGGCGGCGGACCAGGGAGACGTGCGCCGAGGTCCTGCGGACCGTCTCCGGACGGCTCGACCCCGACGCGCGCGTCGCCGACCTCGCCCCGGCCGAGCGCTCGCTCGTCGCCGTCGCCAGGGCCCTGGCGACACGGGCGGAACTCATCGTCCTCGACGAGCCGACCGCCCGCCTCCCCGCCGCCGACTGCGCCCGCCTCTTCCGCGTCCTGCGCACCCTCCGCGACAGCGGACGCGGCATCCTCTACGTCAGCCACCGCCTGGACGAGGTGTACGAGGTCGCCGACACCTTCGCCGTCCTGCGCGACGGCCGTCTGGTGCGCCACGGCCCCCTCGCGGGGCACAGCCCGGCCCGCCTGGTGCACGACATCGTCGGCGAGGAACCGGCCGCCCGCCGGCCCGCGGCGGCCCCCGCCGACGGCCCCGCCGTCCTGATCCTCAAGGACGTGCGCACACCCGGCGCGGGCCCGGTCAGCCTGGAACTCAGGGCCGGAGAAGTGCTCGGCCTGGTCGGGCTCACCGGAGCCGGGCACACGGACCTGGGACGGGCCCTCGCGGGCTCCCGGCCCCTCCTCGGGGGCCGGGCCCTGCTCGGCGGCCGGCCGTACCACCCCCGTCTGGTCGCCGACGCCGTCGGCCTCGGGGTCGGCCTCGTGACCGGGGACAGACAACGGGAGGGCTGCGCCGCCGAGCTCACCGTGCGGGAGAACCTCCTGGCCAACCCGCGCGCGGGAGGCCTGCCGGCGCTGTACTGGATCAGTCCCCGCCGAGAACGCGCGGAGGCCACCACCCTGATGGAACGGTTCTCGATCCGTCCCCGCGACAGTGAGGCGCCCATCGCCACGCTCTCCGGCGGCAACCAGCAGAAGGTCGTGATCGGCCGCTGGCTGCACCTGGGACTGCGTGTGCTGATCCTCGAGGAACCCACCGCGAGCGTGGACGTCGGCGCCAAGGCCGCGGTCCACCGCCTGCTCGACGAGGCACTGTCCGCCGGTCTCGCGGTCCTTCTCCTGTCCACCGACTTCGAGGAGGTCGCGGGCGTGTGCCGGCGCGCCCTGGTCTTCGTCCGGGGCACCGTGACAGCCGAACTGAGCGGCGCGGACCTCACGGTGGCGGGGCTCACCCGTGCGGCCTCGGCCCTGCCTCCCTCCGGAACCGCGACGAGCCGATGACCACCCCGCCCAGCCCCTCCACCCCGCCGGGGGCCCGGCCACCCCGACCGGGCCCGCCGGGGCGGCTGCGCGGGCTGGGCGGTCCGGTCGGGCACCTCCTCGGCACCTACGGCCTGCTCGCGCTCACGGCCCTGCTCTTCCTGGTCTTCTCCCTCGCCCTGCCCCGCACGTTCCCCACCCTGGACAACGTCGACTCGATCCTGTCCAGCCAGTCGATCCCGGCCATCCTCGCGCTGGGCGCCATGGTTCCCATCGTGACCGGGAAGTTCGACCTCTCCATCGGTTACGGCCTCGGCCTGGCACACGTCATGGTGATGCAGCTCGTCGTGAACGAGGGGTGGCCCTGGCCGCTCGCCTGCCTCGCCGTGATCGCCGGCGGGACGGTCGTCGGCGTCCTCAACGGCGTCGTCGTGGAGTTCGGCCGGATCGACTCCTTCATCGCCACGCTCGGGACCGGCAGCATGATGTACGCCGTCACCGGCTGGATCACCGACGGCGGACGGATCGTCCCCGGCCCCCAGGGCCTGCCCGCCGCCTTCACCGACCTCTACGACTCGACCTTCCTCGGCCTTCCCGTTCCGGCGTTCTACGTGCTCGCCCTCGCGCTCGTCCTCTGGCTGCTGCTGGAACGGCTGCCGCTCGGCCGGTACCTGTACGTCGTCGGCTCCAACCCCCGGGCCGCCGACCTCGTGGGCATCCCGACCCGCAGGTACTCCGTCTACGCGTTCGCCGCGTCGGGACTGATCGTCGGCTTCGCGGGGGTCCTGCTGGCGGCCCAGCAACAGATCGGGAACCCCAGCGTCGGCCTCGACTACCTGCTGCCCGCCTTCGTCGGCGCCCTCCTCGGCTCGACCGCGATCAGGCCCGGACGCCCCAACGCCCTGGGCACCCTCGTCGCCGTCGCCGTCCTCGCCGTCGGCCTCTCCGGCATCGGCCAGCTGGGCGCGGATTTCTGGGTCATTCCGCTGTTCAACGGCGCCACCCTGCTGATCGCGGTCGGCCTGGCCGGCTGGTCGGCCCGCCGCCGGCTGAGCACCGGCGCCGCCTCGGCCCCCGAGGCGCCCACCGGGCCGCCGCACTCCCCGCCCTCGTCCCCGCCCGACGGAACCACCCCAGGGACCACCTCATGAACCGCACCACCGTGCCCACGGGCTTCCCGTCCCGGATCGCCGCCGCGGCCCTGCTGGCGGCGGCCCTCCTCGCCGGCTGCGAAAGAGGATCCTCGACCGGCCCGCAGAACCCCACCGCCGGCCCGAACGGCTGCCCCACCGTGCACGCCCGCGCCGAGTCCGCCGTGGAACGGGCCGAGCGGACCGACGTCCCCTGGGACGGCCCGACGAGCGGTCCCGCGGCGGTGTCCGGACGGAGCATCGTCTACGTCGCGCAGACCATGACCAACCCCGGAGTGGCGGGTGCCGCGCAGGGCGTGAGGGAGGCGGCCGGGGTCGTCGGCTGGAACGTCCGGGTGATCGACGGCGGCGGCACACCCGCCGGTATCCAGTCGGCCTTCAGCCAGGCCGTGGCCCTGCGGCCCTCGGGCATCGTCATCGGGGGCTTCGACCCCAACTCGACCTCGCAGCAGGTCCAGCAGGCGGGCGCCGCGGGCATCCCGCTGATCGGCTGGCACGCGGTCGCCGCCCCGGGGCCCAGCGAGAATCCCCGGCTCTTCACCAACGTCACCACCAGGGTCGAGGACGTGGCCCGGATCAGCGCCCAGTGGATCATCGCCCACTCGAACGGCAACGCCGGGGCCGTGGTCTTCACCGACGCCTCCATCCCGTTCGCCAAGTACAAGTCCGACCTGATCACCAAGCAGCTCGCGACCTGCTCGGGGGTACGGTTGCTGGCGAGCGCCAACATCCCGATCCCCGACGCGAGCAGCCGGACCCCCCGGGAGGTCTCCTCCCTGCTGTCGCGCTTCCGGAGCGAGTGGACCCACTCCGTCGCCATCAACGACCTGTACTTCGCGGACGCCGCCCCCGCCCTGCGCGCGGCCGGCGAACCGGGGGAGGGCCCGCCCTTCAACATCGGCGCCGGCGACGGCGACCCCTCCGCCTTCCAGCGGATCAACAACGAGCAGTACCAGTCCGCCACCGTGCCCGAACCGCTGTCCCTGCAGGGCTGGCAGATCATCGACGAGTTCAACCGCGCCTTCACCGGACAGCCCGCCAGCGGGTACGTCGCCCCCGTCCACATCAGCACGGCCGACAACAGCGAGGGCGCCACCACGTGGGACCCCTCGGGTTACCAGCAGGGATACCGGCAGATCTGGAACCGGTGACGGCCGTCCGGGCGCGGGCGCCTAGGGTGGGCCGCGTGACGGAGCACAACAGCGGTCCGCGGGCCGCCGCGCGCGAGGACCACCGGCCCCTCGCCGTCTTCGACCTGGACAACACCCTCGCCGACACCGCGCACCGGCAGCGGTTCCTGGAACGCAGGCCACGCGACTGGGAGGCGTTCTTCGCTGCCGCGCCCGGTGATCCGCCGCTGGCACAGGGGGTGGCGCTGGTGAAGGAGAGCGCCGAGGAGTGCGAGGTGGTGTACCTGACCGGGCGGCCCGAGCGCTGCCGGCGGGACACGCTGGACTGGCTCGCCGCGCACGGGCTTCCTGGGGGGCGGGTGTTCATGCGCCGCGACGGTGACCGCAGGCCCGCGCGCCGCACCAAGCTGGAGATCCTGCGCCGTCTCGCCCTCACGCGTGAGATCCGTGTGCTCGTGGACGACGACGAACTGGTCTGCGAGGACGCCGAAAGGGCGGGCTTCACGGTCGTACGCGCGCGGTGGGCGGCCACGTCGGCGGCGCTGAAGGTGGCGCAGGAACGGGAGGGGCGGACCTGACAGCGCGGTACCGGCACGGCGCGCCCGGCGCGGTCAGTGCGGGTCCTCCAGCCGGAAGCCGACCTTCAGGCCGACCTGGAAGTGCTCGATCTCGCCGTTCTCGATGTGGCCCCTGATCTGCGTGACCTCGAACCAGTCCAGCAGGCGCAGGGTCTGTGAGGCGCGGGAGATGGCGTTGCGGATGGCCTGGTCGACACCGTCGGGGGAGCTGCCGACGATCTCGGTGACGCGGTAGGTGTGCTCGGACATGCAAGTGATCCTCTCTGCGCGGTGCCACGCGTCCCTCCACGGTGCCGCAGAGTTCGGCGGTCCGCGAGACGTCGGGGGAGCGAACCGAGGACCTCCCCCGACGGCAGGCCCTTGACGACAGTCAATGGTCTATACCAAAATCCGGCCAACCCGTACGAGCGACCAGCTCGTCCCCCACGTCGGGCGCATCCTCCCTGTCCGGACCTCCGGCAAGGCAGAACAGGACCCCCTCGTGAGACGTCGCTCCGCTGTCGTGTTGCTCGCCCTCTCCCTGCTCACCGCGTGCGGCGTCCTCCCCGGCGGCGACGAGCAGCGGACCGTCACCGTGTGGCTCATGAAGGACAGCGCCTCGGACGCGTTCCTCAAGCGGTTCACCGCCGACTTCGAGCGCAGGCACACCGACCTCCGCCTCGACATCCGCATCCAGGAATGGACCGGCATCGGCGACAAGGTGAGCAAGGCGCTCAAGGCGGACGACGGCACCGCACCCGACGTCATCGAGGTCGGCAACACCCAGGTCGCCCAGTACGTCGACGAGGGCGGGCTGCTCGACCTGACCCTGGAGTCGATGCGCGACTGGGACATGAACCACTGGCTGCCCGGTCTCGCCGAACCCGGCCGGTACCTCCACCACCAGTACGGCATCCCCTGGTACGCCGCCAACCGTGTCGTGATCTACCGCAAGGACCTGTTCGCGCGGGCCGGCGTTGAGAAGCTGCCGAAGACGCGGGACCAGTGGCTCGCCGTCACGAAGAAGCTCGACTCGGGGCAGCAGCAGGGCATCTACCTCGCCGGACAGGACTGGTACACACTCGCCGGGTTCGTCTGGGACGAGGGCGGCGAACTCGCGGAGGAGTCCGCGACCGGCTCCGGCCGCTGGACGGGCACGCTGGACACCCCCGAAGCCCTGCGCGGCATGGACTACTACCGCCGCCTCCAGGCGCTCGGCGACGGGCCCATGGACGCCGACGAGGACCACCCGCCCCAGGCGGACGTGTTCGCCAAGGGGAACGTCGCGCAGATCGTGGCCGTGCCCGGGCTCGCCCAGGCCATCGTGAACCAGAACCCCGGTCTGAAGGACGACCTCGGCTACTTCCCCGTCCCCGGCAGGACGGCCGCCAAGCCCGGTGCCGTCTTCACCGGCGGCTCCGACCTCGTCATCCCCGAGCGCACGGACGACCGCGCGGGAGCCGTCGCCGTCGTCTCCGCCCTCGTCGGTGCCAAGTGGGCCACCGAACTGGCCCGGGCGATGGACTACGTGCCCAACAAGACCACCCTCGCGGGCCGG
The DNA here is from genome assembly GCF_055572015.1 of Streptomyces sp. NPDC030840. Classification (NCBI taxonomy): domain Bacteria; kingdom Bacillati; phylum Actinomycetota; class Actinomycetes; order Kitasatosporales; family Streptomycetaceae; genus Streptomyces; species Streptomyces sp. NPDC030840. The sequence goes on along the minus strand of NZ_JBVIEE010000002.1, from coordinate 475,033 downwards.
GTCGCGGACGAGGAGGGCGTCGCGGCCATGGCGGCGGGCGCCGCGCAGGGCCGGGCCACCCCCGCCTCGCCCCAGTGGGGCGCGGTCGAGGCCAACAACCCCATCAAGGACTACATGACCGCCGTTCTCACCGGCGCCGACCCCAGGGCGGAGGCCGAGCGCGCGTCCCGGCAGATCACGGAGGCCCTGACCGAGCACCTCGGCTGACGCGGGGGCAGGCGGACCGGCCGCCGGGCCGGCCCCGTGCGGCGGACCGGCCCGGCGGCACACCTCACTGTGCCTGGCTCAGTGACAGGGCGAACCTCCCCTCGCGGTCCGTCCACCAGTGCGTCAGCTTCAGGTCGACGGCGGCCAGTTCGGCGCGCACGCCGTCCTCGCGGAACTTCGCCGAGACCTCGGTGCGCAGTTCCTCCCCGGCGGCGAAGTCGATGGCGAGGTCGACCGCCGGTATCTTCACGGTCTGCGCCGTCCGCGACCGCAGCCGCATCTCGATCCACTCGTTCTCCGTGTCCCACACGGCGACGTGGTCGAAGGCATCGGGGTCGAAGTCCGCGTCGAGCTCGCGGTTCACGACCGTCAGCACGTTCTTGTTGAACTCGGCCGTCACCCCGGCCGCGTCGTCGTACGCGGCCACGAGCACCGACGAGTCCTTGACCAGGTCCGTGCCGAGCAGCAGCGCGTCGCCCGGAGACATCAGAGCCCGTACGGAGGCCAGGAACCCGGCGCGTTCGACGGGCAGCAGATTGCCGATCGTGCCGCCCAGGAACGCCAGGAGCCGCGGCCCCGGCGTCCGAGGCGGACTCAGCGCGGCGGTGAAGTCGGCGATCAGCGCGTGCACATGGAGGCCGGGCCGCTCGGCGACCAGTGCCTCGCCCGCCTGCCTCAGCGCGCTCTCGCTGACGTCGACGGGTACGTACGTGTGCAGGCCGGGCATGGCGTCGAGCAGGTGCCGGGTCTTGTCCGAGGAGCCGGAGCCCAGCTCCACGAGGGTGCGGGCACCGGTCGCGGCCGCGATCTCCGTGGCACGGGCCAGCAGGATCTCGCGCTCGGCGCGCGTCGGGTAGTACTCGGGCAGTTCGGTGATCCGCTCGAACAGCTCACTGCCGTGGGCGTCGTAGAACCACTTTGGCGGCAGTGTCTTCGGTGTGCGGGTGAGGCCGTGCAGGACATCGGCGCGCAGGGCGGCGCCGGTGGCGTCCTCGGGCAGGGTGCGGGTCAGCTGGAACGGGCTCACGCGATGGGCTCCTTGGGCGGTGCGGGTGCCTTGTCGTCGGATGCCGTGGTGGTGTCGGTGGTGTCGAGCGCCAGGTTCTCGATGTCCTTCAGCGGGGTGAGCAGCACGTCCGTACGGCTCGCCGCGAGCAGCGTGCGGTCGGGCACCTCCTGCCAGTGCGGGTCGTCGTCGTACGGCTCGGACGCGACGACCGTGCGGCGGCCGGGCTCGGACAGGTACCAGAGCGTGTCGCCCCAGGCGGTGGCGGCGATCGTCTCGCCATTGGTGAGCAGCAGGTTGAGCCGGGAACCGGGTGCCGCTTCGGCGACCTCCAGGACCGTGTCGGCGAGTGCCTGTCCCTCCTCCTGCCCGGCGCGCAGCCGGTTCAGCACCAGCGCCCAGACGAACGCCGAGTCGGAGCGGGCCTCCATCGACAGCAGGTCCACCGGAGGCAGGGCCGGGACCAGCGGGGCCAGGGAGCGCGGCCATCCGGCGACGGCCCCGTTGTGGCTGAACAGCCAGGTCCCCGCGGCGAACGGCGCCGCCGCGGCCTCCCCGTCGGCCCCCGCCACGGTCGCGTCCCGCACGGCGGCCAGCAGCCCGGTGGTCCGCACGACCCGGGCCAGGTCCGCGAAGCTCTGGTCGCCCCAGATCGGCCCGGCCCGCCGGTAGCGGCCGGGCACCGGATCGCCCGCCGCGTACCAGCCGACGCCGAAACCGTCGGCGTTGACCGTTCCGTACCGCTGCCGCCGCGGCGCCCACGACTGCCGGTACAGGCTGTGCGGCGGGTCCACGAGGACCCGGCCGAGCGGCTCCTCGGGGCCCAGGAACGCCAGGTGCCGGCACATCAGCCCAGCTCCGCGAGTTCCGGCGAGGCGTCCCGCGCCGTGCGGAAGCCGGAGAAGATCTGCCGCCGGACCGGATAGTCCCAGTTGCGGAACGTCCCCCGGCACGCCACCGGGTCCACGGCGAACGCACCACCGCGCAGCACCTTGTACTCGGAGCCGAAGAACACCTCCGAGTACTCCTTGTACGGGAAGGCCGCGAACCCCGGATACGGCAGGAAGTCGCTCGACGTCCACTCCCACACGTCACCGATCAACTGGCGTACTCCCAGCGGTGATTCGCCCTCCGGGTAGCTGCCCGCCGGTGCCGGGCGCAGGTGGCGCTGGCCGAGGTTGGCGTGCTCCGGCGCCGGGTCGGCGTCACCCCACGGATAGCGCCGGGAGCGGCCGGTGGCCGGATCGTACCGGGCCGCCTTCTCCCACTCCGCCTCCGTGGGCAGCCGGCGCCCCGCCCAGCGCGCGTACGCGTCGGCCTCGTACCAGGACACGTGCAGGACGGGCTCGTCCGGCGGCACGACCTCGGTGACGCCGAAGCGCCGCCGCAGCCACTGCCCGCCGTCACGGCGCCAGAACAGGGGCGCCGAGATGCCGTGCGCCTTGATATGGTCCCAGCCCTCCGGGGCCCACCAGCGCTCGTCGCCGTAGCCGCCGTCCTCGATGAACGCCTGGTAGGCGCCGTTGGTCACCGGTGTGGTGTCGATGTGGAAGGGCGGCACCAGGCGCCGGTGCGCGGGCCGTTCGTTGTCCAGCGCCCAGGGCTCGGTCGACGTGCCCATCATGAACGGGCCACCGGGCACGAGCACTTCGGCGGGCCCCGTGAACGGCGGCACCGGCTCCGGATCGGGAGCCGTCAGGGCCACGTCGCCCTTGCGGAGCTGGTGCGTGATCAGCATCGTCTCGTCGTGCTGCTGTTCGTGCTGGGCGATCATCCCGAACGCGAAACCCGCCTCGGTGAGCCGCGTGCCGTGGAACGCGGTGCTCTCCAGCACGTCGAGCGCCCGGCCGCGCACCTCGGCCGCGTACCGGCGGGCCTCGGCGGGCGGCAGCAGCGGCAACGAGGGCCGCTCCGCCCGCGGGTGCTCGAACGCGTCGTACAGCCCGTCGATCTCGGGCCGCATGGCCTCGCGCCCCGCGACGTTCCGCAGCAGCCACAGCTCCTCCTGGTTGCCGATGTGCGCGAGGTCCCACACCAGCGGGGACATCAGCGGCGAGTGCTGGGCGGTCAGCTCGGGGTCCTCGACACAGGAGGTGAGCAGCGCGGTGCGGACGCGGGCCCTGGTCAGCGCCTGGAGCGCGCGCTCACGGAGTATCTCCGGGTCGGTCGTCTCGGGCGCGGTCATGTGCGGATGTCCTTCCCGTGGAGCTGGTCGAGCAGGTCGTCGGCGGGGCAGCGGCCCCTGGCCACATAGCGGTCGGTGAAGGCGGCGACGGCCGCCCGTACGCGGGCGTCAGCGCCGAGCCGGGGCAGCGCCTCGGCAGCCGCCCGGAAGCAGGCGAGAGCCGCCTCGTGCAGTTCGGGGTCCGCCAGACCCGATCGGGCGGCCGCGATCCACAGCGGATTGTGCGGGGCGGGCAGCGAACCTGCCCGCTCCGCCAGCGGCTTGACGGTCCGGTAGGCGGTCTCCGCCGCCTCGGGGTCCTCGAACAGGGCGGCCGTCACGGCGAACGGCACGATCCACCCGTCCTCGCCGGGCTGGGCGTCGATCATGCGCAGTTCGAGGTGACCGCGCGGCCGGACGGGTGGAAAGAGGGTCGTCAGGTGGTAGTCGAGATCCGCACGACCGGGCGGATCGGGTGCCCGGGTCCAGTCCCGGAAACTCATGCCCCGCGGGACGCCCCAGGGGCCTTCCTCGGCGCGGACGCACATCACCGGAGCGTCCAGGACGTGCCGCGCCCAGACCGCCCGCGGATCGCCGTCGAGCGGGGGAGCGCCGGCCCGGCCGGGGTCCATCGCCGCCCAGAGCGACTGCCGCGTGGAACGCCAGCCGGTGACGCGGCCACGGGCGAGCGGGGAGTGGGCGAACGCCGCCAGCAGGATCGCGCCCACCTGGTGCGCCAGCCACCAGCGCCGCCCGTAGCCCAGGGGGCCCGGCTCCTCGTACCCGGCGTCCAGGCACACCTGGACGGACGCGGAGGAGCACATCATCGCCCGGCCCTCGGGCCCGAAGCGGTCGAGACACTGCTCCATCGCGTCGTAGCGGGGCTCGTGCAGATAGCGGCGGGGAAGGTTCCAGGGGTCCTGGCCGAAGCCGTTCAGGACGAGTCCCGCCTCGCGCAGTACCGCGCGGACGGCGTCCAGATCGGCGGAGACGGACTCGATGACGCCTGTCAGGGAGGCGGCGGGTGCCGAGCTGAGCTCCAGCTGGCCGCCCGGTTCGACGGTGAGCGCCGAGGAGAGGGGCAGGGCCCGCAGTGCGGCGTAGGCCGCTTCGAGACGTTCGGGTGGTACCGGGAGCCGCGGGTCACGCAGCTCGTGGACGAGCCATTCCACTTCGACACCGAGGGTGCGGGGCGGGCCGGTCTTGAAGCAGATGCCGCGGACCAGGGCCTCGACCTCTGCCTCGGTGACGGCGGAGCGCCGCTCCGTACAGCCACTGGGTGAATCGGACATGTAGGGATCCTCCTGAGATTCCGCCATGCCGCCGGTCCGGCTTCGGTTGGTGCCCGACCGGCAACGCTCGTCCCACCCAAAACCCTTGCGCCGGTTCGCACAAGGGCGCACATCGTGTCTTTCGGTATTCGAAAACTCTTTCTCCCGGGGTGCCCACGCTCTGTTCTCGCAGCCTTCACGAGCCGCTGCGGACCAGGAAATTCCGTTGCGGCTCAGGATCAGCATCGCTCAGGATGCGTGCATGAGCACGACGGGGGAGTCGTCATGAGCGCGCGCCTGCGCGGCATCGCGCGGGAGACGGAGGAGATCGTCGCCAAGGGCGCCTACTGTGCGGCCGACGGGCGCGAGGTGTCCATCGCGGCGAGTGTCGCGGCGGCGCGGGCCGGCGCGCGGCTGTTCGGCCCGGACCCGATCGAGACGCCGCGGGTCGACCCCACTCCCACGCGGATCGAAGTCACAGGGGAAAGCAGCCTGGAGGCCGCACGGCGGCTGGTCCGGGACGACGGCCCGCCGGTCGCCGTCCTGAACTTCGCCTCCGCCCGCAACCCGGGAGGCGGCTTCCTCAACGGCGCGCAGGCCCAGGAGGAGGCCCTGTGCCGAGCCTCCGCGCTGTACGCGTGCGTCCGCGAGGTCCGCGCGTTCTACGACCACCACCGCGCCCACCGCGACCCCTTCTACACGGACCGCGTCATCCACTCACCCGCCGTCCCCGTCTTCCGCGACGACCGGGGACGGCTCCTGGACGCGCCGTACACCGCGGGCTTCCTGACCGCGGCCGCACCGAACGCGTCAGTCATACGCCGTACGGCGCCGGAGCGCGTGCCCGAACTGCCGCGAGCCCTCGCCGCGCGCGCCGAACGGGTACTGGAGACGGCCGCGGCGTGCGGTTACCGGAAGGTGGTGCTGGGCGCGTGGGGATGCGGGGTCTTCGGGAACGACCCGGGGCAGGTGGCGGAGGCGTTCAGGGAACTGCTGGTGAAGGGTCGTTTCGAGGGGCACTTCGAGCAGGTGGTGTTCGGCGTGCTGGACCGCACACAGGGGGCGATGACCCGGGGTGCCTTCGAACGGGCGTTCACAGGCTCTTAAGGGGCGCGAGGAACTGCGCGACAAGCCACAACGGACCCGCACCCGGCACACGGCTCAAACCCACCCGTACCGCTCCCGCAACCGCCGCACCACGGAGTTGAACCGCATCCGGTCAAGCGCACACGCCTCCCGCCGCATCCCCGCCTCGTACAGCCGCAGCACCCGGTCCACGTCCACCCAGGACTCCCGCCCCGACCGGTCCCACGGCCCGCTCCCGATCGGCACCCACTCCCTGTCGCCGTCGTGCCGCTTGCTGGAGAGCTGTACGGCGAGCAGGGTGCCCGAGGGCTCGCGGGCGACCACCAGCACGGGCCGGTCCTTGCCCCGCCCGTCGTTCTCCTCGAACGGCACCCACGTCCAGACGATCTCCCCGGGATCGGGGTCGCCGTCGTGGGCGGGCGAGTACTCGGTGCGCACACGGCCGACCTTGCGCGGGTCGGCCTCGGTGGTGGCGGAGGGGCCGTGGCGGCCGGGGACGTCTTCAGCGGCGAACGCAGTCACGCGGGCCACGTTAGAGCCTCAGGTCGACCCCGGTACACGCCAGGCCCCCCTCGCCCTCCTCACGTCACCTTTCTCCCTCGTCGACCGGCACCGTCTCCGCCCGCGGCGGAACGAACCCGTTGAGCCCGGCGGCAACACCGCTGCCGCCTCCCGCGGTGCCGCACTGGTTCATCGACGCGAGGAGCTGACGGGCGAGCCCCAGCCCCGTACCGCCCATGGCGAGCGCCTTCGCGAACATGTCGGCCATGCCGTCGGCGCCGTTGAGCAGCACCATGTTGTCGACGCTGCCGAAGGCGCTCGCGCCTGCCAGCACGATCTCCGGCCCCCTTTCGGCGAGTTGCTGGGCGACCACGGCCTCCTGGTTCTCCGCGAGGGCGGCGGCACGCGCCTTGATGGCCTCGGCCTCCGGGAGACCCCTGGCCCGTGCGGCCTCGGCGACCGCCAGGCCCTTCGCCTGCTGGGGTGCGGCCTCCGCCTCACCGGTGGCGCGGGTCGCGGTCGCGGCGGCGGCGGCGCCCCGCGCCCTCGTGTCCCCGGCCTCGGCGCCCGCGGCGGCCTTGACCCGGGTCGCCTCGGCCGCGGCCGCCAGCTCCGTCTCCTTCGCCTTGGCCTGGGCGGCGGAGATCCGCGCGTCGCGCTCGGCCTCGGCCAGCGTGCGCTTCTCGTACGCTGCCGCGTCCGCGGGTTTGCGGACATCGGCCTGGAGCTGCTGTTCCCTGCGGTGGGCCTCCAGTTCGGCGACCCGCGTCTCCTGGACCACGACCTCCTGGCGGGCGGCGGCGTCCTCCAGCGGTCCGGCCTGCCGGGCCCGCGTCGCGGTCTTGTCGCGCTCGGCCTGGTAGCCGGCCTGGAGGATCTCGCTGTCCCGGGTCGCCTCGGCCATACGGGCGAACGACTGCTGCTCGGCCTCCGTGGCCAGGCGGTTGGCCTCGGCCTGCGCGATGCGCGCGTCCCGCTGCACGGCCGCCGCGTGGGGCATGGCCAGGTTCTGCGTGTAGCCCGTCGGGTCCTCGACCTCGTGGATCTGCAGCGAGTCGACGATCAGCCCCAGCTTCTCCATCTCCGTCCCGCAGGCGGCCCGTGTCTGCCCGGTCAGCTTCTCCCGGTCGTGGATCATGTCCTCGACCGTCAACCCGCCCACGATCGACCGCAGATGACGAACACGTTGTGCACGCGTTCCGAGATCAACTTCTGCTGGTCCAGGAACCGGCGGGCCGCGTTGGCGATCGACACGAAGTCGTCGCCGACCTTCAAGATGACCACGTCCCGCACCTTCAGCGGGATGCCCTGGTGGGTCACGCAGTCGACGGACAGCTCGGTCTCGTTCAGGTCGAGCGACAGCTTGCGCACCGCCTGCACACCGGGCGCCACATGAGCTCGAGAACACCGTCGATGAAAATGAGCGCGAGGACGGCGGCCCCCGCGACGACGCCGATGACCATCGGCACTCGCCCCCTTTGCATGGTGCCCTGACGGCACCGAACGAACGCGAGTGTCCCTCCGCGCAAGCCCCGGGTACAGGAGCCGGTGAAACCTTGCCGGAACCTTGACGCACCGCTCTCACCTGGAGTGCGGCGCACTCAACTGTCGTACACCGCCGTCACATGGACCGTCCGCGGCGGAAGGTACTCCACCACCATCACCACGGTCCCCGGCTCGATCCGCTCCTTGGCGGACGCCGCGTACGCGAGGAAGTGCTCGGCGCCGCCCCGCACCCGGACGATCACGTCTCCGACGCTCCCTCACGCGGCAGTGGGATCCGCGGCGGACGGCAGGGGCGGCCACCGTTCGTGCCACCGCTGGTCCGCCTCCAACTGCGCGGCCAGCGACACGAGAAGGGGTTCGCTGTTCGCCGGGCCGAGCAACTGGGCACCCACGGGCAGTCCGTCGACGAACCCGGCGGGGACGTTCATCCCGGGCCAGCCCAGCACGTTCCACGGCCAGGCGTACGGGCACGCCGCGATCATCGCCCGGTCGGTGCCGAGCCCGCCGAGGTGCAGCATGGCGCCGATACGCGGTGGGGGAGCGGCGGTCGTCGGCGCCAGCATGACGTCGTACGACGTGAAGAGCGCCCCGATCCGCCGGTGCAGCGAGGCCTCCGCGCGGCGGGCCACCCGCAGGGGCGTCCCGGCCAGCAACCGGCCCAGGCGGGCGGAGTCGAGTGTGCGCCGGTCGAGGAGGTGCGGGTGGGGGACCTCGCGCACCCACTCGGCGATTCCGGCGGTGGCGCGCGGCACGAACGTCAGACCGATCCGTCCGTAACTCGGCTCCGCCTCCTCGACCTCGTGCCCCAGCGCGGCCAGCCGCTCCGCGACGGCCAGGACACGCTCCCGCACACGGGGATCGAGTCGCGCGGGCAGTGCGGTGAAGGGCGGTTTGAGGGACACGGCGATCCTGAGCCGTCCGGGGTCGCGGTCCACCGCCTCGGAGACCCTCAGCGCGGGCGGGCGGTGCAGGTCGCCCTCGTGGTTGCCGCTCGCCGCGTCCAGGAGGAGGGCGGCGTCGGCGACCGTGCGGGCGAGCGTGCCGTTGACCGTGATGCCCTGGAAGGACTCCGGGCGTGGCCAGGTCGAGATGCGTCCGCGCTGCGGCTTGATGCCGACGAGGTGGGTCCAGGACGCGGGGATGCGCACCGAGCCGGCGCCGTCCGAGCCCAGCGCGGCCGGGACCAGGCCCGCGGCGACCGCGGCAGCCGAACCTCCGGACGAGCCGCCCGGGGTGTGGTCGGGGTGCCAGGGGTTGCGGGTGGCGCCGAAGGCGGGCCCTTCGGTGAACGGCCACTGGCCCAGCTCGCAGGTGTTGGTCTTGCCGACGACGATCGCGCCGGCCGCGCGCAGCCGCCGTACCGCCTCGCCGTCCTCAGTGCGCGGCGGGAACTCCCCCTGGCAGCCGAACGCGGTGGGTTCGCCGGCGACGTCCATGTCGTCCTTCACGGCCACCGGCACCCCGAGCAGTGGGCGCCGCTCACCCGCGGCCAGTGCCTTGTCCGCGGCGTCGGCCTCGGCGAGGGCCGCCTCCGCCCGTACCCGGCGGAAGGCGTTGACCGTCGGCTGGGTCGCCTCGATGCGGGCCAGCGCCCGCTCGACGAGCGTCCGCGACGTCACCTCCCCGGCGGCCAGCGTGCGAACGCACTCCGCCAGACCCGCGGATCGGTCGGGAGCCATACGGGACACCTCCGGGTGGGACGCTCCGGTGGGACGTTGTCTACCGAACGGTAACGTCCTGGCGGGCCCGGTGGCACGAGATGCGGAACGTCGCAGGCTGGGACGGCGGTTCGCGGCGCGGACCCGCTCGTTCCCCTACCCCCGCGCCAGCCGCCGCACGGCGAGGGCGAGCTGCAACCGCAGCCGGCCCTGAGGAGGGCGGACCGGCCAGCCGAGGAGCGACTCGGCGTGGGCCAGCCGGTCCTGGAGAGTCGAGTGGTGGACGTTGACCTCGGCGGCCGCCGCGCGCAGGCTCGCCGTGGAGGCGACGGCGTACAGGGTGGCCAGCACCCAGGGAGCGTCCGCCGCGGCGCTGTCCAGGGCGCGGACGTCGGGCGGCGGCTCCGCGCCCGCAACGACGGCATCGGCGAGGAGGGCGATACCTCCCAGCTCGTCGGCGTGCACGACCCTGGGGCCCGGATCGCGCGCGGTCCCCTCGGCGGTGAACCGGAGGGCGGTACGGGCGGCGGCCCAGGAACGGGGCAGGTCGAGCACGGGCACGGCCGGGCCGACACCGAGGCGTCCCCCGGGCAACCGGGTGTCCGCCGTGGGCGCGGACAGGATCCGTGGCGGGCCGGCGAGGGACGCGAGGGCGCGGGCCCGCGTGGCCGGGTCACCGGTGTCGAGGCCCAGGAGCCGGGCAGCGTGCCGGCGGGCCTGTTCGGTGGCGTTGGCGTCGAGGACGGTCTCCACGAGGGCCGGGTCGTCGGCGGGGGAGACGGGTGCCCGGCCCCGGGTACGGTCCAGGACCAGTTTGATCGCGCCCGCCGCACGCTCCAGGATCACCGCGTCGACCACGCTCGGCCCGGGCTCGGCGCGCTCCAGCCACAGGGCCGCGGCGCCGTCCGGCGTCAGCGCCTCCCAGGGCCAGTCGGGGGCCGGGGGGAGGCCCGCGGGGTCGTCCCGGCGGCTGCCGTCGGGCTCGACGCGCACCCGCACGCGCCGACCGTGATCGACGAGCCGTGCCGGGCAGCCGGCCAGTACGGCCGCGCCACGGACCAGCGCCTCCAGGCCGGCCCGGGACTCGGCCAGTCGGTCGAAGTAGGCGATGACCCGTACGGCGGCACCGGCGTCCGGGTCGAGCGCGGTCAGGCGCCCGGCCAGCTCTTTCATAGGCCCATGGTGCGGTATTCCTGCCGGATGTCGTAGGCCTGAGGATGTGTTCTGCCCCCGCCGCCCCTACCCGTCCCGTCCTCGAGGGGCTCCGCCCCTTCAACCCCGCTTTCGGGGGCCGGCCCCCGGACCCCTGCTCCTCAAACTCCCCCAGCCACCGCTGGGAGGTGCCCCCAGGGGCTGAACCATCAGCCCGTCCGGCGTTCGAGGACGAGGCCGCACGGCCGATAGCGGGGGTCTGGGGGCGCAGCCTCCAGGGATGGTGGGGGAGGGTAGGGGCGGCGGGGGCGAGATCACTCGCCCAGCAGCCGCCGCAGCCACGCCAGCCGCGCGGCCACCGTGGCCTGCGAAACGGCGGCCTGCGGCGCGAACCCCTCGTAGCCGTGGAAGCCGCCGGGCCAGACGTGCAGCTCGGCGACCCCACCCGCCTGCCAGATCCGCGAGGCGTACGCCACCGTCTCGTCCCGGAAGGTCTCCGCGGACCCCACGTCGAGAAGCGCGGGCGGAAGCCCGGACAGGTCCTCGGCCCGGGCCGGAGCCGCGTACGGGGACACGTCCGGCCCACCCCGCCGGTCGCCAAGGAGCGCGGTCCACCCGGTCTCGTTGGACGCGCGGTCCCAGACACCGAGCCCCGCCATCTGGTAGGAGGACGGAGTGTCGTTGCGGTCGTCCAGCATCGGGCACAGCAGCATCTGCCCGATCGGCCGAGGACCCCCGCGGTCCCGGGCCAGCAGGGCCAGCGCGGCCGTCAGACCCCCGCCCGCGCTGCCGCCCACGATCACGATCCGCTCGGGATCGCCGCCGATCTCCTTGGCGTGCTCCGCCGTCCACAGCAGGCCGGCGTAGACGTCCTCGACCGGCGCCGGGTGCGGATGCTCCGGCGCCAGCCGGTACTCCACGGACACCACGACCGCGTCCAGCTCCCGCGCCCAGTCCAGGGCGAGGTCGACGCCGATCCTGTTGTTGCCGAGGATCATCCCGCCACCGTGGGTGTGGTAGATCACCGGCCGCCCGCCGACGGAGCCGGCGGGCCGGCAGATCAGCAGCGAGATGTCGGGCGCGCCCTGCGGCCCCGGCACCGTCCGGTCCTCGACCTCGAAGAACCCGTCACGGGCCAGTGCCTCCTCGGGGTGGTCCAGGAAGGCCAGGCCCTGGCGCATCTCGGCGATCCCGTCGAGCGTGAACGACGAGGGCAGCGACTCGGCGACCACTTCCAGGGCGGCGGCGAGCTCGGGGTCGAACGGCGGCGGGGTCCGGGTCATGGGGTTCTCCTCACGGGCGTGCCGAGCCGACGGCTCGTACGGCCCATGATCCGCACGCCGGACCCGCCCCCGCAGTCCGCCGTACGGCGGCACGTGCCCGCCAACCGGCGGGTGGCACCGTACAGGGCGGACCACCGTACAGGGCGGACCGCGGCGGGAGCCCTCAGCCCTGCGCGGGAGCCGCGTCCGCGCGCATCATCACGCAGTCGAACTCGACCACCCGGCCCGTGCTCTCCTCCCGCGTGACGGGATACATGCCGGTGATCCCGAACCCGGCGCGCTCGTACGTGGCGATCGCCTCGCTCATCTCCGGGCTGCCCTCGTACAGCCGCAGGGCGGCGACCTCCGACTGCAGGCCCACGAAGTCCTCGACCCGCTCGCCGGCGCCCGCGAAGACCTCCAGGTCGTAGCCCTGCGTGTCCATCTTGAGGTAGGGCCGGGGGTCGTCGATGCCGTCCAGGGCCTTCTCGAACACCCCGTCGAGCCGCCGGATCTCGATCTCCTCCGTCTGCGACTTCGCGAACCGCTTGTAGCGGCCCCGGCCGTAGTCGCTCGGCGGCAGCAGCGAGTTCATCGACTTCCAGCCGGTGTGGATGGACTGCGTGGTCTCCTCACGTCCCAGGGCGAAGTGGTGCACCTGCCACTCGGGGTCGTCCGCCGAGGCCCGTTCGAGGCGGGCGAAGGCCTCCGCGGTGGGCTCGAAGGAGACGATCCGGCCGGTGTAGCCGAACCGGCGCAACCGCCTGGCGTACTGGCCGGCGTTGGCCCCCACGTCGAACACGCAGTTCACCTCGTAGGCCGCCAGCATCCCCGCCACGTGCTGGGCGCACAGGTACTCCCCGGCCGCCAGCTGGAACCGGCGCTCGTCCGCCCTGGCGTTCTCGGTCATCAACAGGTGGGCGCCGGTGTCGCCCAGGCGGACGTCGGTCCACTTGCCGGGCGACTGAGCGGTGCTGTGGGCCTTCTTGTCGAGGACCACCCACATGCCCTTTCCCGCGCGGGTCACGGAATACCGGCCGGCGCCCCTGGCCAGCAGGTCCGCGCCCGGCTGCAGCGGGATCCGGGCGGGCCCGCCACGCCGGGACACCACCGCGGTTCCCGGCCCGAGGTCGGTGACCTGCAGACCCATACGGGGCATCAGCCTGAGCAGTCTCCTGTAAAGCGTCTCCATCCGCCCACCCTCGCAGAGTTGGCGTGATACGGGTGCACGCTTGAGCGAATTCAAGTCGGGAGTCGCTCGCCTGCCCGCCGCGCCGCGCGGTCAGCCGCCGGCCGAGCCGCACGGTTCGCCCACACCGTCCGGGGCGGGGCGGCTTCGGGAGACGACGCGCATGCCGCGCTCGTCGACGACGCGGACCTGGAGCGAGCCGCACCCGCAGCGGATCCAGACGGTGTGACCCGCGCCCGTGACGTGCCGGGACACGACCTGGAAGGGCTCGGCGCGGTCGGGCCAGCCGCAGTGCGGGCAGGCTCCGGCCAACGTGCTGGTCATGGCAACTCCTCCTGAGGCGGACATGGTTGACCGTCGCGACACAGCCAGGGTGGGCCGAAGCCGTCGTACACGTCCAGGTTGACTTTCTGCACTCCACCTTGAAGCGTAGCCTTCATGATTGACCTGCGCCGACTGCACGTCCTCAGGGCGGTCGCCCACTACGGCACGGTCACCGCGGCCGCCCGCGCCCTGCACTTCACACCGTCCGCCGCCTCGCAACAGATCCGTCAGCTCGCCCGCGACCTGGACGTCGACCTGCTCGAACCGCAGGGCCGCGGGGTCCGGCTCACTCCGGCGGCACAGAGCCTGCTCGCGCACGCCGACGCCATCCAGGCCCGCTGGGAGCAGGCCGAACTCGACCTGCGCGCCGACCAGGGGTCCCCGTCCGGCATCCTGCGCGTGAGCGGATTCCCCGTCGCCGTCTCGGTGTTGCTCGCCCCGACGGCGGCCCGCCTGCGTACCCTCCACCCGCGGCTGAGCGTACGGATCCAGGAGGCGGGGGTGCCGGAGAGCTTCGACCTGCTCTTCGAAGGAGAGATCGACCTGGCGGTCGTCGAGGCGACCCCGCACAACCCGCCTCTCGCCGACGAGCGCTTCGACCAACAGCCGCTTCTCGACGACCCGTTCGACCTGGTCGTCCCCGACGACCACCCCCTCGCGGGCCGCGGGCGCGTCGATCTCGCGGAGGCGGCGCACGAGGACTGGATCGCCCCGGTGCCCGAGAGTCCGTGCAGGCCGCACGTGCTGTCGGCCTGCGGTGGCGCCGGCTTCAGCCCCAACATCGTGCACCATGCACTGGACTGGAACGTCTCGGCGCATCTCGTCGCGCACCGGCTCGGCGTCGCGCTCATTCCGCGCCTCGCCCAACTGACTCCCCACCTGCCCATCACCCGCGTCCGCTGCGCCGGCGACCCCCATCGCAAATTGCTGACGTGCACGCGTGGCGGCGGCGCCCAACGCCTTGCCGTCGTCGCGGCGTTGCGCGAGTTGCGTATGGTGGCACCTACGGCGGTCGCGTGACCGTCCCGCAAGGGACCGGCCCGTGCGACACCGCAACCTGCCCTGCCACCGCCCGACGGCCCCTGCTCAAAGGCCCGTCACAGCTTCTGCAAAGATGCGTACGTCATGGTCCAGATACCGAACCAGCCCGCCCCTCCGCCGCCCGCACAGCGATCCGTGCCGACGAGTGCCGATGTGGCGCGCCTTGCGGGTGTTTCTCGCGCGACCGTCAGCTACGTCCTCAACAACACCAGCGCCGTCCGGATCAGCGAGCCGACTCGCCGCCGCGTCCACGAGGCGGCCAAGGAACTCGGATACGTGCCGCACGCCGCCGCACGCAGCCTGCGGGCCGGACACAGCCGCCTGGTGCTGATGCCCGCTCCGCACGTCCCCGCGAACCCGCTGTACAGCGGGTTCATCTATGAGATCCAGTGGGCGCTCAGCCGCCTCGACTACACAGTCGTCCAGTACGGCAGCATCGGTCTCCACGGTGACGACGCCGCCCGTGCCTGGGCCGAACTGCGCCCGGTCGCGGTGATCGTGCCCGGCTCCGGTCTCGGGCCGAAGGGGGTCGCCGTGCTCAAGCGGTCCGGCGCCCGGGCCGTCGTCACCATGGGACCCGAGCCCGTCGAGGGCTCGCACGGGATGCTCCTGGACCACCGTGAGGTCGGGCGCAGCGCGGCGGAACACCTGCTGGCCCGCGGCCGCCGCCGTATCGGTGTGGTGCTGCCCGAGGAGCGCGGGCTGGGCATCTACTCCCGGCCCCGACTCGCCGGTGTGCAGCAGGCGGTGCGGGACACGGACGCCACCGTGACCGAACTGCCGCTCGCGTACGAGGAGAAGGCCGCGGCCGAGCTCGCGGGGCGCTGGCGCTCCCTCGGCCTTGACGCGGTGTTCGCGTACAACGACGAGTACGCGATGTTGTTGATGCGCGCCCTCCAGGACGAGGGCATCGCCGTCCCCGAGGAGACGGCGGTGATCGGCGCCGACGACCTGATGCTCGGCCGGCTGTGGAGGCCGCGCCTGAGCACCGTCCACATGGAGCTGCCCGCCGGGCGCGATTTCGCGGACCTGGTGGACCGGGTGGTCAACGATCCCGGCGGGGTTCCCGAGACGAACCAGGTACTCGGGTTCCGGGTGGTGCACCGGGAGTCGACCTGACAGGCCGGGGTACCCGGTGCGGCGACCGAGCGGGTCACGCGACTCCTCGGCAGCCACTGGCCTTGTGTGTCGATCAGGTGTGGCAGGCGACACGTTTTTCCCACGACTTTGGCTAGGATGTTGCACGCTCAACAAGATGGGGCGTCTTCGACCACCGGCTTCAGCTCGCGCGGCTGCGGCCGACCACGGCGTCCCGCCGCGCGGCCGCCGAACCGGCCGCCAACCACACGGGACTCCCGCCCGCACGGGTGAGCCCCGGGCGCGAGCCCGGTTCGTGCGTCGGGAGTCGTCAGCCCCCCCGGTGATCAGTGAACGATCGGAGCGCCGTCATGCCGCTGCTCGACCCGAAGACCTGGCAGTCCCGCACCCTGTCGGGCGGTGAGTACGCCGTCACCGAGCCCGCGACCGGCGAGCAGCTCGCCACCGTCACGCTGGCCTCCGCCGACGACGTGGCGACGGCCACGCGCGAGGCCCGCGCCGCGCAGACCGAGTGGGCCCGCACGCCGCACTTCGTCCGCGCCGGCGTGCTGCGCAAGGCGGGCGACCTGTTCACCGCGCACGCCGAGGAACTGCGCGACTGGATCGTGCGGGAGTCCGGCTCCATACCCGGCAAGGCCGAGTTCGAGCTGCATGTGGCGGCCCAGGAGTGCTACGAGGCGGCCGCGCTGGCCTCACGGCCGTCCGGCCAGATACTTCCCTCCGAGGCGCCCCGGCTGTCGTACACCCGCCGGGTGCCGGTCGGCGTGGTCGGCGTGATCTCACCGTTCAACGCCCCGCTGATCCTGTCCATCCGCTCCGTCGCCCCGGCCCTCGCCCTCGGCAACGGCGTCGTCCTGAAGCCCGACCCGCGCACCGCCGTCTGCGGCGGGCTCTCCCTGGCCGCCGTCCTCGCCGAGGCAGGGCTCCCCGACGGCCTGCTGCACGTGCTGCCCGGCGGTCCGGAGGCGGGCCAGGCGCTGGTCGCCGACCCGCTCGTGCCGGTCATCTCCTTCACCGGGTCCACGGCCGCCGGACGCGCCGTCGGTGAGGCCGCCGGCCGCCACCTCAAGCGCGCGCACCTGGAACTGGGCGGCAACTCGGCGCTCGTCGTGCTGGAGGACGCCGACATCGACGCGGTGATCTCCACGGCCGCGTGGGGGTCGTTCTTCCACCAGGGCCAGATCTGCATGACGACGGGCCGCCACCTCGTCCACGTCTCGCTCTACGATAAGTACGTCGAACGGCTCGCGGCCAAGGCCGACTCGCTCGCCGTGGGTGACCCGTACCGCGAGCAGGTGCACCTCGGGCCCATCATCGACGACAACCAGCTCGCCAAGATCCGGGGCCTGATCGAGTCCAGCACGGCGGGCGGTGCCAAGCTCGCGGCGGGCGGCACCCACGAGCGGCTGTTTTACCGGCCGACCGTCCTCGCCGGAGTCGACGACTCCACGCCCGCGTACGCCGAGGAGGTCTTCGGCCCGGTCGCGCCCGTGCGGTCCTTCAAGGACGTCGACGAGGCGGCCGCCCTCGCGGCGGACGGCCCCTACGGGCTGTCGCTGGGCATCGTCACCCGTGACACCGCACGCGGCCTGGACCTCGCCGAGCGCATTCCGACCGGCATCGCCCACATCAACGACCAGACCGTCAACGACGAGGCCGTCGCACCCTTCGGCGGGATCGCCGCCTCCGGCACCGGCGCCCGCTTCGGCGGCGAGGCCAATCTGGAGGCCTTCACCGAGCTGCGCTGGACGACGGTGCGCGGGGACGTGGCGGCGTACCCGTTCTAGGCGACCGGCCGCATCGGGTCCAGTGGCCTCGCGGGACTACTGGACCTGGCCGTTCCCCTCGGCCTGTGCCTGCTGCTCGGCGACCGCCTTGCGGACCTCGTCCATGTCCAGGTTCCGGGCCTGCCCGATGACGTCCGTCAGGGCGGACTCGGGCAGGGCGCCCGGCTGCGCGAACACGGCGACCTGGTCACGGACGATCATCAGCGTCGGGATCGACTGGATGCCGAAGGCCTGGGCCAGCTCCGGCTGGGCCTCGGTGTCCACCTTCCCGAACACCAGGTCCGGGTTGTCCTCGGCCGCCTTCTCGTAGACCGGTGCGAACTGGGTGCACGGCCCGCACCAGGACGCCCAGAAGTCGATCAGGACGAAGTCGTTGTCCGTGACCGTCTGGTCGAAGTTCTCCTTGGTGAGCTCCACGGTGCTGCTCATCGCGTGTATCCCTCTCCTGGGGTTCATGGCTCGGGGGCCAAACAGGTGTCGACAACGTCGCCGTCCGGCGGCGTATTCCGCGCGCGTACCCGTGTGGCCACGGCGCACACCACCCACCAGACTGACCTCATGACGGACACGGAAACCGCAGAACACACAGCACCCCTCACGTACGACGTCGTTGTGCTCGGTGCCGGGCCCGTGGGGGAGAACGTGGCCGACCGCACCCGCGCGGCCGGCCTGTCCACCGCGGTCGTGGAGAACGAACTCGTCGGCGGCGAGTGCTCGTACTGGGCCTGCATGCCCAGCAAGGCCCTGTTGCGCCCGGTCATCGCCCGCGCCGACGCACGCCGCGTACCGGGACTGCGGCACCTGGCCGAGGGGGCCCTCGACGCGGCCGAGGTCCTCGCCCACCGCGACTACCAGACCTCGCACTGGAAGGACGACGGCCAGATCCAGTGGCTGGAGAGCATCGGCGCGGATCTGTACCGGGGCCACGGACGCCTCGACGGCACCCGCCGGGTCACGGTCGACGGCCCCGACGGCGCCCGCCAGGTGCTGACCGCCCGGCACGCCGTCGCCGTGTGCACCGGCAGCCGCGCCCTCGTGCCCGACCTGCCGGGCCTGGACGGGGTTCGGCCCTGGACCAGCCGCGAGGCCACCAGCGCGCGGGCTGTGCCCGGACGGTTGGTCGTGGTCGGCGGCGGCGTCGTGGCCGTGGAGATGGCCACGGCCTGGCAGGCGCTGGGCTCCCGGGTCACCATGCTGGTCCGCGGCAAGGGCCTGCTGCCCCGCATGGAGCCCTTCGCCGGGGAACTCGTCGCCGAGGCGCTGGGCGAGGCCGGGGTGGACGTGCGCACGGGGACGTCGGTCGAGTCGGTCACCCGCGAGAACGGCACCGTCGTCGTGCGCACCGACGCCGGGGACCGGGTCGAGGCCGACGAGATCCTCTTCGCCACCGGGCGCGCCCCGCGCACCGACGACATCGGCCTCGACACGGTCGGCCTGGAGCCGGGCTCCTGGCTGCCGGTCGACGACAGCCTGCGCGTCACGGAGAGCGACTGGCTGTACGGGGTCGGTGACGTCAACCACCGTGCGCTGCTCACCCACCAGGGCAAGTACCAGGCCCGTATCGCCGGCGCCGCCATCGCCGCCCGCGCGGCCGGCGTACCCCTCCTGGAGTCCGACCCCTGGGGCGCCCACGCCGCCACCGCCGACCACGCGGCCGTACCCCAGGTCGTCTTCACCGACCCGGAGGCCGCGGCCGTGGGCCTCTCGCTGGCCGAGGCCGAACAGGCGGGCCACCGCGTCCGCGCCGTCGACGTCGACCTCGCCTCGGTCGCCGGGGCGGGCCTCTACGCGGACGGCTACCGCGGCCGCGCGCGCATGGTCGTCGACCTGGAGGAGGAGATCCTGCGCGGCGTCACCTTCGTCGGCCCCGGCGTCGGCGAACTGATCCACTCGGCGTCGATCGCGGTCGCCGGACAGGTCCCGATCAGCCGCCTCTGGCACGCGGTGCCGTCCTACCCGACGATCAGCGAGGTCTGGCTGCGGCTGCTGGAGGCCTTCAGGGACGCCTGAGCCGGGACAGGGGGGCGGGGACGGCCTGACCGCACAGGCCGGTCGCCGCCCGTCAGCCGGGCAGCGTGAAGCCGAGGGACCGCGCCGCCCGGCGCGGCACCGGTTCGTTCCAGAGATCGGCCACGGCCTGGTTCGAGGACAGGGAACGCGGTTCGGCGCGGTCGAGGTAGAGCGTGCCGTCCAGGTGGTCCGTCTCGTGCTGGACGATACGGGCGGGCCAGCCGGAGAACTCCTCGTCCACCGCGCCGCCGTGCTCGTCCAGCCCCGTGAGCCGTACCCGGGCGGGCCGGGCCACCACGGCCTGCCAGCCCGGCACGCTCAGGCAGCCCTCGAAGAACGCGGCACGCTCGGTGCCCACGGCCTCGTACCGCGGGTTGACCAGGACGCGGAACGGCTGCGGCACCCGGCCGCGCGCGAGCCGCACCTCCTCGGGAACCGGCGCCGGGTCCTCGATGACGGCGATCCGCAGCCCCACGCCCACCTGCGGTGCGGCGAGCCCGACTCCGGGCGCGGCGTGCATGGTCGCGCGCAGGGCGACGACGAAGCGGACGAGGAGTGCGGGGTCCAGCTGGCCGTCGAAGGGCTCGGCGGGTCGGCGCAGCACCGGGTCGCCCGCGGCGACGATCGGCAACGGGCCCTCGTGGGAGAGGAGTTCCTCGACCCGGTCGCGGAGCGGGAGGGAGGTCGGACGGTCGCTCTCTGATGCCATCGCGCCAGCATGCCAAGACGCGTCGCGCGATGTGGGGCGGATCGGCCGGAAGAGGTACAGACCACACGGCCGGGCGTCGGCCTTTGTGGCGCGCGTCACAGGAATGTCCGGGAACTGCAGGCCTTGCGGCTCCGACTACTGGACCGCAAGCGACGTCCCCTTCCTCCCCGGAGCAGCCCGCCGATGTCCACCGTTCCCACGACCGAGACGGGCGAGTCCCCGAAGCCGGTCCCCGCCGCCCTCGAACCCCGGGCCGCCGCCCTCCGGACGCTCAAACCGCTCGTGCTGCGGCTGCACTTCTACGCCGGCCTCCTCGTCGCCCCGTTCCTGCTGGTCGCCGCTCTGACCGGCCTGCTGTACGCGGCCTCGTTCCAGGCCGAGAAGATCGTGTACGCGGACGAACTGACCGTCCCGGTCGGCGACCGCGAGCTGCCGATCTCCGAGCAGGTGGCCGCCGCCCGCAAGGCCCACCCCGAGGGCACGGTCTCCGCCGTGCGGGTGTCGCCGGAGGACGACGCCACGACCAGAGTGCTGCTGTCCGGCGTCCCCGGCGTCGACGAGACCCACACGCTCGCGGTGTTCGTCGACCCGTACACCGCCGAGGTGCGCGGCTCGCTCGAACAGTACGGCTCGACGGGCGCGCTGCCGCTGCGGACGTGGCTCGACGAGTTCCACCGCGATCTGCACCTCGGGGAGAACGGCCGCCTCTACAGCGAACTCGCCGCCAGCTGGCTGTGGGTGATCGCGGCCGGCGGGATCGCGCTGTGGTTCGGTCGTCGCAAGGCCCAGCGCAAGGTGCGCGGCACCAGTGGCCGGCGCCGTACCCTCGGCCTGCACGGCACCGTCGGCGCGTGGGCCGCCGCCGGGTTCTTCTTCCTCTCCGCGACCGGCCTGACCTGGTCCGCGTACGCCGGGGCCAACATCGACACCCTGCGCACCTCGCTCGGCCAGGCGACCCCGGCGATATCGGCGGCTGCGGGCGACCACGCGGGGCACGGCGAGGGCGGGGACTCGTCCGGCAAACCGGCCGAGGGCGACCTCGACAAGATCCTCGCGGCGGCGCGCGCCAAGGGCCTCGGCGACCCGGTCGAGATCGTGCCGCCCGCCGACGCGGCCTCCGGGTACGTCGTCCGGCAGATCCAGCGCGGCTGGCCCACGAAGCAGGACGCGGTGGCCGTGGACCCGGCGACCAGCGAGGTCACGGACACCCTCCGGTTCGCCGACTTCCCCGTGCTCGCCAAGCTGACCCGCTGGGGCATCGACGCCCACACCGGTGTCCTGTTCGGCCTGGTCAACCAACTCGCCCTGATGGCCGTCGCGGCCTCGTTGATCCTCCTCATCCTGTGGGGCTACCGCATGTGGTGGCAGCGGGGACGCGACTCGGCCTTCGGACGCCCCGTCCCGCGTGGCGCCTGGCAGCAGGTACCCCCGCAGATCCTGGTCCCGGCGCTGGCGGCCGTCGCCGTCCTCGGGTACTTCGTCCCGCTCCTGGGCATTCCGCTCGCGGCCTTCGTCGTGGTGGACGTCGTGCTCGGTGAGATCGCGTACCGGAAGGGGAAGCGGACGTACGCGCCGTAGGACTGCCTCCGGGGGGCAGGTGGCGTCCGTGTGACGGGCGCGGGCAAGTAGTGGAATGTTCAACCTCCCAGCTCCGTTGTAAGCCGCGAAGGAGGTCACGAGTGGACACGACGTACTACGACCACGGAACGGCGGCGGAGCGCTGGGAGCGGGCGCGGATGTTCTTCGACGCCAAGGACTACACCGCCGCGGCGCGGACCCTCGGCGGGCTGGTCGAGGAGGTTCCGGAGCAGACCGGACCGCGGCTGCTGCTGGCGCGCGCCTACTACCACTCGGCCCAACTGCACCGAGCGGAGGCCGAGTTGCGCGTGCTCGTCGAGCGTGATCCGGTGGAGCACTACGCCCGGCTGATGCTGGGGCGCACCCTTGAGCGGCAGGGGCGGCACGAGGAGGCCAAGTCGCACCTGCGGATCGCCTCCGCCCTCGCCGGCGAGTTCGAGCAGCTCTGAGAACCGAACGGCGGGCTCCCCCCCAGGGGCGAGCCCGCCGTCGCACGGATGCCGCCGCGCCCTCGGCGACCGGCGGACACCAGGGCACGGGCCGCATCCGAACGCCCCGTCGCGGACAGGGATGGCCTGACGCGGAGGGGACGAGAGGTCTAGGTTGAGCGCATGAGCAATCTTGATCGTGAGGCCGTCCCCGCGGTGTGCGGTGGCCGGGGGTTCGTGGTGGCCGAGCCGGTGCGCGAACTCCTCAGCCCCCGCCGGGTGCAGCTCGGCGAGTCCACCGAGGTGCGCCGTCTGCTCCCCAACCTGGGCCGCCGCATGGTGGGGGCCTGGTGCTTCATCGATCACTACGGCCCCGACGACATCGCCGACGAGCCCGGCATGCAGGTCCCGCCGCATCCGCACATGGGTCTGCAGACCGTGAGCTGGCTGCACGAGGGCGAGGTGCTGCACCGCGACTCCACGGGCAGCCTGCAGACGATCCGCCCGCGTGAGCTGGGCCTGATGACCTCCGGCCGGGCCATCAGCCACTCCGAGGAGAGCCCCAGGTCGCACGCCCGCTTCCTGCACGGCGCCCAGCTGTGGGTCGCCCTCCCGGACGGCCACCGCCACACCGACCCGCACTTCGAGCACCACGCCGAACTGCCGGTCGTCACGGCACCCGGTCTCCGGGCCACCATGGTCCTGGGCACCGTGGACGGCGCGACCTCGCCCGGCACGACGTACACCCCGATCGTCGGCGCCGACCTGTCCCTCACACGCGGCGCCGACGTACGCCTCCCGCTGGAACGGGACTTCGAGTACGCCGTCCTCTGCATGTCCGGCGAGACCCACGTCGACGGCGTCCCCGTCCTCCCCGGCTCGATGCTCTACCTCGGCTGCGGCCGCACCGAACTCCCGCTGCGCGCCGAGTCGGACGCGGCCGTGATGCTTCTCGGGGGTGAGCCGTTCGAGGAGGAGCTGATCATGTGGTGGAACTTCATCGGGCGGACGCAGGAGGAGATCGAGACGGCCCGGAGGGACTGGATGGAGGGCTCCCGCTTCGGTGAGGTGAAGGGGTACGACGGGGGGCCGCTGCCTGCTCCCCAACTGCCGCCGGGGGCGCTGAAGCCGCGGGGGAGGGTGCGCTGAACTGGGGTGATGTGCCCTGGGCGCGTCACCGTCAGATGCCTTGTCCTTCCCCGGCCGTCGAACTACGCGACCAGATCGAGCACCTCACCGCCGCTCTCACCGAGACCGAAGCACGTCTCGCGGAGCTGACCACCGCCCGGAAGGTCATCTCCGAACTCGCGCCGGCCGGAGCCCAACCCGATCCGCCCGAACAGGCCACCGCCTACCAGTCCATCGTTAACGCCTTCAACCAGCACCCCGATCAGACGTTCCGGGTCCGCGAACTGCACGAACTCCTCGGCATGGCTACCGACGATCCGGCCCTGAACGGCACCCGAAGCCGCCTTGGACGCCCCACCCGCCAAGGCTTCCTCACCCAACCCGGACGAGGCCGCTACAAGAAACGGACTTAACGCCGCTCTTCGCGGGCTGGAATCGGCACAGCCGACGGCCGCCACTCTCGCTTGATCAACCCGAACACCCACGAGTCGGAAACCTCGCCGTTCACGACGCAGTCCTCCCGCAAGGTCCCTTCACGCACGAATCCGATCTTCTCGAGAACCCGGGCAGATGCCACGTTGCGCGTATCGGTCTCGGCCTGCACGCGATTCAGGTCCAGTGTGTCGAACGCCCACCGCAGCAAGGCGTGCGCGGCCTCCGTCGCGAAGCCGTGGCCCCACATCGCTTCGCCAAGGAGGTAGCCCAACGACGCGCTGCGGTAGTCCGGGTTCCATCCGGTCAGACCGCACCAGCCGACGAAGGCCCCATCAGAAGCACGGTCGATGGCCACCCGCACCCCGGTGCCTTCGTCCCCCATCTTCCGGCACAGCGCGATGAACCGCTCGGCGCGGGCCCGTTCGGTCCACGGCGGGGAGTCCCAATAGCGCAGCACGTAGGCGCTGCTGTGCAGCGCGAAGAGGGAGTCCGCGTCGGCGTCGGTGAAGGGGCGCAGTCGCAGGCGAGCGGTGTGCAGTACGGGGGTGGCCAAAGTCATGCGCACCATCTTGTGTCCTCATGGAGCGGGCAGAACACCGAATATCCGATCCCGGTCCGGCCCTCATGAGCTGGGCACCGCCTACCAGGAGATCGTTCATGCCTTCAACCAGCACCCCGACCAGGCATTCACGGTCTGCAAACGGCACGACTATTCGGCCTGCCCACCGATGGCCCAGACACGAACGTCGTCCGCAGCCGCCTCGGGGCGCCGAGGCTTCCTCACCCAACCCAGACCAGGCCGCTACTAGAAACGGACTTGACGACCTCTGAGGACGACGACATCGGTTCCTTGCCGGGCGGTGCCCGGCTCTCTCATCGGCGAAGACGCAGAGCTGGCTGATGTTCTCGCAATAGACGTCTGGCGTGCCGTGGTGCTCCTTACAGCCGTCCTGGCGATTCCTTTCGACGGAGGTGCAGGTTCCCAGCGGTGGACCATCAATGACCCGGGGAAACGCCGGATTGGCTGACCGGCGATCCCGCGCTGTGTTGCTTGGCTTCGAAGCTATGTGGTCGGCTGTTGCAGCGTCGGCCCCGCCACCGCTCCGGCCTTCCACTGGGTCGTGCCCCGCGAAGTGGTGTAGGGGATCAAGCGCTACGCGTTCCGGCGCGCCTCCTTCGAGCGCCTGGGCAGGAGCGGGGACGCAGCGCACGTCGCGAACCGCTTCGACAGCAACGATCTGGTGGCCATTCGGTGATCTGCGCCGCCACTGCCTCGGCCCGTCCGGCCAGCACCGCCAGGGTGCTGTGGGTGCCGTGCGCGGCCCTGGCGGCCGGTTCCGGATTCGGTGCCGGGATGAGGTGGCACAGCCGGCCGGCTCAGAGAGCCCCGGCCACGGCGGCCGGGGCCGACGTCGGGGTGTCGCGCAGTCCGAGGCGCAGGTGCTCCACGTGGTAGAGAGCCTGCTCCAGGAGTTCGGCGACGTGGTCGTCGTAGAGCGCGTAGATGATCGAGCGGCCCCGGCGCTCGCCGGTGACGAGGCCGAGGTTGCGCAGCAGGCGCAACTGGTGGGAGCAGGCGGACTGTTCCATGCCGACGGCGTCGGCGAGTTCGGTCGCCGCGCACGGGCCCTCCTGGAGACGGGCCAGGATGCGCAGCCGGGAGGGCGTGGCCAGGGCCTGGAGGGTGGCGGCCACGTCGGCGGCGCCCACAGTCTCGAGTCGCTCGCGCGCGGTGGCGGTCGTCTTGGCGTCAACTCCATGGCCCATGGTCCTCATCCTACGGAGTCGAATCCATGAACGTATGAATGGGTCTTCATGCAGTCCTGTACGGTGGAGGGAGCGGAGCCGACAACCCGGCTGACCGCTGTGCCGTCATGCCGTCATTCCGTCCTGAAGGACTTCCGCTCCGATGATCTCCACCCTCGCTCCAGCCCCGGCCGACCGGGCCACGTCTCCGCGCGACGGCGTCGTACCCCGGCGGCGTACGCGTGTCCTCGCCCTGCCCGAGGCGCGCTGGGCGGCCGCGGCCACCGTCTTCTTCCTGCTCGCGCTGCCGTTGCAGCTGGCCGGTGCCCCGGCGTGGGCGTGGGGGCCGCTGTACGCGGTGACGTACGTGGCAGGCGGCTGGGAGCCGGGGTGGGCGGGCCTGCAGGCGCTGCGGGAGAAGACCCTCGATGTCGACCTGCTGATGGTCGTCGCCGCGCTCGGGGCGGCGT
This sequence comes from Streptomyces sp. NPDC030840, assembly GCF_055572015.1. NCBI lineage: Bacteria > Bacillati > Actinomycetota > Actinomycetes > Kitasatosporales > Streptomycetaceae > Streptomyces > Streptomyces sp. NPDC030840. The sequence goes on along the minus strand of NZ_JBVIEE010000002.1, from coordinate 449,277 downwards.
CGATCGGGCAAGTGATGGACGGCGCGCTGCTGATCGTCATCTTCGCCACGTCCGGTGCGCTGGAGGCGCTGGCCACGGCACGGACCGCCGACTCGGTGCGCGGCCTGCTCGACCTGGCGCCGGCCACGGCCACCCGCGTCGACGCCGATGGCCGCGAGGCGTCCGTCGCCGTGCAGGAGCTGTCCGTCGGCGACACCATCCTCGTACGGCCCGGAGAGCGTATCGGCGCCGACGGCCGGGTGCTCGACGGGGCGAGCGACGTCGACCAGGCGACCATCACGGGTGAGCCGCTGCCCGTGGCCAAGGAGCAGGGTGACGAGGTCTTCGCGGGCACCCTCAACGGCACCGGCGCCCTGCGCGTCCGCGTCGAGCGCGACGCCTCCGACACGGTGATCGCCCGGATCGTGCGGATGGTGGAGGAGGCGTCCGAGACCAAGGCGCCGACCCAGTTGTTCATCGAGAAGGTCGAACAGCGCTACTCGCTGGGCATGGTGGTGGCGACCCTCGCGGTGTTCCTCGTCCCGCTGGCCTTCGGCGCGAACCTCACCGACGCGCTGCTGCGGGCGATGACCTTCATGATCGTGGCCTCGCCGTGCGCGGTCGTCCTGGCCACGATGCCGCCCCTGCTGTCGGCCATCGCGAATGCCGGACGGCATGGTGTGCTGGTCAAGTCGGCGGTGGTGATGGAGCGGCTGGGGCAGGTCGACGCGGTGGCGCTCGACAAGACCGGCACGCTGACCGAGGGCACGCCCCGGGTCACGGACCTCCGACCGCTGGCCGGATCCGGGCTGGACGAGGGCGAGCTGCTGCTCCTCGCGGCCGCCGCCGAGCACCCGAGCGAGCATCCGCTGGCCCGTGCCGTCGTGGACGCGGCACGCGAACGCGGGCTCGCGCTGCCGGTGGCGGAGGGCTTCGACTCGACGCCCGGCGTCGGGGTGACCGCCACTGTCGACGGGCGCGTGGTCGCGGTCGGCGCCCCGGCGCGGTTGCTCGGCGGGGCGGAGGACGCGGGTTCCGCCCGTGCGGTGGTGCTTGCCGGGGAGCTGGAGGACGGCGGCCGGACCGCCGTGCTGGTCACGGTGGACGGCACGCCGGTGGGCGTGCTCGGTATCGCGGACCGGTTGCGCCCCGACGCCACCGCCACCCTCACCTCGCTGACGTCCCTCACCGGGACTGCACCCGTACTGCTGACGGGCGACAACCCGCGCGCCGCCGCACGCCTGGCTGCCGAGGTCGGCATCGAGGACGTACGGGCCGGCCTGCTGCCCCAGCACAAGGTGGACGCGGTCCGGGAACTGGAGGACTCCGGCCGCAAGGTGATGGTCGTCGGCGACGGCGTCAACGACGCCCCGGCGCTGGCAGCCGCCCACACCGGTATCGCGATGGGCCGGGCCGGCTCCGACCTCGCCCTGGAGACCGCCGACGCCGTCATCGTCCGCGACGAACTCGCCACCGTCCCCGCCGTGATCGCCCTCTCCCGCCGCGCCCGCAGGCTCGTCGTGCAGAACCTGGTCATCGCGGGAGTCTTCATCACCGGCCTGGTGATCTGGGACCTGGCCGGCAACCTTCCGCTGCCGCTCGGCGTCGCGGGACACGAGGGCTCCACCGTCATCGTCGGCCTCAACGGGCTGCGGCTGCTGCGCGAAGCGGCCTGGAAGCGGGCCGCCGAGTGAGCCGCCGCAAGGCTCCAGCCCAGGCAACGCCCCGGTGCACGGTGACCGTGTGCCGGGGGTGCTGCTGCGGCACGGCCAAGATCCCCGGCGTCGACCACGCCGCCCAACTCGCCACGCTGAAAGCCGAACTGGGGCCAGTCGCCCAGGTCCGGGCGGTGAACTGTCTCGACGCGTGCGAGCAGGCCAACGTCATCGTCGTACAGCCGTCCTCGGCCGGGCGGGCCGCGGGTGGGCGGCCGGTCTGGCTCGGGCTGGTCAACGACCCCGACGCTACGGGCGACATCGTGGCGTGGGTGCGTTCCGGCGGGCCGGGCCTCGCCGAACCGCCGGACATCCTCGACCTGTACGAGTTCGGTCCGTCCCGACGCGTACGGCGGGCCGTCGAGGGCGCGGGCCCGTGAGGGCTCCACGGTCCTCGTCGGACTGAACGGACTGCGCCTGCTGCGGGGAGGCGGCTCAAGCGGGCCGCGTCCGAGTGGCCGGCTGACGGCGGGCGTGGGGGCCTTTCCGCCTCACCGACGGGGCCGCTCTCGGGCGGTACCGCAGCGATCAGCGGCGTCCGTCCGGGCTACGGCGGCCAAATGGGGTTGAGCCGGTAATCCTCGACCTGGGGCAGCCGTTGGGCGGCGAGGCCGGAGAACTCCTGGTACGCGGCCGGGAGCTCGTCGCGCATCTGGGGCGGCAGACTGGTGAGCGTGTGGGAGGCGAGGAGGCGTGCTCCCGGTCGCCGGTCGGCGAGTCGGGCCGGGTCCGCGCAGGAACACCGCATGCGGGCCTCGACCTTGCTCAGCGCGTCGCGCTGGTTCTGGGCGCCGATGACGCCGGGGCCCGCGGTGTCCAGGGCCAAGCCGCCGGCCGCCAGGTCGTAGGCGTGCGAGACGTACAGTCCGGCCAGCGCGCCCGTGCCGCCGAACAGGGAGGCCAGCAGGGTCATTGCCCACAGCCGTGCGGTGAGCCTGCGGGCCGCGGCGGCCGGGGTGATCAGGAGGGACAGGGACCGGTAGTTGCGGCGGGTGTCCGTAGGTCCGGAACACCGCCGGCGCGGGCCGGCCGGAGTGGACAGTGTGAGACAGAACAGGGACGGGTCCCCCTTCGCGTGAGGTTCCTGCGCCGCCCGCGCCGATCGCTTCCGTCCGTACCGCACGGGCCGCCCGGTACCTCAGTGCGCTGGGGTGGAGCTCCCGGCCGGTCTGGTCCGCTCGGTCTGCACGGCCTGTCCCGTCCGCTCCGGGCGGCGTGGCACCAGGACCATGCCGAGAGCCGGTACGGCGGCGAGGACGAGCCACGGTACGGCGGCCGGGAGTCCCAGGTCGAGCAGGGAGCCGGTGGCCGAGCTGCCGATGAGGACGATCAGGCCGGAGACGGAGGACAGGGCGCCGGTGCAGAGGCCGATGCGGCCTTCCTCGGCGAGGTCGGGCACCCAGGCTCGGGCGGCCGGAACGACCAGCATCTGGCCGAGCGTCAGCATGACGATGTACACGGCGGCGGGCAGCAGCCCCGCGATGCCTGTCCGGTCGGCGGGTCGGGCGGCGGCCACGACCGCGAAGCCGACCGCGATCAGCAGTAGCCCCCACACCATGGAGCGGCGCAGGTCGAGCCGGTCGCCGGCCCAGCGGGCGACCGGGAGCTGGGCGACGACGACCAGCAGGGAGGACAGGGCGAACAGCCAGGACAGAGCCGCCTGGGAGCCGGTCGCGCGCTGCACCTCGTCCGGGAGGGCGAGGTAGAGCTGGTTGTAGGCGAGCAGGTAGGTGCCGTACGCGCAGCACAGGGCGAGGAAGCGGCGGTTGCGCAGCAGCGCGCGGGCCCCGCCCCGTTGCCGGGTGCGGACCCGGCCGGGGATGTGGTGCGGCATCAGCCGGGCGTGCCCGGCCAGGACGAGGACGAAGACGGCGGCACCGGCGAGGCAGGCGGTGCGGAAGTCCACGAGCAGCAACAGGCCGCCGAGCAGCGGGCCGACGAACGCGCCGGCCTGGCCCGCCGCGGACAAGAGGGCCAGGACGCGGGTCCTTGGGCCGTGGCCCTCCTCTTCCCAGACCACCGCCTGCCGGGCGACTTCGGACTCCACCGCAGGGGAGAACAGCGCGGCGGCGAAGCCGATGACCAGCACCGCGCCTATGACCGTCCATGTCGTCTGCGCGTATCCAAGCCAGGCGAACCCGGCGATCCGCAGCACGCACCCGGTCAGCACGACCGGGCGTACGCCGTAGCGGTCGACGAGCCAGCCGCCGACCACGAACAGGCCCTGCTGGCTGAAGGTGCGCAGGCCGAGGACGAAACCGACCATCCACCCGGCCATGCCGATGGCGGTGCCGAGGTGCTCGGCGAGGAACGGCAGCACGGCGTAGAAACCGATGTTGAAGGCGAGTTGGGTGACGATCAGCAAGCGCAGGAGCGGTGACAGGTGCTTCCAGGTCCGCTCGCGCTCAGGCTTTGGGGCACGGATGGATGGGCGGTGCAGGACACGTGCGATGAGGTTCGTCATGAGGTTTCTGCCGGGGAGGCCATGGGGTTTTCCGAGGGCGAGATGGATGAGGCGGAAAAGGGCGGCGGACCTGTGTCCGGGGCGGGTCCCTCCGGCGCGAGGGGGGCCTGCTCGGCGGAGACGCCGGGGCGTGTCCCGGACCGCCTGCGCAGTCGGGGCAGGCATATGCCTCCCGCCGCCGTCACGGCGAGCGCGCCGAGCAGGGCGAGGACGGCGGCCGGGGCGAGGACGGCCCAGGGGGCGCGTTCGGTGTAGGGCTGGTTCTCTGCGAGCAGCAGCCCCCACTCGGGGGAGGGCGGCTGGACGCCGAGGCCGAGGAAGCCGAGGGCGGCCAGGGCGAGGGCGATGCCGGGCAGCCGGAGCAGGGCGTGGCGGGTGACAGGTGAGAGGACGGCGGGCAGCAGCTCGTGCCACAGCACGTACCAGTCTCCGGCGCCGAGGGCGCGCGTGGCCGTCAAGTGGGTGGTCGCTCGCTCCTGTTGCAACAGGGACGCGGTGTGGGTGGCCAGCGGTGCCCACGCGACGGCGGCGACGGCGAGGGCGGGGGTCCAGGTGCCGCTGCCCGCGATTCCGGTGACGAGGAGGCCGGCCAGTACGGGCGGTACGGCGTTGACGGTGTCGACCACAGGGCCGGACAGCTTTGGGAGCAGGCCCAGGAGCACGCCGGTGACGAGGGCGGCGGCGCTCACTGCCAGGGCGATGCCGAGGGTGTTGAGCGCGCCGTGCGCGATGCGGGCCAGGATGTCGCGGCCGAGCGCGTCGGTGCCGAACGGGTATGCGCGGGAAGGGGCTTGGAGCCGGGCGCTGGTGTCCAGGGCCAGCGGGTCGCGGAGCAGACCGAGGCCGACGACGGCGGCGAGCAGCGCTCCGTACAGCAGGGGCATTACGCGGCGCGCGGGCGGTGCGGGCCGGTGCAGGGAGTGCAGGGCGCCGTCGCGCAGCGCGGGCCCGATCAGCAGCCGGGCCGTGAGCCGGGCCAGGGCACTCGCGACCGCGGCGAGCAGGACCAGCGTCAGCGTGCCGGTCTGCAGGGCGGGCAGGTCCTGGGCGAGGGCGGCGTTCAGGGTGAGCCGGCCCAGGCCGGGGATGTCGTAGATCTGCTCGACGGCGACGGCGCCGCCGGTCAGGCCGACCACGAACAGTCCCAGGTTGGGCAGGAGTCCGGGTATGCAACGCCGCAGCGCCTGCCGGGCCACGGACCTGGGCGAGATGCCGCGGGCGGCGGCAGCCAGCGCCCATGGTTCGGCGAACGCCCCGGGCAGCAGGTCGTCCAGCATCCGCCCGAGGATGGCGCCGGCGGGCAGGCCGAGGGCGAGCGAGGGCAGCACCATCCACTGCGGCCCGTACCAGCCGAGGGCGGGCAGCCAGCCGAGCTGCACGCCGATGACCGAGGCCAGCAGGGAGGCGACGAGGAACTCGGGCAGCGCGGCCAGCACCGCGGATCCCGTGCCGCCCGGGCCCCTGGCACCGAGCTGACGGCGCGATCCCAACCACAGGGTGCGGGCGCACACCGCCGAGGCTGTGCACAAGGCAACCGCGAGAGCCCCGGCCATCAGCAACAGGGAGACACCCAGGGCCTGCACGGCAGACGGCAGCACTTCGCTGCCGGAGACCCAGGACCGGCCCGCGTCCCCGTGCAGCAGCCCGCCCAGCCAGCGCCCGAGCAGCGGCAACGGGCCGTCGCTCAGGCCGAGTTCATCCCGTACGGCGGCCAATGCCTCCTGGGTGGGATCACGTTCCGCCGACCGGGCCTTGAGCACGGTCAGCGCGGGGTCGGTGCGCGACAGCCACGGCAGCAGGCCGATCCCGCACACCAGGGCGGCGGCGAGCACAGCCCGCCACAGCAGGGTGAGGCCACCGCCCCGCGCGAGAGCGCGCAGGGCGGCTGGCAGAGCGGAGGGGCTGCCGAAGCGGCCGGATGTGCCGTTCAGCGCCGGGTTCCTGTTCCGACGTACTGCCGCTCGTCGGAGCTGAACAGCGAGCCTTCGACCGATGTGCTGATGCCCATGACCGCCTTGACATGGACCAGCGGGATCACCGCGTCTGTGCCGAGGATCGCCGTCTCCGTCCTCATGGCTGCGTCCTGCCGCCTGGCGGTGTCGGACTCGACCTGGGCGGCGGAGACGAGCCTGTCGACGTCCTTGTCGCACAGCAGCGACAGGTTGTATGTGCCCTCGCAGGTGAAGTCGCTGGCCAGGACGGAGACGGGGTCGCCGGTGTCGAGCATCATGTTGCGGGTTGTCACAGCGGCGTCGTACTTCCCGGCCAGCAGGTCGCCCTCGAGGCGCGAGTCGCCGCGGACCTCCAGCTTGACCTTGAACCCGGCCTTCTCCAGGTCCTGCTGCAGCACCTGGGCGATTTCGGCCAGCTCGGGCCGGCTGGTGTAGGTGGCGATGGTGATGCTCTTGCCACCGGGGTCGGTGGCCTTGGTCCGTCCGGTGGGCTCGGTCCGCTTGCCCGCAGCCCAGGGCAGGGCTGGGCCGAAGAGGCCCTTGGCGGGTTCGGCGTAGCCCTCGTACACGTCCTTGGCGATGACGGAGGTGTCGATCGCCTCGCGGGCGGCGGCCCGCAGACCCGCATCGGCGAACACGCCGGACTTGGTGTTCAAGTGCAGGTTGGCGTTGCGGGCGGTGCTTGTCTCGTGGACGGTGTCCTTGTCCAGGGAGGCGATCTGCGCGACGGGGATCGCCTGGGCGACGTCCGTCTGGCCGGTGCGCAGGGAGTTGGCGCGGGCGGTGCCGTCGGCGACGAACTTCACGTCGATGCCGGGGGCCTGGGCGCGGCCGCCCCAGTAGTCGTCGAAGCGGTCCAGGGCGGCCGCCGTCGCGCCAGTGATCTTGGTGAGCTCGAAGGGGCCGGTAGCGGTGCCGACCGGGTTCACGGTGCCCTTCTTCTCGTACGCCCTGGGAGAGAACACCGCCAGGCTGGGGTTGGACAGCCGCAGCGGCAGCACCGGGTCGGCCGTGCTGGTGCCGACCCGCACCTGGTCGTCGCCCACCGCTTCGGCGGTCAGCTTCACGCCGGTCAGGGCGGTGGGCACCGGCTCGGCCTCGGCGGCGTGGTTGATCGCGGAGGCGACGGCCTTCGCGGTGAGCTCGGTGCCGTCCTGGAACTTGGCGTGCCGCAGCGTGAACACCCAGCTCCTGCCGGCCTTCTCGCTGCTCCACGACTCGGCCAGCGCAGGGATCGCGGTGCCGTTGGCGTCCAGCTTGGTCAACCCTTCCGAGACGCCCAGTCGGGAGAGGGTGAAGGCGTCCTGACCGTACGGGGAGTAGTTCTCCGTCGGCGGGAAGGCCAGCGCCACCCGGAGCCGTGCTCCCTCCCCGGAGCCGGAGGACGACGAGCCGCCGTCGGAGGCGAAACAGCCAGTGAGGAGCGGAGCGAGGAGCAGGCTGGCTATGAGCTGGCGGCGGGGTCTTCTCATGGTTCGCGTACTTGTCTTCCGGTTGCGCCGATCAAGGGGACATCACCGGAAGAATAAACGATAACCGTTTTCATTTGAATGGGGGGCGGGGCAATGTGAGGAGTGCCCTTCCCGCCGCCGTCCTCGGGCCGCAACGTACACCCGCCGCAAGTGCGCGCGTCCGGCGTCGCCGTGGTGGCAATCGCCCCTCCCGGGCGTCTCCACGCCGGCCGCGCTCGGCCTCGTCTGTGCGGCCGCGCTGTACGGCCTGCACGCCACCGGCCGCCTGAAGGCTCCCGTCCCTCAGGCGCAGCCCGACACTGTCTGACCTGCCGGCCCACAGGTCCAGGGGCGGGCACTGCTTGGGTGCCGCCCCTGCCGGGCCGGTGCTGGGACGGACTCCCCGTCAGGCTGGTTGAACAGATATCCATGACTGTTGCGGGTGTCATTCACCTCGTGGTAGGCAGCGGAAGAGCGTCGGTGTACGCGTTCACCGGGCGGGCGACCTTCGTGACAGTGAGGGCGTCGAGTGCGACCGGGGCGGATCTCGTGCCCAGGGCTCCGCCGGGGTGCCAGGCCCCCGTGACGGACACCCAGGTGTCGGCAGGCAGGTCCGGGGCCCCGTGGATGCGTACCTTGACGGACTGGGCGTCCGCGGCGCAACAGTTGAGGATGAGCCGGGTCAGGTACCAGCCGTCGCCTCCTGCGTCGGGGGTGACGAAACCGGTCATACGGACACTGCGTCCCTTGATGCCCTGTTCGTGGTCCTGCTGCACGCGGCTGGTGAACTCGGTGAGGGTCAGGGGGACCGGCGAGATCGCGGGCAGCGGATCGAAGTGGTTCCGCTGCTTCACCGCCTTGGGGGCTTCACGGGCGGCGGTGTACGCGCCGAGGGCCGGAGGGGCGTAGAAGAGCAGGCTCAGCGCCGGAAGGAGCAGCAACCAGGCGACGCGGGGCACGGTGGCGTGGTCGTGGTCGTCGCCGTCGTGATTCACATCTTGATGAGCCGTACTGGGTTCGCCGCCCCTGCCCGGCCTCCAGTGCGACATCGCCTCCGCCGCTCCCAGGAGGAGGAGAAGTACCCCCGACGCGATCAGGAACGGCCGCATCCCCTCCTTGACGTATCTGAGGTAAAGGTCGGTGAGGAGCGAGGCGTGCAGCAGGCCGAGGCCGCTCAGGACGAGCAGGGACACCTGGAATAGTCGTCTCACAGCACCACTTCTCCGATCAGTACGCTGCACAGGACCGCCACGACCGCCGTCACGGCAGAGAATCGGACCGCGAAGGCCCGGCCGAACGTGCCCGCCTGAAGGGCGAAGAGCTTCAGGTCGACCATGGGTCCGACCACCATGAACGCCAAGCGGGCGAGGGGCGAGAAACCGGTGAGCGAGGCCGCGACGAACGCGTCGGCCTCGGAGCACACCGAGAGCACGACGGCGAGCCCGGCCAGGAAGACCACCGACAGCCAGGGCGAACCGGAGAACGCCTCGAGTACCGAGCGCGGGACCGCCACGTTGAAGGTGGCCGCCGCCATGGCCCCCAGGACCAGGAAGCCGCCCGCGTGCAGGAAGTCGTGCTGGAAGCCACGCCGGAACTCCGTCCAGCGACTGTGCCCCGGCCGGTGTCCGGTGTGCCGCAGGGTGGGACGCAGCCACTTTTCGCGGCCGAACCGGAGCCACAGCCAGCCCATCACGGCGGCGGTCGCGAGCGAGGCGAGCAGGCGGGCCAGCACCATGGCGGGGTTGTCGGGAAAGGCGATGGCCGTGGCGGTCAGCACCACCGGGTTGACGGCGGGGGCCGACAGCAGGAACGCAAACGCGGCGGCGGGGGTGACGCCCCGGCCGATCAGGCTGTTCGCGACCGGCACAGACGCGCATTCGCAGCCGGGCAGTACGACTCCGGCGCCTGCGGCGACTGGAACGGCGAGCGCGGGCCGCTTCGGCAGCAGGCGGCTGAACACCCGTGCCGGCACGAACGCGTTGATCGCACCGGACAGGGCCGTTCCCAGCAGCAGGAAGGGCATCGCCTGCACGGTGACGGCGAGACAGACGGTCCGCCATGCCTGCACGGCCGGTGCGTCCGGCCAGTCTCCGTCCACGAAGAGCACCACATCGAGAAGGACGACCGCTCCCAGCAGCAGGAGCATCCCCGACCGGAGCCGTTCCCGTAAGGAACTGACGTCGGCCGTCTCGGCGGCCGTCCCCGTCTCTTCGGTACTTCCTTCTGTTCTCTGCACGCCAGCCCCATGGATGTCGGATGTCGAACGCCGGGTCGAACATAGCGGGCGCCTACTCCCGAGTACCGACCGGTCTGCTCCGGACAGGAGTTCTCCGAAGACGGGCGCGGGAAGCGGGGCGGGATCAGAACCGCATCGCTCTTGTCGGAGCCCGACCTGCGCCTGACCTGACGCTCGACGATGAGCCAGACCACGGGCAGCAGGACCAGCCACAGCAGCATCACACTCACCGGGCCGGTCTCCGCTTCGTAGCCGACGAAGCCCGCCGGCAGAGAGGCGAGCACGGAGGGCCACCGATCCGGGCAGTGATCGCTGCCGTGCGTGGCGTATCGCCGTGACTGCCGCGTAGCCGCCGAAGCCTCCCGCCGCCGGCAAGTCGAGTGCGAGGACGGTCTGGCATTCGGGCAGACCCTCCGGAGCGTCGCTGGACTCCTGGGCGACCCCGTTCTTGGTGACCGCGGTCGTGTAGTCGCGCGATCCCGTAGTCCTCCGCCAGGCCGCCCAAGAGGCGGGTGTACGCGACGGTGGATCCCGGCCAGGGGTCCGCGCTCACGTCCCGGGCTGTTGCCCTTCGGGTAGCTGAAAGCGACCCTCGCTCGGCGGCAGCCCATCCGAGACCGCTGGCACGATGTCGCCCTGCCCCTAGCGGCCCTCGTCATGGGAAACGCCATGCCCAAGGCCATCCGCGTACTGCGGGGAAAGCGAGGGGGAGGAGGGTTACCCAGAGCTCATGCAGGCGGTAGCCCATGAGGCTTGCGCTCCCGGACGGCGCCGCCGTGGATCCTCCCGTGGGGAGGGAGCGGGCCGAGGAGAATGGTGTCTCCGCGGCCTTCTGTCGAGTGTATGCCGGTCAGTGGCTGCCGGTGAGTTCGCCGCTGAGCGTCTTGTGGATGCGGGCGTTGGGTCCGTTCAGGCCGATGATCTCGACGGTCTTGCCGCGCTGGGCGTATTTGGTCTCGATGGCGTCCAGGGCAGCGACGGAGGAGGCGTCCCAGATGTGGGCGGCGGACAGGTCGACAACGACCTTGTCGGGGTCGGTGGCGTAGTTGAACTGGCCGACGAGGTCGTTGGAGGAGGCGAAGAACAGCAGGCCGACCGCCGGGTCGACCCCGGCGATGATCGAGAACGAGATCGCCTCGGGGATCAGGGCGAGTGCGACGACCAGGCCGGCCAGGACCCGGCTGGCGTGCCCCTGGGCTGTTGGATCGGGGCCCTGGCTCGCGGTCTTCAGTCCTGAGGTGTCGTTGGCCGCCCGGTACCTGGAGCCTGAGGGTGAGGTGCGGAGGGCCGGGTGGTGTCGGTCGCGTTGCTGGTGCCGGGGGTGATGGCCTCGCCCTGGATGACGTGGGGTGGCGTCTGTTCCGCCGGCTGTGTGGGCGCGGCTCGTTCCTCCTTTTCCTCCTTGATCGCCTTGGCATCGGCCTTGAGAATGCGGGCCGACTTGCCGGCGGAGCGGGCGAGGTCAGGGAGGCGTTTGGCGCCGAGGAAGAGCATGACGACGATGAGGATGATCGCGAGTTCGCGCAGTCCGAACTTGCGGGTCCTGCCTTCTGGTTGCCCGGGCCGGGTACGGCGCGAGCGCGAACGGGGGTTCGGGACCGTGGTGGCGTCCTGGGATCTGGCTGGCTGTGCGTGCAGTGGTGGACGCCGGGCGCCGCCTGGACGAGGTGGCCGCCGCCGGCATCCAGATGCCCGAGGAGGAGGACTACGAGTCCGTGGCCGGCCTGATCGTCGACCGGCTCGGCCGCTTCCCGGCCATCAGCGACCGCCTCACCGTAGAGCTGGCCGGCGACGGCAGCGCGGTGATCGACGTACGAACCCTCGACCGGCACGTGCCGGAACGGGTACGGATCGAGCGGCTCGCGACCGAGACGACCAGGACGACGGAGGAGCAGGCATGATGGCGCTCTTCGTCACCGTGCTGTTGCTGGCCGACAGCGGATTCTTCGTCGCGGCCGAGTTCGCGCTGGTCGCCGCCAAACGACACCGTATGGAAAAGGCGGCGGCCGAAGGGCAGCGCGGCGCAAATGCAGCGCTCGCCGGAATGCGCGAGCTGTCGCTGATGCTGGCCGGCGCCCAGCTCGGCATCACCGTGCGAGTGGGCACCAGGGTTCCGTCCACGATCAGCACGGCGTCCTTGCGGAACCGCTTGCGCTGTTGGAGGGCGAGCGACGGCCCGAGATGGTCGATGATGCGGTCCGCCGTCGACTTCGATATCCCGAACAGCGGTGCCGGCTGGCGCAGCGTGAGGTTGGTGCGCCAGTAGGCGGCGACCGGCAGGACCCGGTCCCCCAGCGGCAGGCTCCACGGCCGGTTCTTGCGAATCGGGTCCGCGCCTTCGCGCCGCAACGCCGTGATCAGCTTGACGAACTGTCGCGGGCTCAGTCCACTGAACGGGGCTATCCAGGAAGGCTCCGACGCCGTGATCACACCGTCACTGCATGATCATCCCAGTGCTGCCCGGTGTCAGCGGACGGGCTCAGACTGCGGCACTCCCGTGAGGACCGGACGCGAAGGCCAGGATGTGAGGAACTGCCTCGCGAAGACTGACGAAGTGGCGATGCACGCCCTCCACCGCGACGGCGGCGTTCACACTCCACACCGTCATCCCGGCCCGCAGCCCGGACCGCACTCCGGACGGGGCGTCCTCGATGACCAGGCAGTCTCCCGGACTGGCGCCGAGCTGCTCCGCGGCTCGCAGATAGGGGACGGGAGAGGGCTTGCCCTCCTCGACCGCGGCCGCGTCCACGATCACGTTCGGCACCGGCAAACCCGTTCGCAGGAAACGGCCGCGCACCCGGTGCTCGTAGTTCGAGGTCACCAGTGCCCAGGACTCAAGTGGCAGGCCGTGCAACAACTCCGACGCGCCGTCGAAAGCCGCATAGACGCCGGAGCGGACGTCTTCGTCTTCCAGCTCGTGCAGTGTGGCCAGGCACTCACGCGGATCGTGGTCCGCCGCGATCTGGGCGAACGTCTCCATCGGCCGCGTCTGTAGAGCCACCAGGTAGACCTCGTCTGCGTCCAGCCCGTACCGCTCCGCCCAGGTTCCCCAGACCTGACGCTGGTTGCTCACCGCGTTGATCAGCGTGCCGTCGACGTCGAACAGCACGTACTTCATGCGGCCTTGCCGCCCAGGTTCACTGGTCACGCGTCGATCATGCCAGGCAGCGGGCAGGGGCCATTTTGCGGGACAGCTCTTGAAGGGTGTTGCAGAAGGCCTTGATCATGCAGCCTGAAGCGGCGGCTGGCCTGTCGGCTTCATGCGGCGAGGGCGAGGTTGTGCATGCGGGCGACGGCCTGGACCGCGTGACGGAGGCCGTCGCCGCGCTGCCGGCAGTCGCGGAGGATCTTGTGGTTCTTCATGCGGGAGAGGGTGTGCTCGACTCGGGCGCGAACCTTGCGATGCTGCGCATTGTCTTCTTCCTCGCCCTTGAGTAGGGGCCGTCCGGGGCGTTTGCCGTGCGGGACGATCAGGGCGGTGTTGATGTAGGCCCCGTCGCCGAGGACCGTCACGCCCTCGCAGTGCTGGGCCAGGCCGGAGTCCCGCCAGGCCTTCGCGTCCGCTGTGGTACCGGGCACCGGCCGGGCCGCGGCCACCACCAGGCGGGACTCGGCGTCCACGATGACCTGCACGTTCGCCGAGAACTGGTGTTGCGTGAGGACGCTCCGACCTTGCGGTCGCGGACCGGGACGAGGGTGCCGTCCACGATCCACAGCCGGCCGGCGGCATCGGCGGGGGCCCGGGCCGGCTCGAGCGCGAGCAATGGACCGAGCCTTTGGACCACCCGGCACACGGTCGCGGGCGAGACGCCGAACAGCGGGGCGAGCTGCCGCATGGTGAGGTTCGTGCGGTAGTACACGGCCACCAGCAGCACCCGTTCGGCCAGCGGCAGCCGCCACGTACGGCCCCAGCCACAGCCCTCGCCGCCACGTTCCCGCACCGCTTTCAGTAGCCGGCCGAACTGATCCACCCGCAGGCCCGTGAACGTCTCCACCCACACCCGCTCGGCCCTCAACACCCCAGCCATACAACGGAGATGCCCTGTTCAAAGCCTTCTGCAACACGCTTTAGGAAGGACTGGATAGAGGGCTCCCGCTTCGGTGAGGTGAAGGGGTACGACGGGGGTCCGCTGCTTGATCCCCAACTGCCGCCGGGGGCGCTGAAGCCGCGGGGGAGGGTGCGCTGAACTGGGGTGATGTGCCCTGGGCGCATCGCCGCTCGATGCCTTCTCCATCCCCTCGGCGGACCCGGTGGAAGGGGGCGGAGGTGCCTGGCGATGATCAGCTCGGGTGAGCTTCAGATTCTGCGGGCCATGCCTGTGGTCATGCTGGGCTGTGTGGTGGTGTCCTCCGGGCAGCCCCTGCGCATCGGCCAGTCCGAGTTGGCGCGCCAAATCCCGGAACGGGTCACCAGCCGGTCATCAGCAGGTGGTTGAGGAGCAACGCCAGCACGGCCTGCCCGGTGAGCCAGGCGCGGGGCCGGGGGAGGAGCGCGCCCACCGCGAGCAGCCACAGGGCGAAGGGAAGCCAGATCCGTTCGGTCTCCGCTTTGCTCATCCCGGACAGGTCGGCGGCCAGGAGCGCGAGGAGCGCGGCGAGCACGAGCAGCATCAGACGGATCTCGGCGGAGAGCCGGGGGATGTCCCGAACGGCCAGGAGCCGCCCGCGATCCCGGGCGAGCAGGAGGATGGCCCGTCGCAGCCCCGCCACCGTGGCCGGGCCGACCACCAGCACCGTGCAGGCGAGGTTGGCCCACACCCAGTAGCCGTACGGTCTGAAACCGCCCGCTCCTTGGTAGTAGCGCTCGACCAGCAGGTGGTACGCCTCCCACCAGTCGAACCCTGCGAAGGTGAACGCCAGCGGTATGACGGCGGTTCCGGCCAGCAGGAAGGGCAGTACTCGCATTCGCCTGCTCCCGAGCACCAGCACACCCGCCCCGATCAACGCGAAGAGCGTGAGCCCGTATGAGAGGTAGCAGGTCAGGCCGAACAGCAGTCCCGAGCCGAACGCGGCGATCCGTGACCGGTGTGCCGTGCGTGCCGTCACCGCGAGCGCGAGCAGGGCGACGGACCATGCGGCGACAGCGGTGAAGTAGCCGTCGGCCGACGTTCCCATCCACACCGCGGCCGGCGCGAGCACCAGGAACGGCGCCGTCCGGCGGGCGAAGGTCTCGTCGGCCAGTGCCCGTACGGTGACCAGGATGGCGGCCGCCGTGGTCGCGCCGACGGTGACGCACCACATGCCGGCCCACCCTCCGCCGCCCAGGCCGATCCGGTCGAGGAGAACGAAGGTGAGGGTGGCGGCCGGAGGGTGCCCGGCGACGTGCGGGGGCCACTGGTCCGGTGAGCCGAGCAGGATGTGGTGGGTGAAGTCCCGCAGGGTGGCGGGGATGTCGTGGAAGCGGTCGATGACCTGGAGGTACTCGTACCGGGTGGTCAGGCGTCGGGCGATGCCGCGGTGCCAGCCGTCGACTAGGGCGAGGGAGAAGGTCCAGGCCGTGGCAGTGGCCCAGGAGGCGAGCAGCAGGGTGCGCCAGGGCAGGCGTGCGGCGAGGGTGGGGCCGTACGCGACGACGGCCACCGCGACGGCGAGCGCGGCCGGGGTGCCGGGACCGATGTGGGGCAGCCAGTTGGCGTACAGGGGCGGCCAGCCGACATGAAGGACGTCCTTCGACCGTTTGATGGCGACGCCGACCAGCGCGGCCGTCACGACGAGCAGAGCGGCGGCCGCGACGGCGTACAGGTCGCGGCGGAGATCACGACGAAGGCCGAGGTCGGCATCGCCACGCGGGTCACTGCGGAGATCACGGTTCACGCGGGAACGTTAGGCCGGATGGCAGCGGCCGGGCGCGTGCCGGGCGTGGACGTCAGCGTTTCGTCATGAGTCACCGTCGCCGTCGGCACAGATACCGGGTCCGCCGTCGGGGCATGGCACGGTCATCCTCCTTCCCGGTCCTTCTCCAGTCCTTCTTCACCGGCTTTCCGGCGCAGGCCGTGGACCGTGATGGGGACGAGGGTGCGCGTAGCCCGGCGAGCGGGGTGCGCGGGTCGTAGCAGATCCAGGTGAGAACTCGCGGTGGGACGTCTCCAGCGCTCCTTCCCGCTCACGGGAGGCGGAGAAAAACCGGTCCCACGAATCCTTACAAGAGCCTGACGAGGCATCCGATTTTCCTCACCCTGCTCGCCCCATCCGTAACTCTGATCACGAAGAGCCCAACAGAGCAGCGGGTACGCCAGGCCGGGAGCCGGGGATACGTCGGCGGATTCCGGTTCCGAGAGGGCGGCTTGCACACCAAGACCACTGCGGCCTCACAACCGTCCGGGTTCGCCGGAACCAGCATCTGGTGCTCGGCCGCACGGTGATCAGAAGCGGCACCGCAGCGGCACTTGATCCAGAGATCTCAGAGGAGAGTCCCATGCGACGCAACACGCGAAAGCGATCGAAGACGACCCGCCGGACCGTAGCCGCACTGGCTGCGACCGCCCTGGGGGCAGGGGGGCTGGTTGCGGCGAATGTGTATGCCTCGGCCGGTGAGCACGACAGCGGCAACACCGTCAGGAACTCGTCCCAGGATCGAATCGAACAAGCCATGGCGGCGGGGGCCGCCACCATCGACTGCCCCGATGTCGGTATGCGTCTGAAACAGGTTCCCGATCAGGCCCGGGCCGAGGTCGACAAGGAGCTCGCACGGCTGGACCAGCAAGTCGCGGAAGCCTACCAGCGGTTGCGGAACTCGACCCGGGCCATACAGCAGGACAGCAGCTTCGCGGGCAACGCGGTCCTGGGCCCGCTGAAGGACAAGCGGGCCGCGACCATCGACCGCATCGCCATCGCCATCGGCCGTGTGGCGGACCGGCCGCAGGGCCTGGAGTCCCTCGCCGCCTGTACGTTCCGCGCCTCCGGGAACCAGGCCGGCGGCGGCGAGGGCGGCGAGAACCAGAACGGCCAGGTTCAGAACCAGGACACCGGCCAGGACCAAGGGAACGGGCAGGGGGAGACCGGCAACGGTGCCCAGGTCGGCAACGGTCCCGTCGCCTCCGACTTCGTGGACATCACCAGCGTCCAGCCCAATGTCAGCTCACCCCAGAAGCAACAGAACGCCTCACTCGGGAAGTTCACCACCGACTGCGGCGTGAACGAGAACAAGCTGTACAACACCGACAACATCATCGTCGCCCCCGGCGTGGCCAACGGGGCGCACCACACACACGACTACGTGGGCAACCAGGCGAACGACGCCTTCGCCGACAACGAGGACTTCGCGGCCGGCGAGACCACCTGCCAGAACCAGGGCGACAAATCGTCGTACTACTGGCCGGTACTCCGCCTGCAGGACGGCACCCAGGAGTTCGACGCCAACCAGCCGGGCGGTGGTGCGGAGGGCAACGTCGGCAGGATCCTCACCGCGTCCGAGGTGACCCTCGAGTACGTGGGCAACCCGACCAGCAAGGTCGTGGCGATGCCGAAGTTCCTGCGCATCATCACCGGAGACGCCAAGGCGTTCACCAACGGAACGGCCAATGCCAACGCCGCATGGAGCTGCACCGGCTTCGAGGACAGGCAGCTGACGGACAAGTACCCGATCTGCCCCGACGGCAGCAGTCTGGTCCGGACATCCAAGTTCCAGAGCTGCTGGGACGGCCAGAACATCGACAGCGCCAACCACCGTGATCACGTCGCGTTCGCCGACCCGGACACCGGTGCCTGCCCGAACGGCTTCCAGGCCGTTCCGCAGCTGGTGCAGCGCCTGGTGTACGACGTGGACGCACCGAGCCTGAACGACGACGGCCGGTCGAGCGCCTTCTACGCGGTGGACGGCTTCCCGGAGCAGATGCACAAGCCCATCACCGACCACGGCGACTTCGTCAACGTCTTCGACGAGCAGCTGATGAACCAGATGGTCGAGTGCATCAACTCCGGCCGGGAGTGCCAGTGACACCGATGAGGTGAGCCACCGCACGGGCCTGTCCGCGGCCGTCACCTACCGCGGACAGGCCCGCACTCGTGTCGGTTGCCCTGGTCCGATCGGCTCCAGAACGGGGGCGGCTGAGCCCGGCCGATCCGGCGACGTCCGTGTTCCGTAAGGCGCCCAGATGTTCCGGTACGGCTCGCCACCGAGTGGGATGAAGGCATGAAACTGCGTGTCTTCCCGCCGGTGTTCAAGGGCAGTTTGCACGATGCCCGCACGGCGACCTCGATCGGCCGCTGGCTGGGGCCGGCGTTCGCCGTGTGCTTTGTCACCGGGCTGGTCAGCCACTTCATGCAACACCCGCCGGGCTGGCTTGCCGACAGCATCCCGAGCCGCCCGTCGTGGGGTTACCGGCTCACTCAGGGCCTGCACGTCGCTTCCGGCATAGCGGCGGTTCCGCTGCTGCTGGCCAAGCTGTGGACGGTCTACCCACGGCTGTTCGCGTGGCCGCCGCTGCGGTCGCTCCGGCACGCGCTGGAGCGTCTGTCGATCGCGGTGCTGGTGGCCGGAGCCGTCTTCGAGCTGGCGACCGGGCTGTTGAACACGGTCCAGTGGTATCCCTGGCCGTTCTCGTTCGTGCCGGTGCACTACGCGGTGGCGTGGCTGGTGACGGGGGCGCTGCTGCTGCACATCGCGGTCAAGGCTCCGGAGATCCGGGCGCATTGGGGCAGGCGGTCGTCCGGGACTCTCGCCCTGCCGGCGCGGGACGCGCCCGACCGGCGGTCGCTGCTGGCCGCGGTGGGCGCGGCCGTCGGGGCCGTCACCCTCACCACGGTGGGTCAGTCGCTCACCCCGCTGAAGGACTTCATCCTGTTCGCGGCCCGCCACCCGGACCGGGGCCCGCAGGGCCTGCCCGTCAACCGGACCGCTGCGGCGGCCGGGGTCGGCCGGATCGCCGACGAGGAGTACCGCCTGGTCGTGGACGGCCCGCGGCCGTACACCCTGACGCTGGACGAGCTGCGCGCACTGCCCCAGCACGAGGTGGAGCTGCCGATCGCGTGTGTGGAGGGCTGGAGCAAGTCGGCGCACTGGACGGGTGTGCGGGTCGCCGATCTGCTGGAGCGGGCGGGCGCGCGGCCGGATGCGCGGGTGCGGGTGGTGTCGTTGCAGCTGCGCGGCGGCTACCGGGTCTCCGAGATGGGCCATGAGCACGCCCGCGACCCGCTGACCCTGCTCGCCCTGCGCCTGAACGGAGCGGAACTCGACCCCGACCACGGCTATCCGGTGCGGCTCATCGCCCCGAACCGGCCCGGAGTGCTGCAGACCAAGTGGGTGGGCCGGCTGGAGGTGCCGGTATGAAGGTGACGCGTGTCCTTGTGGGTGTGGCCGGGGTGGCGCTCATGGGCGTCGGTGCGTCGCTGCTGACGGACGTCCGTGACCCGGTCGGCGTTCTGGTCTGGCTGGGCGGGGCGGTCGTCCTCCACGACGCGTTGATCGCGCCGCTGGTGCTGCTGGCCGGGCTGATGCTGGTGCGCGGTCGTGCGCGTGGCACGGTTCGCGGGGCGCTCGTGGTCGCGGGCGCGTTGACGGTGGTGGCGCTGCCGGTGCTGCTGCGCCCGGGACGAACGGCCAACTCCTCCGTGCTGCCGCTGGATTACCCGCGCAACTGGCTGATCGCGCTGGCGGCCGTGGCCACGGTGACGATGCTCCTCCTGGCCGCGCGGGGCATCACCCGCCGACGGCGGCCACCGTCATGAGGAAGGCGCCGGCCCACACCGCGCCGTCTTACGGGTGTCTTACGCGCTCCCGGCGGCGCCCTCGCGGCGCCGGGCGGCCTCCTACGGTGACCGGATGCGATCCCTCGGTGTTCTTCCTACGACGGCGCTGGTGACGGCCGCGCCACTGGTGCTGGCCGTTGCGGGTGTGCTGCATCCGCGGCATCTGACGGCGGCGACGGCGGGTGACTGGGCGGGGCTGCACATCGCCCTGCTGCCCGTGTTCCCTTTCCTGGTGCTCGGTCTGGTTGTCCCGCTGTGGGGCAGGCCGGGCCGCGATGCGGAGGGAGCCTTGACGGTGCTCGCCTGGTCCGGGTGCCTCGTCTACGCGGCGTACTACTCGGGGCTCGACGCGGTGGCGGGGATCTCCGCCGGCACGGTGGTGGACCACGGCGTTCACGGGCGGCCGGGCGGCTGTTCGCGATCGGTGGCGAACTCGGCCGGACCGGGGTGTACGCCCTGGCCGTGGCCTGTCTCGCCACCTGCGCGGTGCTGTGGCGCCGGCACGGGATACGGGTGCTGCCGGGGGCCGTGGCGCTGCTCGCCGCCTGCTGGTCCTTCGTCGACAGCCACATCTTCTGGCCGCGGGGCGTGTTCACCATGCTCGGCTTCGCCCTCGCCTTCACGCTGCTGACGGTGGCGACGGCCCGGACCGCAGAGGACACGGGACGGGCCGAAAGGCTTGCGAACCGCTGACGTCCCCGTGCTCGACGGCTCGCGACCGGATGGACGGCCCTACGGCCGGGGCATGTTGATCCTGGTCACCGGAGGTGCGGGCTTCATCGGCTCGCACATCGTTACCGCCCGGCGCCGGGCACGAGGTGCGTGTCCTCGACGCGCTGCTGTCCGCCGCCCACCGCACCGCCCCGCAGGTCCCCGAGGAGGTGGACTGGCGCCACACGGACGTCCGCGACGCGGCGGATGTCACCGACGCCCTGCACGGTGTGGACGCCGTCTTCCACCAGGCCGCGGTGGCCGGGCTCGGCAAGGACTTCACCGACGCGCCGGACTACGTCGGCTGCAACGACCTCGGCACCGCGGTGCTGCTCGCGGGCGTGGCGGAGGCCGGCGTGCCGCGCGACACCCCCGTACGCGAGGGGCGCGTCCCTGTTCCGGTCCGCGCTCGCGCGGGGTGAGGCTCCGCGTGTGTTCGAGACGGCGGGCAGCGGCGGGACTTCGTCCCCGTGCGGGACGTGGCCGGCGCCGACCTCGCGGCGCTCGACGGCGTGCACGCCCTTCCGGAGGGTGGCCTGCGGGCGTACAACGTGGGCAGCGGGGAGCCGCACACGGTGGGGGAGACGGCCGCGGCACCGGCCGTGTCGTACGGCGACCAGGTACCGGTCGTCACCGGAGAGTTCCGGCTCGGCGACGTCCGCCCCATCACCCCATCCTCCCGTCGTCCCCGCGACGAACCGGGGTGGAAGCCGCAGGTCCCCTTCGCGGAGGGAACGGCGGAGTTCGCGGCGGCACCCCTGCGAGCCGGGTGAGCCGGGAGGGAGCCGACGTCGCGGCGGCTTTCTCCGGGCGTGACGGAAGGAACCGGCCAGGTTTCCCCCGGCCGGTCCGGTCTCTCCAGGTCACCTCAGGCCGCCCTCCCGCTGCCTTCAGACCGCCGCGGGCAGGTGGACCTCGAAACGGCAGCCGCCCGGAACGTTGCAGACAGCCGCGCGCCCCTTGTGGGCCTCCACGATGCCGCGCACGATGGCCAGGCCCAGTCCGGCTCCGGCAGGCGGGGTGCGGGCGTCGGTACCGCGCCAGCCGGTGTCGAAGACACGGGGCAGGTCCTCCGGGGCGATGCCGCCGCAGCCGTCGGTCACCGCCAGCACGACACGGTCGGCCTCCTGGCGGGCGGAGACCGCGACGGTGCCGTCGGCCGGGGTGCGGCGGATGGCGTTGACGAGCAGGTTGGCCAGGACGCGGGACATCTCGCGGCCGTCGACCTCGACCGGCACCTGTTCCACCCGGTCGCCCACCAGCCGCACCCCGTGCTCCCTGGCCAGGGCGTCGGCACCGGCGATGGCGTCGCCGACCAGGTCGTAGACCGACATGCGGGTCGGGGACAGGGCGAGGACGCCGGCTTGGATTCGGGAGAGTTCGAAGAGGTCGCTGACCATGCCGCTCATGCGCTCGACCTCGGTGCGGATGCGGGTGTGGTAGACGCGCGGGTCGTCGACCATGCCGTCCTCCAGGGCCTCGGTCATCGCCTGGAGCCCGGCCAGCGGCGTGCGCAGGTCGTGGGAGATCCAGGCCACCAGCTCGCGGCGGGAGGCTTCCAGTGCCCTCTCCCGTTCCCGGGAAGCGGCCAGCTTGGCGCTGGTGGCGGCCAACTCGCGGCTCAAATGGGCGAGTTCGGCGGTGGGTGCGATGGCGGGCGGCACGAAGCTGCCGTCGTCGCCGAGGGCGCGGGTGGCCTCGGCAAGGGCCCTGCTGCCCCTGACGACGCTGCGGCCCAGCAGGAGGGCGACGGCGAAGGAGGCGACCGCGGCCATGGCGCACACCATCGTCACCACCCACAGGTCGTGCTCCGAGAGGAACATCGCCCAGGACACCAGCATCGTTCCGGCGAGCATCGCGGCGACCGTGACGGCCGCGACCACGGCCAGCGACAGTGCGACCGACCGGTCGCGCACAAGCCGCAGTGCCATCGCGCCGGTCAGCCCGGCGGCCGCCGCGCCGATGGCCGCGTACAGGGCGATGAGCAGCGTGTCACCGACCATCGCCGGCTCCCCCCTCGTCCGTGTCCGCCGGCCGGGGAGGGTCGAAGCGGTATCCGACACCCCAGACGGTGCTGATGAGGCGGGGAGTGGCCGGGTCGTCCTCGACCTTCTCGCGCAGCCGCCGTACGTGGACCGTCACGGTGGACAGGTCGCCGAACTCCCAGCCCCACACCCGGCGCATGAGTTCCTCGCGGCTCGTCGCCCGGCCGGGGTTGCGCAGGAAGAACTCCAGCAGGTCGAACTCCCGAATGGTGAGGGGCAGTTCGGTGTCGTTGCGGGTGGCACGCCGTGCGGTGGGATCCAGGGCGAGCGGGCCGCTGCGCAGCCAGGGTTCCGCGGGCTCGGTGCGGGTGACGGCCAGGGATCCGGCGCGGCGGAGCACGGACTCCACCCGCAGTACCAGCTCACGCGGGCTGAAGGGCTTGGTGACGTAGTCGTCCGCCCCGACCTCCAGGCCGAGAACGCGGTCCTCCTCGTCACCCCGCGCGGTCAGCATGATCACGGGCAGAGGGCCGTCCTCGCGGATGCGGCGGCACACCTCCAGCCCGTCCATGCCGGGCAGCATCAGGTCCAGCACCACGAGGTCGGGCGGCCGGGCGGCGGCCCGGGCCACGGCGGCGGGACCGTCGGCGGCGACGTCGACGGCGAATCCGGCCCGGTGCAGGTACCCGGCGACGACCTCGGAGACAGTGGGGTCGTCGTCCACGACAAGTACGCGTTTCACACCAGCGAGTCTCGCACCATAGGTCCGCGGCCCACGGGAGTGGCGGCAGATGTCAGCGATCCGTAAGGAAGAGCGACGTCAGCGATCCGTAAGAACACCAAATCCCTTATGCCCCCTTTGTGTTCGTAGGGTGAGTGGGGTGATCGAGACAACCCCTTCCTCCGTGGACGTCGTGCTGCCCTGCCTCGACGAGGCCGAAGCCCTGCCCTGGGTACTGGGCCGGATTCCGCCCGGCTGGCGCGCGATCGTCGTCGACAACGGCTCCACCGACGGCTCCCCGGACACAGCCCGCGACCTCGGGGCGTACGTGGTCCACGAGCCGCGCCGCGGCTTCGGCGCCGCCTGCCACGCAGGGCTGACCGCCGCCACCGCCGACATCGTCTGCTTCTGCGACTGCGACGCCTCCCTCGACCCCCGTCTGCTGCCGCGGGTGGCGGGGCCCGTCCTCGACGGCTCCGCCGATCTGGTCCTGGGACGCCGGCGGCCGACGACTCTCGGAGCCTGGCCGGTGCACGCCCGTCTGGCGAACCTGGAACTGGCCCGGCTGATCCGCGGCCGCACCGGCCTGCGCCTGCGCGACCTCGGTCCCATGCGCGCGGCTCGTCGCGAGGCACTGCTGGCTCTCGGGCTGACCGACCGGCGTTCCGGCTACCCGCTGCAGATGGTGGTCCGCGCCGCCGACACCGGCTGGCGCGTCCGGGAGACGGACGTGCCGTACCACCCGCGTACGGGTCGTTCGAAGGTCACCGGCACCTGGCGCGGCACCTGGCAGACGGTCCGCGACATGCGCGCCGTGCTCGCCGAGCACCCCACCATCGGCGGCCACCCCGCCCCCGGCCCGGACGCGACGGCTCCGGGAGGCGCGCGATGACCGCCGTCACGGGAGCGGCCACGCTGCTGGTCATCGCCAAGGAACCGGTCCCCGGCCGCGTCAAGACCCGGCTCACCCCGCCCTGCACGCCGCACGAGGCGGCCGCCCTGGCCGAGGCGGCCCTCACCGACACCCTCCGTACGATGCTCCGGGTCCCCGCCCGGCGCAGGGTTCTCGTCCTCGACGGAACCCCGGGTCCCTGGCTGCCGTCAGGCTTCGAAGTCGTCCCGCAGGTGTCCGGAGGACTGGACGAGCGGATCGCGGGCGCCTTCGCCCTCTGCGACGACGGGCCCGCACTGCTGGTCGGCATGGACACCCCGCAGCTCACCGCCGACCTGCTGGCCGATGTCGGCAGCGACGGTCGCGACGCCTGGTTCGGCCCGGCCGCCGACGGCGGCTTCTGGGCCCTCGGCCTCGCCGACCCCTCCCGCGCCGGATCCCTCGTGCGGGGCGTACCGATGTCCACCGACCGCACCGGCGCGATCCAGCGGTGCAGGCTCGCCGAGGCGGGGCTGACGGTCCGGGACCTTCCAGTGCTGCGGGACGTCGACACCGCGGCCGACGCCGCCGCAGTGGCCGGCCTCTGCCCGCCCGGTTCGCACTTCGCCACCGCACTGGCCTCACTATCGGAGGTCGCCCGGTGAGCAGCGCGGCAACCGGTATGAAAACCGCCACCGCCGAGTGGTACGACCCGCTCACGGCGGCGCCCCAGCCGCAGACCGGCATCCTGCCGTCCCTCGATCTCGTCGCGCCGCCCGTGGAGCCGGGCGAGCCCTGGACGGACGACCCCTACGCCCAAGCCCTGCGCATCGGCCGCGGCCCGCTGTACCTGCGCCGCCTGGAACCCCACGCCCACGGCAGGGCGGAGCTGATTCCGCTGGACGTGGAGCGCTGGTGCGCCGCACCCGACACCGCCGACACCAGCGTGCTGCAGCGTTGCACCGGCCCCGCCCTGGACGTCGGATGCGGACCCGGGCGCCTGGTGGCCGCCCTGACCGCACGCGGCGTTCCAGCCCTCGGCGTGGACGTCAGCCCGGCCGCCGTCGCACGGACCCGGCAACACGGCGCAGCCGCCCTGCGGCGCTCCGTCTTCGACCGCCTGCCGAGAGAGGGCAGCTGGGGCACCATCCTGCTGATGGACGGCAACGTCGGTATCGGCGGCGACCCGGCGGTCCTGCTCGCCCGCCTGCGCGACCTCGTCGGCCCCGGCGGCCGTCTGCTGGCCGAGGCGGCCGACGACGACGTGGACCAGCGTCTCACCGTCCGCGTCGAGGACGCCCACGGCCGCCACGGCCGCCCCTTCCCCTGGGCCCGCGTCGGCGCGACCGGCCTCCTCCGCGCCGCCGACTCCACCGGCTGGATCCTCACCGGCCGATGGAGCGCCGACAGTCGCCCCTTCTTGGAACTCCACCGCGCCACCACGGAGTCAGAGGAGCTACCGACGGCCCAGGACAGGCACTCCACGGCCAACGACGAGGATTTCATTTCCTGTACGCGCAGGCCGCGGTCTCCGGCACGGCCGACGGCTTCCGCATCGGCAGGAACGGTTCCCTGACGAAGGTCACTACGGCCACGGGGCTGCCCGCCTTCACGGCGTCCGGGATGGAGGGCATCGCCGCGGTGTGAAGGGAAAGCGGTCAGCGCGGTGGTGGCGCCCCGGAGCTTTCCGTGCGGTGCTGACCGCCCAGGCTGGTCACTCTCGCCGAGGCACTGCAGGCGGCGCCGTCGACCGCCATGCGCATGAGCGACCGGCGCATCGCCGCCGGGCTCGCCGACCGGCAGATCAACTCCGGCAGCCGCCGCGAAACCATGCTGCGGCTGACCGACAAGGGTCGGCGTACCGTCACCGATGTCACCGACCGGCGCCGTGCAGAGAGCGGCACGATGGTCGAACGGCTCACCGCGAAGCAGCGGGCGGCGATGGTCGAGGCACTCACCGCCTGCAACGAGGTGGGGGAGAGAGCCCTCGGCCCTGGAGGCGGACGATCGTACCCGGGGCAGCGGACGCTTCCTTCACGCACCGTCTGGTTGGGCGTTTCTTTGCCGGAATGCCGCGTTATGTATGCATGGTCCGTTCCGTAGTGCTGTGCTCCTGAGCTGGGTACGCGGGGCAGGACCGACGTCGCGTCGGCCTCCCACGGGGTGGGATCGAGAGCGAAGCCGGTGACGGTCCTGTGCGGTGCGCGCGGGTTCGTGCGGTGGCGTGGCGGAAGGGCAGGCGCAGCGTAGTGACGATCGCCGATGCGGTGTTCGCGTGGTTGGGTGTGGGATCGCTGCTCGCGGCTGTGCTGCCCCGGGTGGTGGCCGGACGGCCGTTGTCGCTGCCGCTGGTGTTCCTGACAGCCGGCATCGGCGTGTACCTGCTGCCCCTGCCGTTGCCTGCCATCGATCCGGTGGAGGACCGGCTGCTGGTGGAGCACGTCACCGAGATCTGCGTGATCATCGCGCTGATGGGCGCCGGGCTGGCGCTCAACCGGCCCGTCGGCCGGCGCCGCTGGGCCACGACATGGCGGCTGCTGGGTGTCACGATGCCGTTGACCGTCGTGGGCACCGCTCTCGTGGCGTGGTGGCTGCTGAACTGGCCGCCGGCCGCCGCGCTGCTGCTGGCTGCCGTCCTCGCGCCGACCGATCCGGTGCTCGCGTCGGAGGTGCGGGTGGGGGAGCCCACCGAGGACCCCCACGACGAGGACGAGGTGCGGTTCGCCCTCACCAGCGAGGCGGGCCTCAACGACGGGCTTGCCTTCCCTTTGACGTACGCGGCCGTGGCCCTGGCCGCTGCCGCGGGCAGCGGCTGGTCGGCCGACTGGGCCGGCGCGTGGGTGGTGGAGGACGTCGCGGTCAAGTGCGCGGTCGGTGTGGTGGGCGGGTTGCTGGTCGGCCGACTGCTGGGCTGGTTGTTCTTCCGGACCCGCTCGCCGGTGCTGCGGCTGTCCGAACACCGGGAGGGCTTCGTCGCGCTGGGCGCCACCTTCCTGTCGTACGGGGTGACCGAGCTGGCCGGGGGCTACGGCTTCCTCGCCGTGTTCATCACCGCGTGCGCGATCCGGGCGGCCGAGCGCGCCCACGGCTTCCACAACGTCCTGCACGACTTCGTGGAGCAGATCGAGCGCCTGTTCACCGCCGCGTTGCTGTTTCTGCTGGGCGCCTACGTCGCGCTGGGGGGCCTCGCCTCGCTGACCTGGCAGGGCGCCGCCACCGGGCTGGTACTGCTGGTGGTGATCCGGCCGCTGTCCGGGTGGGCCGGGTTGCTCGGTGGCCGTCCGCGGGGCCGGGAGCGCTGGGTGGTCGCGGCGTACGGCATCCGGGGCGTCGGTTCGTTGTACTACCTCGCCTACGCACTGGGGCAGCAGAACTTCCCGGTGCCGGAACGCGAGTTGTGGGCGGTGATGACGTTCACCGTACTGGCCTCGGTCGTGCTGCATGGTGTCACGGCGGGGCCGGTGGTGGCCCGGCTCGACCGGCTGCGGACCGCCCAGCCCCCGCAGCAAGAGGGAACCGGCCGAGCGGGAGGCGCCGGGCGCGGCCCGGGAACGTGATCGTGCCCGGCCGTGATGCCCGGCTCCGGCGTGAGACCTGTGGGGAAACTCCTCATAACAGGTGTGGTGCTCAGCCTCCCCGCGCACCGGAAGCACCGCTGTCGGGCAGCGAGGGCGCGGTGTCACGCCGCGCGTGTCCCGGAAGTCGCGCGTGAAGTACGTCTGCGACACGTGAATCGCTCAGGCAGGGAGGGCGACGGCCGAGCAGGTGTTGGCGGACTTCGGACCATAAAGGTGGGGGAGGGTGCCCGGGTGGGGTGGCTCTCCGGGGCCGCGACGCAGTTGGAGTGCACCATGACCGTGAAGAGGCCACCGTCCAGTGTCACGGTGCTGTCCCTGATGCCGATCGTTCTGATGGCCGGGGTGGCGTCTGTGGACGTCCTGGTCGGGCCGGGGGTGGGGCTGTTGCCGCTGGTGTCGCTCGGGCCCGCGTTCTCCGGACTGGTCGGTACCTGGCGCCGTACCGCGCTCATCGGCGTCGTGGCGCTCCTGCTGTGTGGTGCTCGGAATCTACGACGGGCTGTTCGAGGAGCGGCGCGGGTTCGCGTTCTCTGGTGTCGGTGGCGGGGGTGACCGGGGTGGGGATCGCCGCCGCCGTGACGCGCTCGCGCCGCGAGGCGGAGCCGGCGAGTGTGCGCTCCATGGCGAGGTCGCGCAGCGCGTGCTGCTGCGGCAGGTGCCGCTGACGGCGGGTCCGCTGCAGGCCGCGGTGTCGTACACGTCGGCCGTCGCGGAGGCGCGGATCGGTGGTGATCTGTACGAGGTGGTCTCCTCCCCGCACGGCATCCGGGTGATCGTGGACGATGTGCGAGGCAAGGGGCTGGCCGCGGTCGAGACGGCTCGGTGAACGGGTGCAGCGGTGGCCCGGGAGCTGGAGGGGGAGAAGTTCGTGACCGCGGTCCTCGCCGAGGTCGGCGCCGACCACGAGGCAGTCCTCCTCAACTACGGGCATCCGGCACCGATGCTCGTACGCCAGGATGGAACCGTCGACTTCCCCGAGCCCCCCTCGTACGCGCTTCCCCTGGGCCTGGGTGCGCACGGACACGAAAGTTCCAAGCCCTTCCGAAAGGTGGGCTTCGCGCCGGGCGAGCAACTGTTGCTGTACACCGACGGCGTCAATGAGGCCCGTGACGAACAGGGGCGCTTCCATCCGCTCGCGGAACGGGCCGACTCACTCAAGGACCCCGACGCGAGCAGCGCCCTGGACGGCCTGCGCGAAGACGTGGCGCGGCACGCCTCAGGGCCGCCGCACGACGACGCCGCGATGCTGCTCCTGCGCTACCGCGCCCACGGGAACCGCGAGGACGAGGGTCATGAGAGAGGAAAATCTGGTCCCGTCCCGTGAACACGCGCGGCTTCGGGCACGATAGAAAGGTTGTATGGCGGAGCGCAAGGCCACTGGTGGTGGCGAGAAGGATGTCGAGGCGGTGACCCGTGCGGTGGTGACTGCCTCTCGGCTGCTGGTGGCGGTCTCCGCCCGGTCGCTTGCCGAGGTCGAGGAGCGGGTGACGCTGCCGCAGTTCCGCATGCTCGTCGTGCTCTCCTCCAGAGGCGACACCAAGCTTGTGACTCTGGCGGAGCTGCTCCAGGTGGCGCCGTCCACCGCCATGCGCATGATCGACCGGCTCATCGCGGCCGGGTTCGCCGACCGGCAGACAAACCCCACCAACCGCCGTGAAACCATGCTGCGGCTCACCGACGAGGGACTGCGTGTCGTCGAGCACGTCACCTCCCGCCGGCAGGCGGAGATCGCCGCGATCGTCGAACGGCTGGGCCCGGACCAGCGGGCGGCGCTCGTCGAGGCGCTCACCGCCTTCAACGAGGCTGGTGCGGAGCCGGTCGCCGCGGCGCTGGACGACCCGGAGATGTATCCGCTGGGCTGGGCGGACACCCATGCCCGACGGGGAGCGTGAGAGCTGCGGCGGAGCGTTTCTGCTGATCATCGATGCTCTGGGGCAGTCCGGTACCCGTTGACGGGTTTTGCGTAATGCAAGGGAGTCGTGAAGGGCCGTCCGGGTCGGGACTGAGGAGCGTCCTGCTGCCGGACCCCGGCAGCGCGCGGTGCGTACCCAGGGGTCGTGAGGACGGTGCGTGCTGTCGCTGGAGGCGCCTCGATGAGGCGCCGCGACGTGCCGGACATATGACCGCCCGGGGGTGGCGGAACGGATGCGCAGGCTGCGTCGGCAACCGCCCGTGGCGGAAACAGGGCTGATGGCGCGCCTGAGGTCCGTGTGTGGGGGCCCGCGGAGTTCGTTGGCATGCCCCCGGTGGCTCCTCGCCGAAGGGCTGTCTGGCGCGGCTGCGGGCCGTCGACCAGGCCGGGAGGCGCGTTGGCGATCGTCTACGACCCTCAGAGCACGGTTCCACCACGTGGCGTGGCACGCGCCACGGAGTACGGCCCGCTCGTCGGCGTCGCCACGCCGGCACTCGCAGTGGTCGCCGGGTGCGCGCTCGCGATCGTGCGCTCCTTCCGGCTCGGCCCCGTCCCCGTGCCGGCTGATGCCCGGCCTCGCCCCTTCGCCGGTTGAGGGTGAGACCGGAACAGCCGTCTGTGGTGGGATCGGAGGGTGGCGCGTCACTGGCTCCCGGAGGAGGGCGCGGGTGAGGGGGAGCCGGTGGGCGCGGACGGGGCGGTGGTGTTGACGTCCAGGTCCGGGCGCGGTGTGAGGACGACCATGGGGGCGCCCGGCTGGGGTGCCGGCGGGGTCGTCTGGTCCTTGGGGAGCTTTGGCGGAGCGGTCTGCTGGTAGTTGACCTGTTCGTGGTTGACCAGGCCGGTCTTCTCCAGCACGGTGATGTGGTCCAGCACGGTGTCGTTGGCCAGGTCGGCGAGCTGGCGCACCAGCGTGTTCCTGGTGCTGGCGCGGATTTTGGCGATCGCCGGGAAGATCTGACCGTGGGTCACCCGCATGATGGTGACCGCGGTGGAGTCGAACTCCTTGCCGGACGCCGCGGCGGCGGTCTGCACGAACTGCTGTTGCTGTGGGCTCGCCTGGTTGTTCAGGGTGATGTTCAGCTCGGGTGCGATCTGACGGCACATCTTGTCCAGGCCGGCATGCCCGACGACCAGGTGCTCGCCGGCCTCCTTCATCTCCGGTGTCGTGCCCCGCTCCATGGCCATCTCGCCGAGGGGGTACTCCCACAGCCCGGCCGAGCGGACCTTGATCACGAAGTCGCGGTCGGCCTCGGTCAGGGGGCCGTACCGGGTGTTGGCGATGATGCGCTCGGTGTTGGTGGCGGTGTTCTCGATCCCGAGCATCGCGGGATAGGCGAGCGCGGCGACGGTCAGTAGCAGGCCACCGCTGATGAAGACGGTTCCCGCGCTCCGAGACAGACGCATGGCACCTCCTGGCAGGAGTTGTGGATCCCTCGCTGGATCTCCTGTTGTCGCGTCGCAGGGGATCCGTCCGGGGGTGGTCGCCTGGAGGTACGTAGACGACGCACAGTGCAATCATTGCGCTGAGCAAAATTTGCAGTGATGTGCATCACATTGCCGCGGCAGGGTGAGGCTCAAGGTGCATCGGTGCAGGCGGTCGTCGGCCCGCGTACGGGACCCACCGATGGGGGAGAAGTGCCGTCACTCGTCGCGACCCGACGGCACGCCAAGTGAACGACGTGAGCTGTGGCGCCGTATCCCGCAGGGACGTGCGGCGGTGCTCACGCCGCACGGGCGAGCGGTCTGTGTCCAAGAGGCCTGGGGAGCGTCATCTGGTGGGCCGCGTTGCGTTTCGCCCGCGATCGGCCCGACCCGCAGCGGACCGATGTCTTTGGCGCCCGTGCCGGAACGGGGCTGTTCGCCCTTGCCGGCAGCCCCCTGGCAGTACTGGGGCACTTCACTGTCGCGGATGGCTCGGTGCCGCGGCGTCTCGTGACGTCGCTGATCCTCCTGCAGTTCGCCGGTGCCTGGCCCGCCGCACGGCGTCGTTTCTCCCTGACGATCACGGTGGGGTGCACGCTCATGAGGCGGCCCGGCGGGACGGGATGGAGGGTTCGCGGCTCGGTGGGGTGAAGAGGCACGACGGGGGTCCGCTGCCTGCTCCGGAACTGCCGCCTGTGCCCCTGAAACCACGCGGGCGGGTGCGTTGACTGCGGGAATCCGTGGAATCGATTGCGGGGGCGAGTGTTGCCTTGACTCGTCGACATGCCGCGTATGCCTTCGGCCAGGGTTGGGGTCTTACCCTCAGGCGGCCTCGGTGGGGCCCCGCGGGATGGGCCGTGGTCCCCGGCTGTCGGCCCAACAAGCGCCCCAGGAACGGAAGTCAGTCGCACGACACCGACATCAGGGAGGTTCGGATGCTTCAAGGAGTACTGATCGCCGAGAGCCTGCGGGTCGGAGCCCGGCTGACCGGGATTCCCCTGCAGATCACCAAACTGACCCGGGTCGAGATGACGAACCGCGGAGAGGGCCAGCCACGGCACTGGACACTCCTGGAATTCTCCGCCGAGGAGTCCGCCGCCCAACGGCTTGCCGAGCGGCTCTCTTCGTGCCTCGCCGCACCGGGAGGTTGGTACGCCGACTTCCACACTGCTGATGAATCGTTCGTGATCTTCGCCGACAAGGTCTTCCGCTATCCCCGCGGGCAGGCCGAAGGTCGCACCGAAGCCCAGCGATATGGACGCTCTGTCGGCGTACCCGAGCCGCAACTCGACTGGCAGGTCTGACTTCGGGCTCCGCGAGAGCGGAGCCGAGGCCATGTTCCGAACAGTCAGGAGCAGCGGTCCGAGCTGTCGGTGCCGGGCTGTCCGCTGGGGAGGTCGTCGTGGCCGGCGGTGAACGTGCCCAGCGCGGGGCCGGGCGTCCGTCCTGGCGGAACTGACGGCCGAGCGCGAGCGGCACCGCGGGTCCACCTCGGTCGTGGGCGGCCGTCGCCGCGCGGCGGCGACCGTGTCGCCCTCGCCGTATGCGCCTTCTCCCGGACGCGCAGGGGCTCGATCGCGGCCAGCCACTCCGGCAGGAAGCACCGTGCTGAAGCCGGCCTGCGTTGCCGACTGGGCTGCGTGCACAGGAACCGCGGACGGACGGCTCGAACGGAACCTCGACCGTGACCGCCGCCGAGTGGGGCGGCATCGAGCCAAAGTCAGGTCGGCCGTCTTCCGGGATCGTTGCCCCGCCCATATCCTCGTGCGCCGATGTTACCGACGGTAAGGGGTGGGGATGAGCGGCAGTACGCGCAGAGAGTTCCTGGGCACCGCCGCGGCCGCCGGGGGCGGGGTCGTTCTCGGCACCCCCCAGGGGGCCTCGGCCGACAACGGCGCCACAGCGCAGACCGTGGCCGTACTGGGAGGGGGCGTCGCCGGACTCACGGCCGCGCACGAACTCGCCGAGCGCGGCTTTCGGGTCACGGTCTACGAGCGCAAGGCGCTGGGCGGCAAGGCCCGCAGCATCGACGTACCGGGCAGCGGCACGGGCGGCCGCCGCCCCCTGCCAGGGGAGCACGGCTTCCGCTTCATCCCCGGCATCTACCACAACCTGCCCGACACCATGCGGCGCATCCCGTTCCCCGGCAACCCGGGCGGTGTTCACGACAACCTCGTCGCCCCCAAGGAGATGCTGTTCGCCCGGTCGGGCGGCCGCGAGGACATCCGGCTCCCGCTGCCCGGGCACGGCGGCGCCCCGGCCGAGCTCACTCCCGACGAGATCCGCCGCGCCCTCACCTCGGTCCTCGACACGGCCTTCAACCTCCCCCTCCACGAGGCCCTCTACTTCGCCAACCGCTTTCTGGTCTTCCTCACCAGCTGCGACGAGCGCCGCGACGACGTATGGGAGCGGACGCCGTGGTGGGAGTTCGTACGGGCCGGACAGATGTCCCAGGACTACCAGCGGATCCTCGCCGTCGGCATCACCCGCAACATCGTGGCCACCAAGGCGGAGGAGGCCAGCACCCGTACGGTCGCCACCCTGATGGAGGCCTTCGTCTTCAACCTCCTCGGGCGGGGCGCGGACGGACCACTGGACCGGATCCTCAACGCGCCCACCAACGAGGCCTGGATCGACCCCTGGGAGACGTACCTGAGATCACTCGGGGTCGAGTTCCGCGTCGGCTGGACCGTACGGGACCTGACCCTGGGCGCGGGTGTGATCACCGGAGCTGTCGTGGAGGACCCGGCAGGCGCGCGCCGGACCGTCACCGCCGACCACTACATATCGGCGATGCCGGTCGAGCACGCCCGCCGCACATGGAACTCCGCCGTACGCGCCGCCGATCCCCAACTGGCCGAGTGCGACCGGCTGGAGACGGACTGGATGACCGGCATCCAGTTCTATCTGACCGAACGTACGCCGATTCTGCACGGCCACCTCAACCTCATCGACTCCCCGTGGTCGCTGACCGCGATCGCCCAGGCCCAGCACTGGCCGGGCCACGACTTCCCCGCCGACTTCGGCGACGGCACGGTCGCGGACTGCCTGTCCGTGGACATCTCCGAGTGGGACCGTCCGGGCATCCTGTACGGCAAGACGGCCAAGCAGTGCACCCGTACCGAAGTCGCCCGCGAGGTGTGGGCGCAGTTGAAGGCGGCGCTCAACGACACCGGCCGTACGGTCCTGAAGGACTCCGTGCTGCACTCCTGGTTCCTCGATCCGGCTGTGGACGGACTCGGCACGCCACACCCTGTCAATGAAGAACAGCTGCTCATCCATCCGGTGGGGACCTTCCACCACCGCCCGCGGTCGGCCACGAAGATCCCCAACCTGTTCCTGGCCGGCGACTACGTGGCCGTGCCCATCGATCTCGCCACCATGGAGGGCGCCAACTCCTCCGCCCGGCAGGCCGTCAACGCCCTTCTGGAACAGGTCGGCTCGACCGCCGAGCGGTGCACCGTGACCCCCTTGTACCGGGCTCCCGAGTTGGAGCCACTCAAGCGGCACGACCGCACCCGTTACCTCCTCCGGCTGCCGAATGTCTTCGACCTCGGCTGAACATCGGTGCTCAACGCGCTGCTTTCCGCCTCGGACACGGCCTGCCGGCGGCGCCTGGCCACCAGCGGGGGCGCGGTCAGTCGAGCGGGACGCCGGTGTGGTCTTCCAGGGCCTGGATGAGGCCCACGGAGACGGTCGTCGTTAGCCTCTCACCGGAAATTATCCAAAG
The DNA here is from genome assembly GCF_055572015.1 of Streptomyces sp. NPDC030840. NCBI lineage: Bacteria > Bacillati > Actinomycetota > Actinomycetes > Kitasatosporales > Streptomycetaceae > Streptomyces > Streptomyces sp. NPDC030840. The sequence continues at coordinate 414,860 of NZ_JBVIEE010000002.1, read as the reverse complement.
TTCAGTGCGAAAGTTTCTTCCCCAGCCCCAGCTCCCCGGTGACCGTCAGGCACGATGCGGAAGCCGGCCCAGGCGCGTACCGCGCGGCGGCGGGGTCAGTGAAAGGACGCGATGAGCTTGCCGAGTACACCCCAGCCGGTCACTGCCGTCGACAATCCTGTGCTCCCCGGCTTCCACCCGGATCCGAGCGTCTGCAGGGCGGGGGAGGACTACTACCTGGTCTGCTCCAGCTTCGAGTACTTCCCCGGAGTGCCCGTCTTCCACAGCCGGGACCTGGTGCACTGGAGCCAGATCGGCAACGCGCTCGAACGGCCGAGCCAACTGCGGCTGCCTCCTGACGCGCCGGCGTCCGGGGGGATCTACGCGCCCACCCTGCGCCACCACGACGGCCGCTTCTGGCTGATCGTCACGAACGTGAGTGGGGACGGCAACCTGCTGTTCACGGCCACCGACCCGGCCGGCCCCTGGTCCGATCCGGTCAGGTTGCCCGGAGTGCGCGGTATCGACCCGGATCTCGCCTGGGACGACGACGGCAACTGCTGGTGCACCACCGCAGGAGTCGGGCAGGTCCGTATCGACCCCCACACCGGGGAGACGTTCGGACCGTCGCGGCGCCTGTGGTCCGGCACGCCCGGCGCCAAGGCCCCGGAAGCCCCCCACCTGTACCGGATCGGCGACTACTGGTACCTGCTCATCGCCGAGGGAGGCACCGAGCGGTGCCACAGCGTCTCGATCGCTCGCGGACCTACCGCCGAGGGCCCGTTCGAGCCCTGTCCGGCCAACCCGATCCTGACCCACCGCGGCTCCGACCACCCCATCCAGAACACCGGCCACGCCGACCTGGTCGAGGGCCCCGACGGATCGTGGTGGATGGTGCTGCTCGGTGTGCGGCCGGGCGGTGGTACTCCCGGGTGGCACGTACTCGGCAGGGAGACGTTCCTGGTTCCGGTCGACTGGGTCGACGGCTGGCCGGTCGTCGGTGAACTGTCACCTGAACTGCTCGCTCCTCCATGGCCGTTGGGGCCTCCCGCGCCTGCGCGGAGCAGGGACGACTTCGAGCTGCCGGCGTTGGCACCCCATTATGTTTCGCTGCGGAGCCGCCCCCAGGAGGCCTGCACCACCAAGGAACGGCCGGGCTGGCTGACGCTGCACGCCCGCGGCGATTCGCTCGACGACACGGAGGTGACGTTCGTCGGCAGGCGGCAGCAGCACCTGTCCTGCCGGGTGCGCACCCTGATCGACCCGTCCCATGGCCGCGGCGGCCTGGCCGTGCGCCTCGACGAACAGCACCATTACGAGATCGAGGCAGCGCCCGGCGAGGTGCGCGTGCAGGCGCGTATCGGCCCGCTCAAGAGCGTCGTGGCATCCCTCGCGACCGTGTCCGGCCCCCTCGTGCTCCGCATCGAAGTGACCGCCGTACAGGCCGTGGACGACGCCCGCACTGGTCCCGACACCATCTCGATCGGCGTCGAACGACCGGACGGGACAGTCGCCGAACTGACCTCGCTGGACGGGAAGTACCTGTCCACGGAGGTAGCGGGTGGCTTCACCGGCCGGGTCATCGGAATGTTCGCGTCAGCCGGCTCCGTCCACTTCGACTGGTTCGACTACGAGCCACTCGACGGGTGAGGGCGCCGCCCGGCACCGTGACGGGCGTGGGGCGGCGCCTTCTCCCGGGGGCGCACCTGTCTCCGGGCCGGCTTCCTCCGCTCTCCGCGCCCGCTCCCGAGTGCCGGGCTCGACCGCGAGCAGCGGTAGTCACCGGGCGGTTGCGAAGTCCTGGGTCCAGTAGTTGTCGGGCTGTGCGAGCCCGACACCGATCTCCTTGAACGCGCAGTTGAGGATGTTGGCCTTGTGGCCGGGGCTGGACATCCAGCCCGCCATCACCTGCTCGGGAGTGGCGTAACCGTAGGCGACGTTCTCGCCGTAGGTGCGCCAGGTGTAGCCGGCACGTGTGAGCCGGTCGCCCGGGGAGGACCCGTCGGAGCCGGTGTGCGACATGTTCCGGTGGGCCGCCATGTCGTTGCTGTGTGCCTGTGCGGCCTTGGTCAGGGTCGCGTCCAGGGTCACACGCGAGCAACCGGCCTTGGCGCGCTCGGCGTTGACGAGTTCCACGATGCGAGCGGTGGTGCCGGACGCCGTGGGGGTGGTTTTCGGAGTGCTGGACGGTGCGGTGGTCCTGGGCTTGGGGGCGGTGGTCTTCGTCGTGCGCGACGGTGCCGTGCTCTTGGGCTTGGGGGCCGTGGTCTTCGCGGTGTGCGACGGGGTGGTGGCCTTGGGCTTGGGGGCGGTGGTCTTCGCGGTGTGCGACGGGGTGGTGGCCTTGGGCTTGGGGGCCGTGGTCCTCCGGGTGCCTGCCGAGGGGGTCGGAGTCGCCGGTGCCGCCGAAGCGCGCCTGCCGTCCTCGTCGCGATTCCAGCCGTGATGCCAGTCGGCGTCCGTCCGCCAGTCCTTGGCACCCTTTCTCTCGGAGCCGTGGGACCGATGCCCCCCGCTGTCCCGCCAGTCGCCACAGGCCATGGCGACGGACGGCACCCCTACGGCACCGATGGTGACGGCAGCGATGACTATGCGCCGGTAATGCTTGTGTTGGCGGTGCTTCCCCATGTGTGACCTCATTCGGTAATCACCGAGCGTCCTTGCGCGGCTGACTCTGCGCAGACCCCTCCTGAACTGCGGAAAGGCCTTGCGGGTCGTCATTCTTAGGACGGCTTCACACAGAGCACAAAGGGCCGGGATACTACGTGGCTTCGTAGCTTTGGGCAGCCCTTGCCAGGGCTGCGGGAGGGTGCTGTTCCGGCTTCCGGGGGCTCGGCGGAGTTCTGTCGTCCTGTCAGGAACGCGCGGTCGTACGAGGACGCGTGCGAGGGCGGCGCGGGCGGACCGCTGTCAGGGCGGGCGCGATGCGGGGCTGAGTCAAGCCGGACAAGTCCCATATGTCGCCTGGGAGTCGTCAACTATTCGGCATGCCTAGTAGTGCAGTCCCGTGTGACGCATGTCACGGAATCGGGCGGCGTTCCAGGCGGACGCCCGCGCTCAGAGAAGGATGACCCTCTTGCCGCGGACGTGGCCGAAGCGGGCGTCGGCCACAGCGGCAGGGGCATCGGCCAGAGGGACCCCGGCGTCGACGGTGATACGGAGCCTTCCGGTGGCGGAGAGATCGGCGATGGCTTCCAGTCCGGGCCGGGTGGGACTGCTGGAGAGGTTGACTCCGCGGATCTGGCGGGCGGCCAGGGCGTCGATGCCGTCGTCGCCGGGGTGGGTGACGAGGTCGAGGACGGCGTCGATGCCGTCGGGGTGGGCGGCCAGGACCTGGTCGCCGGTGGGTGCGGTGGTGAAGTCGATGGTCTCGTCGGCGCCGAGGGCGCGGAGGTGGGCGGCGATGTCGGGGGTGGCGGTGGCGAGTACCCGGGCTCCCGCGTGGGCGGCGAACTGGATCGCGGACTGACCCACGCCTCCGGAGGCGCCGTTGATGAGGATGACGTGCCCGGCGTCGAGCCGGGCCGTCTCGATGGCCTGACGGGCGGTGATGCCGGCTGTGGGCAGTGTGGCGGCCACGGCGAACGGCAGGTCGTCGGGTATGCGGGCGATCCTGCCGTCCTCGGCGGCCACGGCGTGCTCGGCGTACGAGCCCCGCCCGTGCCGGACGTTCATGAACTGCCCGTAGACCCTCTCGCCCGGCCGGAAGCGGTTCACGCCGGGGCCGACACGCTCGACGACGCCGGCCGCCGTCCGAGCCCAGGACGAAGGGGAAGTGGTGCTCGACGACGTTCTTCAGGGCTCCGTCGGCGACCTTCCAGTCGAACGGTTGAGTGCGGCGGCGTGCAGGCGGACCAGCAGCTGGCCGGGGCCCGGTTCCGGCGTGGGCAGATCGGTGAGCTGCGGGTCGGCACCGAAGTGGGTGGTGACGACGGCCTTCACGACTACTCCCAGACGACCGTCAGCTCGTTGCGGCGACCGAAGCGTTCGAGATGGCTGCCCACGACGTCCTGGATGGTGGTGAGCGTGGGCTCGTCGGGTGCGGTGACGCGGATCAGCAGGTGGTCCTCCGCGGGCTGGAGCAGGACGTCGGTCTGCTGGAACGTGAGGCGGTGCCCGCCCTCGGGGGTCTCCTCGGTGGGGATCTTCCGGCCGAAGTGCGAGGCGAGCTGCTTGGCGTAGCGCGGGGCGGCGTCGGTGGTGGCGCGGCCGAGGGCGGTGGGCATGGCGGAACTCCAGGGAAGGGAGGGCGACGGGTGGGGGCGCGGGGCGGGATCAGCCGGCCGGCGCCGGGCCGAAGACGTCGCGGGTCAGGCACGCGGAGTGCAGACGTACCAGCGGAGCCGGGGTGACCGCCTCGGCGGGAAGGGCCCGGGCTGCGGAAGGGGTGGCGTTCACGGTTGCTCCTGCGAGGGAAGGCGCCCTGCGGTGAAGGCGCCCTGCGGTGAAGGCGAAGTCATTGATTCAAAGTTGAACCAGATGTGCTCGACCATAGCCCCGGCTGCTTCAAGTTTGAAGCGAAGGCTCAGGTCGGAGTGATGTGGCGTCAATCACATCCCGGTGGTCATCGCCTGTGGGGAGCCGGCCGGGGTGCCCTGACGTGCGATGCGCGGGACTGTAGCGGGCGGGCGTGATCCGGTGGAGGGTGTGCCTCCGGCCGGATGACCCTGGTCGTCGACAGCACGGAGCACGCCGTCGAAGCCGGCCAGACCGCCACGTTCGACGGAGACACCCCGCATACCTACCGCGGCTCCGGTACCGGAACGTGTCACCTGATCACGACAGTCCAGCTGCCGCCCGGTCCCGCTCCGGCAGCCTGACACATCGAGTCGCTCACCCGCCCTTCCGCCGGGCGAGGAGCAGTGCCACGTCGTCCTCCGGTGCCCGGTTCAGGGCGCCGAGCAGCATGTCGCAGGTCTCCTCCAGCGGGAGCCGGGTACCGTCCAGGATCCGGATCAGATTCCGCAGCCCGGCGTCGATCGACGCTTCGTGGCTCTCCACCAGGCCGTCGGTGAACAGCGCGAGAAGCGTCCCTTCGGGGAGTTCGCGTTCCCCGGCGGTGAACGGCACGCCGCCCACCCCGAGTGGCACTCCGGCCGCGACGTCGAGGAGCGCGGCCCTTCCGTCCGGTCCCACCAGGACAGGCGGCGGGTGCCCGGCGCGGGAGAGTTCGCATCGGCCGCGCAGTGGGTCGCAGACGACGTAGAGGCAGGTGGCCAGCGAGTCCGCGTCGCCGAGGTCGGTGGCGATGTCGTCGAGGTGGTACAGCAGCTCGACCGGAGGCAGGTCCAGCCGGGCCAGGGCACGGGTCGCCGTGCGGAGCTGGCCCATGATCGCCGCGGCGTGCACCCCTTTGCCCATCACATCGCCGACGACCAGACCGACCTTGCCGTCCCTGAGCGGCAGCACGTCGAACCAGTCCCCGCCCACGCCGCTGACCGCGGGCAGGTAGCGGGAGGCCACCTCGATGCCGTGGTAGTGCGGTGGCTCCGCGGGGAGCAGGCTGCGCTGGAGGGTGAGCGCGATGCTGCGTTCGCGCCCGTACAGCCGGGCGTTGTCGATGCCGATGGCGGCGCGTGTGGCGAGTTCGGCGGCGAGCGTCAGGTCCTGGTCGTCGAACGGCCGGTGGTTCACCGTCCGGCCCAGGCTCAGCGTGCCCAGTACCTCGCCGCGGGCCATCAGCGGAGCGGCCAGCCAGGAGTGGAGGCCGGCCCGCCGGAGTGCCTCGGCCGCCGAGTCGTCCCTGGCGACACGCCGTATCGCCGTGTCGTCCACCTGGCGCAGCAGGATCGGCCGCGCCTCGCGTACGCACTGGGTGATCAGCTGCGACGAGCTGTACGCAGCCGACTCGCCGACCGGGCCCCCGGCACCGATCGCGTCCTCGAGCGAGCCCGCCTTCACCGCGAGCGTCCGGAAGCCGAGCGAGTCGTCCGCCCGCAACGCGGCCGTGCCCTCCAGGCCGACCACTGAGTCGAGTAGATGCACGGCCGCCAGGTCGCCGACCTTCGGAACCGCGACCTCCGTGAGCTCGCGTGCCGTCCGGGGGAGATCCAGCGTGGTGCCGATGCGGACGCTCGCGTCGGCGAGCAGCGCCAGCCGCTCCCGTGCTTCCGCGACCTCGGCCGCGGCCCGCTGCCGCTCCGAGACGTCGAGCACCGCCATCGCCAGCCCGAGCACGCGGCCACTGGAGTCCTCGATCCTGTGGTACGACTCCGAGTAGGCGTGTTCCTCGCTGTCGGCGGCCGTCCGGCCGATCGTCTGCTGGTCCAGCAGCTGTTCACCGGTCCGCAGAACGTGCCGCATCCGCGACTCGATGGCCTGCACGTCGAGCGCCGGCAGCACCTCGCCGACGCGGCGGCCCAGCACGGCCGCCTCGGGCACACCGTTCAGCCGCTCCAGCGACGGATTGACACGCACCCACCGCAGGTCGGTGTCGAACACCGCGATGCCCACCGGCGACTGGCGGACCAGGATGTGGGACAGGGCGAGGTCACGCTCGACGTTCTGTACGGTCTCTGCGTCGGTGCCCAGGCCCAGGGCGTGAATGTCGCCACGCGCGTCACGCAACTGCATGGTGCGGAACTCGACCCGGCGCGTCGAGCCGTCCTTGTGCCGCGCGGGAAAGACTCCCGCCCAGCGCGCGCCCGTGCGCACGCGCCGGAACAGTTCGCGGGCCCGTTCCCGGTTCTCCGGGGCCACCAGCAGCGTGCCCGCGTCCCGGCCCAGCGCCTCGTCGGCGGAGAAACCGAGCAGCAGTTCGGCCTCGGGGCTCCACAGTGCGATACGGCCGTCGCTTCCCAGAACCAGGGCCGCGACCTGCAGCAGGTCGAGCAGCCCGCCGGGCGCGGCGGTGACGCCGTCCTGTGGGCCGTACCCGGCCGGGGTCTCTCGCTCTGGCATACCGCGTACTCCTCCCCCGGCGGCGCCGGAACCGCGCTGGGTCCGGTTCGGGGGCTTCCTTGTCAGTCATACCTCGCCCGGGGGAGCGCCGCATGCCACGACCGCCCTGTCGTAGGGTTGCCGACGGCCGTCATACGGGGGGCGAGGCGGGGCGGCAGCTCTCCCCCTTATGGCACAACAATCCAGCGAGCGGTGTGTGGCGCCGCGTTCCGTGACGTCCCACGGGTCAGCATGGTCGGACCCAGCCCTCTCCCCGCACGAGGCGATGCGATGCCCGACCGCGCCGACCGCGCCGACCGCGCCGACTGTGCCGGTTCTGCCGACCGCGAGACCGTCGCCCCGGGATGGGTCCGGCAGCACCGGCCGACGGAGCAGTCGCTGTTCAGCGGTGTCTACGGACTGGTGCTGGCCAGCGCCCTGGCGTCCGCACTGGACGCGACGGGCGAGAAGGCCGAACCGGGTGCGGACGCGCTGTGGGTGGTGCTCACCGCGCTGGCGGCGAGCGCCGCGCACGGGTACGCGCACGTCATCGCCCGGCGTGCGTCCGCCGACACGTCAGCCACCCCGAGCAGATGGCGGCTGGTGCTCGCCGAGTGGCCGCTGTTCGCCGCCGCGCTGCCCACGGTGGCGATGCTGCTCGCCGCGGCAGCCGGGTGGTGGGCGGAGTCCACGGCTGTCGACTGGGCCCTGCTGTTCAACACCGCCGCCTTGTTCTGCTGGGGTGCCTGGGCCGCCCGCACCTCAGGGCACAGCTGGCCGTCCTCGTTCCGGGCCGGGGTCATGGACATGCTGATCGGCTGCCTGATCATCATCGCGAACGCCGTGATCAAGTAGACCGGGCGCGTGTCCGTGTGCTGATCCCCCTCCCGCTCAGCCGTGGGCCGTGGCGGGTCGTGCGACGGTCAGGCCGCACCGGTACGGCTCGTCGAGCAGGCCGTCGGGGAAGAGCCGTGCCAGCGCCGTACGGTTCGCTTCGAGCAGGCACGCCCGTTCGACGGGGTCCATGACCACGAAATGCGAGTGGGTGGCGAGGTTGCGGATGTGCTCCTCGACGGTGATCCGCCGCGACCACGCGAACTCGCGTGTGGCCACCCGGACCGGATACGGGGTGAGCAGCTCGGCCACGGTGGTCGGGAAGCCGCGGGTGAAGGGCGCGAGCCGGTCCTCCTCCGCCGCAACCCAGGGGACGCGGACGTCGGCCTGGTTCCACCACAGGGCCAGCGCGCCGTGCGGGCGCAGCACGCGCAACGCCTCCGGGAGGGAGCGGGCGGGGTCGGTCCAGTGCCAGGCCTGGGCGTAGGTGATCACGTCGAAGCTGCCGGCGGCGAAGGGCAGACGGTCCCCCTCACCCCGCACCAGCGGGACCTCCGGCTGGGCCCCGCGCAGCTCCGCTGCCATACCGGCGCCCGGCTCCAGGGCGACGACGCGGGCACCGCGCTCGCGCAGCAGCCGGGTGGCGATGCCGGTGCCGGCCCCGCAGTCCAGCACGTCGGCTCCGGCCAGTGCCTGGCCGGCCAGCTCCTCCAGCGAGTCGAAGAGGGCATGCGGGTAGTCCGGGCGGGCGGCGGCGTACTGCGTGGCGACGGTGTCGAAGGACAGGGCGCGGGCTCGGTTCGCGTGGGAGGCCATGCCGCTGATCCTTCCGGGCGGAGGGCGGAGTTGTCAGCGGTGCGGGGCGGATCGGCGGGCGGCCCCACGCAGGGGGAGCCGGGCCGCATGCGCGCGGGACAGCGGGGCGACCGCGACGCGGCCGACGCGCGGTCGCCCGCGTCGGATGTCACGCTGAAGTCACCAGGACCTGCGAAAGGGGATCGCCGTGATCACCACTGACCTCACTCCTGGCTCCCCCTGCTGGCTCGACCTCGGTGCCCCCGACGTCCGGGCGACCGCGGCCTTCTACGGTGCGGTGCTCGGCTGGGAGTACGAGTCCATGGGCGACGGGGAGGACGGGGAAGGCGGGATGTTCAAGAAGGACGGCAAGACCGTCGCCGGGCTCGGCAAGCTCACCGAGGAAGGCGCGCGCTCGGCCTGGATGATCTACTTCACCGTCACGGACGCCGACGCCACGACCCAGGCCGTGGAGCGTGCGGGTGGCACGGTGCGGGTGGCGCCGAGGGACCTCGGCGAATGGGGCCGGATGGCCCAGTACAGCGATCCGCTGGGCGGTCAGTTCGCCGTCTGGCAGCCGGGGAAGAACGCGGGCTTCGAGCTGGTGGAGGAGCCGGGCTCGTTGTCCTGGACCGAGCTGTACACCAGCGACGCCGCGGCCTCCCAGGAGTTCTACGGCGATGTCTTCGGCTGGCAGTTCAGCGACATGCCGCTGCCGGGCGGCGAAGGCACGTACACCCTCATCACCGCCGCCGGGCTTCCCGAGGAGCGGATGCAGGGCGGCCTCATGGAGGTCAGCAAGGAGGACCTCGCCCTGGCGGGCGGGCGGCCGTACTGGCACCCGGTCTTCGCCGTGACCGACTGTGACGCCGTGGTCGGCGACGTCACCGGCAACGGTGGAAGCGTGCAGATGGGACCGGAGGACGCGGAGGGCGTGGGCCGGCTGGCCGTCTGCCTCGACCCGTCGAACGCGGACTTCGTGGTGCTCGCCCCGGCCCGGACCTGAACCCGCGGGGCCGCGCCGGTTCGGCGGTCCCCACCATCCGTGGCGGGACCGGCGCGGCGACTCCCCGCGGGCGGCCTGACCCGACCGCCGGCCACGCACGCTGTCCGCTTGCGCTGTCCGCCCGCTCTGTCCGCCTGTTCTGTCCACCCGTTCCGTCCTCCCGTCCGTCGGTCGTCTGTCCGTCGTCGGCCCGTGTATCTGTCTGTGCGCGACGGTCCGTCTGTCTGTCTGTCCGCGAGCCACCGGCCGCGCGGCCCGTGGCCGTCCAGCGTCGGCATCCAGAGGCTGACTCACGGACCGGACCGTTCGATGCCCTGTGCCCCTCCGCCCGGCGGTCCCGCCGCGCTGTCCGGCGAAGCCACGGCCGGGCGGGCATGGTGTACCCATGATCGTGCTCGCCCTGCTCTTCGCGGTCCTCGGAGCTTTCAGCAACGCGCTGGGCACGGCCTTCCAGCGCAAGGCCGCTTCCACCGTGGCCCGGGGCGGTGGGCTGGGCCTGCTCCTCGCCCTCGTACGGCGACCCGCGTGGGCCCTGGGGATCGCGGGTGTGACGGGCGCCGCGGTGTTCCAGGCCCTGGCCCTGGTCAACGGGCCCATGGCGCTCGTCCAGCCCGTGTTCATCCTCGAGCTTCCGTTCGCGCTGCTGGTGGCCGTGCCCTTGCTGCACCTCCGGCTGCCGGGCGCCGGCTGGTGGGCGATCGGGGGAGTGGTGGCCGGGCTCGCCGTGCTGCTCGCCTCGGCGGCCCCTTCCGGGACCGTGCACCAGGCCTCGATGGAGCGATGGATTCCGGTTCTGGCGCTCACTCTGGGGGTGATGGGTGCCGCGGTCGTCCTCAGCCGGTCCTCGTCGTCGGCGTTGTTCCGCGCCGCCGTGCTGGCGGCGGGGGCCGCGGTCGGCAACGCCCTGACCGCCGCACTCATGAAGTCCGCCACGGGACGCCTCGCCGAGTCGGGACTGCCCGCCTTCTTCACCACCTGGCAGACCTACGGATTCGCGGTCACCGGTGTCGCGGCGCTCCTGCTGCTGGAGAACGCGCTGCAGGCGGGCCCGCTCACCGCGTCACAACCCGCGCTGACCATCGGTGACGCTGCGGTGAGCCTCATGCTGGGTGTCGTGCTGTTCGACGAGAGGGTCCGTACCGGGTGGTGGCTTCTGCCCGAGGCGGCCGGCGCACTCCTGATCCTGTGGGGCGTGCTGCGGCTGACCCGCGTGGTGCCCCGGCTCGGCGATGTGGTGCGCTGAAGCGAACTCGTCCGATTGAACGTTTGACTCAGGGTTCTTGTCGCCGCATCTCCCTCGGGAGTCCGTCAATGCCCGCGAGGAGTCCTGACGCTCGCTATGGCCGAGCCGACAGTCCCTTCCTGGCCAACATGCGCCGCACCTGCGCCCATCTGCTCTTCGTCGACGCCGACCGGCTGCTGCACACCTTCCGCCGGACGGTGGGCCTGCCCTCGTCGGCGGAGCCCTGCGGCGGCTGGGGGGTCCCCGACGTCCAGCTGCGCGGCCACACCATGGACATCTGCTCAGCGCCTTGGCCCAGGCGCACGCCGGCACCGGCGAGTCCGCGTACGCCGCCAAGGGCCGCACCCTCGTCTCCGCACTCGCCGAGTGCCGGCGAGCCGCGCCGGCCGCCGGCTTCACGCGCGGGTACCTCTCGGCGTTCCCCGAGTCGGACGCTCCGACCCGGACGCCCTCAGCCGGACGCTCAGACCCGGAAGTCCTCGACGACGAGCGCGGCCACCGGGCCTGCCGCGCAGGGCGGAACCAGTTGCCGGACCCGCCGGAAGTGCGTGTGCCGGTGCGTCGAAGCGGGGCAATCCAGGCTTTCCGCGAGACGCTGCCGCCGGGGCGGCGTCACGTGCCGCCCCGGTCCCTGACCGCCCTCCTCGCGGGAGGTTCTCCATGGCAGCACAACCCACCCCCTCCACCGCCCCCACCGACGACAACGGCCGCTTCGACGACCTGAGCGCGCTCTTCATCAACTGCACACTGAAACCGTCACCCCAGGTCAGCCATACCCAGGGACTCATCGACAGGAGCCGGGCGATCATGGATTCCCAGGGGGTCACCACCGGACTCGTCCGGGCCGTCGACCACGACATCGCGCCGGGCGTGCAGCCGGACATGACCGAGTACGGCTTCGCCACCGACGCGTGGCCCGAGTTGTACGAGAAGGTGATGGCCGCGGACATCCTGGTGCTGGCCGGGCCGATCTGGCTGGGCGACAACAGCTCGGTCACCAAGCAGGTCATCGAGCGGCTGTACAGCTGCTCCAGCCTCCTCAACTCCCAGGGCCAGTACTCCTACTACGGGCGAGTCGGCGGCTGTCTGATCACCGGCAACGAGGACGGGGTGAAGCACTGCGCCATGAACGTCCTCTACAGCCTCCAGCACCTCGGCTACACCATCCCGCCGCAGGCCGACGCCGGCTGGATCGGCGCCGCGGGGCCCGGTCCCTCGTATCTGGATCCCGGTTCGGGCGGCCCGGAGAACGACTTCACCAACCGCAACACCAGCTTCCTGACCTGGAACCTGATGCACCTGGCCGCCATGATCAAACGCGCCGGTGGCATCCCGGCCCGGGGCAACCAGCGCTCTCAGTGGGATGCCGGCTGCCGTGCGGAAGCGGACAACCCCGAGCACCGCTGAGCTACGGGCACCGCACGGCGAGGGCGGCGATGTCGTCGTCGAGTCGTCCGCCGCTGAAGAGGAGCAGGTCCCGGTGGAGCCGGTCCAGGAGTCCCGGGGGCGACTGCGGGCCCTGCCGGCGCATCCAGTCCTGCAGGGGGAAGAACTCGCCGGCGGGGTCCCGGGTCTCCGACACGCCGTCGGTGTAGAGCAGCAACTGGTCGCCGGGGGTGAAGTCCACGGTGTCGACGCAGTAGTGGTCTCCGATGAGCGTCGCGAGATTGAGAGGCGGCGAGGGGGCGGTGGGCTCCAGGACGAGCATGCTCCCGCGGTGCACGAGCAGCGGCGGGGGGTGCCCGCAGTTGAGGATCCTGACGTGGCCGCCGCCGTGCGGGATCTCGGCGAGAAGGGCCGTCGCGAAACGCTCGGGCAGGTCCTGCGCGGGGAACGCGGCACTGTGGCGGCCCATGCTGGTCTCCAGCCGGTGGATGACGCTCATCAGGTCGGCCTCGTCGTGCGCGGCCTCCCTGAAACAGCTGATCACCGCAGAGGCCGCCCCCACGGCGGAGAGACCCTTGCCGCGTACGTCACCCAGGAGCAGCCGGACGCCGTGCGGTGTGTCGGCCACCTCGTAGAAGTCGCCGCCGATCCGGGCCTGAGCCTGGGCCGCCACATACAGCGACTCGATCTCGATGTCCTCGAAGCGGCTCGGCAGCGGACGCAGCAGCACCTTCTGGGCCGTGTCGGCGACGAGCCGGATCTGGAAGAGGGTCTCCTCCCGCCTCAGCCGGACATGGCTCGCGTACGCGGCCGCCAGGGTGACGGCGGCGATCGCCGCCGCCGTGTACGGAGTCCCGAGGTCGGTGTAGACGAGGCTCAGCCCGATCATGACCAGCAGGCAGAAGGCCCCCAGCAAAATCGTGGGCAGAACGGGCCACATAGAGGCGGCCAGGGCGGGCGCGGCGGGCAGGAGGCGGCTGATGGCGATCTCCCGCGGGGTCGCGAACGCCAGCGAGGCGATGAGAACGGTGACGAACACCGGTGACAGCCGGACAGCGTCCCATCGGCCGCCGTCAGCGTCCCATCGGCCGCCGTGCGGACGACGGCGCCGCAGTCGCCTCAAGGTGGGCACAAAACGCATCATATCGACAAACGAGGGGGGTGCTGAGCTCGGTGGAAACGCGTGGCTCACACCCTTGGCCAACGGTGGGCGGGACGCCGTGTCCCCGTGCCCGATGCCCCGGGCCGCTATGCGGCTCCGGCGGCCCCGGCCGTCACCGGACCCCGCTTGGCCCGGGCACGCTCGCGGAAGAGCAGCCTCAGGGTCCTCGGCAGCGGCGGCCGCGCGGAGCCGCGCAGCAGGGCAGCCCCCTTGGCCTGAGCCGCCTGGGCCGTCAGGTCCTCGATGCCGGTCATGGCGCGGAACAGAGGACGGCCCTCGGGCGGCACGAGATCGGCCAGCGGCCGTCCGGCGTCCAGCGACCGACGGGCCAGGTCGAGGACGTGGGCCAGCAGGGCCCGGGTGCCGGGCGTGTCCCGGGCGCTCTCGAGATCGGCACGGGCGACCCCGAAGGCGTCCAGAGTCTCCTGGGGGAGGTTGAGACGGCCTTCCGCGAGATCCTCGGCCAGGTCGTTGGCGAAGTCGAGGCGCTGACTGCCGTCGATGTACGTACGGCAGGCCTCGAGGTAGCCGGCCGGGGTCTCCTCACCCGTCAGGAGGCCGGCGATCAGCATGAAGGCGGGAAGAGTGTAGCCATCGACGTACGCCTGGTAGTCGGCCTCCGTGGCGAAGCCCGCGAAGTCGAGGTCGGCCGGGGCGGCGGCGAGGAAGTCCGTCACGCGGGTCCGCAGCGGCGGGTGGACGGCGACGGTGTGCAACAGCGGCCGGATGTCGGGGTGGTCGGTGTCACCGTCGGACAGACCCGCGTGGACCCGCTCGGCCCAGTCCGCGAAGGCGGCGGCCCGCCCGTCCGGCGGGCCGCTGTCGAGGAGGTTGTCGGAGAGGTGCATGAAAGCGGTCACGGCCAGGAGATGGGGAAGGAGATCGCGGCGCACCAGGAGACGCGTGGCCAGATAGCTGCTGGGGCGGTAGCGGGCGACGATCCGGCGCTGTCGTGTGTAGTCGGCGCGCAGCTCCGCCGCGTCGATCCGGGCCGCGTCCAGCGCCCCGCCCCACCACAGTCCCACGGTCGGCCTCCTCGGTCCCCGGCCCCGGCGACTCCGGGAGCCGGACGGCAACTCCGCCACCGTAGTCGCTGACCGGACCGCGGACCGACCGGCGTGGCGGGTGCCGGAGCGCCCTCCCGGCGGCTGCTCGCCTCCCCCTTCGCGCAGCGGTGCTGGACGGCGTGCATGCCGTCCCGGAGAGTCACGTCCTGGACGCACGGTTCTGGCGCCGGCGGGCCTGTACGCCGTCTACGACCCCGTCAGTCTCCGCTGCACCCTCGCCCGGGCCGGACACGTGCTGCCCGCGGTGGTCGCCCGCGACGGAACCGTCGACATCCTCGACCTGCCTCCGGGCCGCCCCTGGGTCTGGCGGTCTGCCGTTCGAGTCGGTCGAGTACGTCCTGCGGGAAGGCAGCGTCCTCGCCCTCTACACCGACGGCCTGATCGAGGCCCGCGACCACGACGTCGACGAGGGCCTCCGCGGACTGCGCACGGCCCTGGCTCGGCCCGCGCCCTCCCTGGAGGCCGCCTGCGACAGGGTTCTCGACACCCTGCTGCCCGCGCGACCGGACGACGACGTCGCCGTGCTCCTGGCCCACACCTGTGCCCTCGGGGGCCACCAGGTGGCGACCTGGGACCTGGACGCCGATCCCGCCGTGGTCGCCGGGGCACGGTCGGACGTCTCACGCCGGCTGCGCGACTGGGGGATGGAGGACGTCTCCTTCACCGCCGAACTGGTGGTCAGCGAACTGCTCACCAACGCCATCCGTTACGGCCGGCCGCCCATCCGACTGCGCCTCATCCGCGACCGCGTCCTGCTGTGCGAGGTCTCCGACGCCGGCAGCACGATCCCGCACCTGCGCCGGGCCCGCGCCTTCGACGAGGGCGGGCGCGGCCTGCTCCTGGTCGCCCAACTCGCCGAGCACTGGGGAACACGGCACGCCCGCAACGGCAAGACCGTCCGGGCCGAGCTGAACGAGGCATGGGGAGCCTCAGCCGGTGCCGGGCTGGGCGGGCTTGTAGCGGAGGCGGCCAGGCGGGGAAGAGGGCTTCGGACGCGAGGGGCGCAGTAGCGCGCGGCGAGGACCGCGCTGATGACGAGGGCGGCTACGCCCGGACCCCGTGCGGCTTCGAACGGAAGGGGGACATCCCTGACGACCGGGACACCGGGGTCCGGGGAGTCATGGGCGGACTCCCCGGACCCCGTTCTGCGGTGCCGACCGCCTTCCGCACTCAGGAACTGACGGTCAGCAGGTCGCGCTGTTCCTCGGGCAGCTCGACCTTGTCCTGGTACAGCAGAGCCTGCGCCGGATCGAAGACGAGCACCACTTCACCCGTGAGGCCGCCGTTGCCGCTGAGGACCTGGACGGCCTGGTCGCCGAGGCGGACGTCGTACTCGTAGCGCGAGCCGACGTAGGAGCTGGTGAGGACCTGGGTCCTCAACTGGTTGACGTCGGACGGGGTGCCGGAGGGCGGGACGACCTCCAGCCGCTCGGGCCGGACCGCCACGGTGACCGACTGACCCGAGGGCACGCGCTCGTCGCTGTCGACCTGCACCACGTCGTCACCGCAGTCCAGGAGGACGCGGTAACGCCTGCCCTCCTGCCCGACCACCCGGCCGGTGAGGAAGTTGCAGCGGCCCACGAAGGCGGCCACCGCCGGGGCGGCGGGCCGCTCGTAGATCTCGTGCGGTGTGCCGATCTGGATCATGTTGCCGCCCTCCATGACCGCGATGCGGTCGCTCAGGGCGAGAGCCTCCTCCTGGTCATGGGTGACGTAGACGGTGGTGATGCCCAGTTCCTCCTGTAGTCGCTTCAGCCAGGCGCGCGCCTGCTCGCGGAGTTTGGCGTCGAGGTTGGACAGCGGCTCGTCGAGCAGCAGCACGGTGGGGGAGTAGACCAACGCGCGGGCGAGCGCGACACGTTGCTGCTGGCCTCCGGAGAGCTGGTGCGGATAGCGGTTGCTCAGCTCCGCCAGGCCGACCTTGTCGAGAGCGTCGTGGATCAGCGTTTTCTGCTTCTCCTTGGGGACCTTGCGGATGGTGAGGGGCAGGGCGAGGTTCTTGGCGATGGTCATGTGCGGCCAGAGCGCGTAGGACTGGAACACCATGCCGAGGTTGCGTTCCTCGGGAGGCAGGAACACCCCGGCCGAGGCGTCGACGAAGGGTCTCCCGCCGACGGTGATGGAGCCCTCCGTGGGCTGTTCGAGGCCGGCGATGCAGTTGAGCGTGGTGGACTTGCCGCAGCCGCTCGCTCCCAGGAGGGTGAAGAACTCGCCGTCCTTGATGGTGAAGGTGACGTCGCGCAGCACGGAGTTGTCCCCGAAGGTCTTGGCGAGGTTCTTCACGGTCACCTCAGGCATGGTGCTTTCCCTTCATGAGCAGTCCTGCGAGTGCGACGAAGACCGCGGTGATGGCGATCTGGAGGGTCGCCAGTGCGGCGACGGACCCGGCCCGGCCCTGGGTCCAGAGGCTGAGCATGGTGGTGCCCAGGATGTTGTTGTCCGCGGAACTCAGGAACACGGCCGGCGAGTACTCCTTGAGCATGATCACGAAGGTGAGCACGAGGGCTCCGGCGAAGGCGGGGGTGACGAGGGCCCGCAGGACCCGGAAGAACGTCATCAGCCAGTCGGCGCCGGACACCCGGGCCGCGTTGTCGAGTTCACCGCCGATCTGCATGATGGCCGGGGCGACCGAGCCGAACGCGCTGGGCAGGGCGCGCATGCCGAAGGCGATGATGACGGCGTAGACCGTGCCCTGCAGCAGTGTGCCGATGCCGAACGGGGCGAGGGCGAAGGCCCAGAAGAAGCCGATACCGATGATGATGCCCGGCAGCGACTGAGGGATCAGCGCCAGGTACTCCACTGCCCGCCCGAAGCGGAAGGCGGAGCGGCGGGAGACCATCACCGCGACCACCGCCAGGGCGCTGACCAGCACCGAGCCGACACCGGCGACGATGAGGCTGTTCCACAGGGACTGCACGTAGTTGTCGGAGTCGAAGACGATCTCGTAGTTCTGCGTGGTGACCGTCCTCAGCGGTGACTGGAGCGGGGTGAAGATCAGCGTGAAGGAGCGGAAGACCAGCCCGGCGATCGGGACCAGGGCACCGACGACCACGTAGAACCAGATGCAGACGATGCTCACCCACTTCAGCCAGCCGAGGTCGAGCTTGCGGGGGCGGGTCACCTTGCCGCGCACGGACACGAACCGGGCGGCGTCCTTGAGGAGTTTGGCCTGTACGGCCACCAGGCTCACCGTGACGAACAGGATGATCGTCGAAGCGGCGCCCAGCATCGTGTAGTCGGGGTCCACCGACTGCAGACCGTTGTGGTACAGGAACGTGGAGAACACGTCGATGTTCACCGGCTGCCCGTACAGCAGCGGCACGCTCAGGGTCTCGATGGAGACGGAGAAGACGAGGATGGCGCTGTAGACGATCGGCGGTCGCAGCATGGGCACGACCACCTGCCCCAGGATCCTGAGCGGCCCGGCGCCGCAGACCTGGGCCGCGGACTCCAGGGACGCGTCGGACTGCCGCAGCGCGTTGGCGCAGAACACGTAGGCGATCGGGGCGAGCGCCACGGCCTCCGTGAGGGCCATCCCGGGGATCGAGTACAGGTTCCACGGCACACCGCCGAAGACCTGCTGGACCTTGATGCTGACGAACCCGGCGGGCCCGTACATGATGATCCAGCCGAAGCCCAGGATCAGCGAGGAGATGAAGAACGGCCACTGCATCGCCAGCGCGACGAGCCGGCCTCCGGGAAGCTTCGTGCGGACCACCACGATGGCCATCGGGATGGCGATGGCCAGACTCAGCAGGGTGGTCAGCCCGGCGAACAGCAGCGTGTTGAGGGCCACTTCGCCGAAGCCGGCGTCCGTGAAGAGGTCGACGTAGCCGCGGACCGTGAAGGCTCCGCCGGCTTCGTAGAGCGGCCGGTTGCGGATGCTCTGGTAGAGCGTCGGGACGATCGGAGCCAGTACGAGGACGGCGAGGAACGCGAGGACCGCGTACTGGACGACCTGGTCCCGTCCGATGCCGAGGGGGCGGCGGTAACGTGGCGGCTTGAACGCCTCTTCATGCTCGTCGGCAGGAGCGCCGACCGGTCGAGTGAGGGTTGACATCTGGTTCGACTCCGATCGTCCCGTGGCTGCCTACTTCTTGAGGAGCCGGTCGAAGTGCTCGAGCCAGGCGTCGGTGTCGTTCTTCGAGACGGCGGCGTACTCGACGTGGATGATCTTGTCCTCGCCGACCTTGTCGACGACCTCCTGGTAGGTGTGCAGGCCCTCGCCCTCGACGCCCTTGCGGTAGGAGGCGAGACCCCCCTCCGCGACGGCCCGCTGGCCCTCCTCAGAGAGCGCGAAGTCCAGGAACAGCTTGGAGGTCGCCGGGTGCGGCGCCTGGGCGGCGATACCGAGACCACGGGGAAGGACCACGGTGCCGTCCTCCGGGAAGACGATCTTCACCAGCCCGGCGCTGTCCTCGACGACCGGGTACGCCGGTGAGGCGCTGATCAGGAAGCCCGCCGTGTACTCACCGGAGACGATCTTCTCCAGCTGCGTCCCGGAGGAGGTCTCCGGACGGGTCAGCGGGAGGATCTCCTCCAGCGCGTCCCACGCCTTGGGGTTGCCCTCGGTGAGCGCGCGGGTCACCGAGAAGCCGAACGAGCCCTCCGGGTCGCGGACGGTCACCTTGTTCTTGAACTTGCCCTTGTCCGCGCTCACGATCTTCGCCAGGTCGGCCATGCCGGTCGGCGGCTTCTCCATCAGTGAGGTGTTGTAGGCGATCGTCATCGGGTCCTGCGACATCGAGTAGACACTGGGCAGGAGTTCCGCACTGGCCCCGAGCTCGGACAGCTCCGGGGTCTTGTACTCCAGCACCGTGTTCTTGCGCTGCGAGAAGCTCGTCCAGGCGCTCGCCGCGCTGGAGATCAGCACGTCCGCGGGCGACTTGCCGGCCGCGTTCTCCGAGAGCACCTTCTGGAACAGCTCGTCGCTGTCGAGCTCGTTGACCGAGACGGTCTTGATGAAGTCGTACTTCTTCTTGAAGTCCCGCACGACGGGGGCCATGTTCTCGTCGCCGAGGTTGGAGTAGACGGTGAGCTTGCCGCCCTCCTTCTTCGCCGCCTCGATGAGGTCGCTGTAGCCCTTGGGGTAGTAGCTGGGCACCTTGCCGGCGGAGATCTTGTTCTCCGCCACCGTGGGCGTGCCGTCGTCGCCGCCCCCGCAGGCGGCCAGGAGTCCGAGCGCCAGAACCACGCCGAGGGCGGTCGCGGAGCGGCGACGGGGGGAGGGGCGGAGCCCGGGAACGGTGCCCCCGGTGGCGACGTTGCGTGAGCCGAGGTGGCTGGATCTGGCCATGGTTCTCCTTCTGGCGCGTGCCGTCTGGCAGCTGTTGCCGGGAGGTTAGAGACCCAGGTCAGGCCGGTAAATCCTTGAGCCCTCAGAGCTCATACTGTGTATTGTGGTCGTTTTGTACGTGACGCGAGTCACCCATGGCGTGCACGGTCGGCGGCTTGAAATGTGCGCCTCATCGGCATCGTCTCGTGGGGTGTGAAGGGCTGCACGGCCAAGGGCGCGTACCCGGTGTTCACCAAGGCCGGCTGCTTCGCCGGGGTCACCCAGCCGTGCGTCGACGACAGCGACTGGTGTCAGGCCGGCTGCCGGAACCAGTTGAACGCCACGCCCGGCCGGAGATTCCCGGCCGGGCGTCGCTGTCGGGGTGTCCAACGGTGCGTCAACACACCTCCGGACAATGCCTTTTATGGTCGGTTTACTCGTGTACTGCCGGACTCATGGGCCGATGCCTCGCTTATGGATGGAGGAAAGTATGAATCTGAGAATTCGCTGAACAATCGCCGCTCAGATCCGTATCGAAGAGTGCTTCGCCCATACCGGATGTCCTGCCGGCTCAGAAGAAGTACTTGAGAAGTGTCAGAGAGGCCTGATGAGACGCAACACGCGAAAGAGATCGAAGACCACCGTTCGGGCGGTGGGCGCGGTGGCAGCACTGGCCCTGGGGGCCGGTGGAATCGTGGCAGCGAACATCTACGCCTCTGCCGGTGAGACCAGCACGGCGCAGAAGTCCACCCAGGCGCAGTCGGCGGCGGCGACGTCCACGATCGACTGCCCCGACGTGGGGCAGAAGCTGACGGCGGTTCCCGCCCAGGCCCGTGCTCAGGTGGACAAGGAACTGGCACTCCTCGACAAGCAGATATCCGAGGCCTACCAGCGACTGTCGACGTCCCAGCGGGCGATCCAGCAGGATGCCAACTTCGCGCAGAACGCGATCGTGGGCCCCCTGAAGGACAAGCGGAAGGCGACGATCGACCGGATCGTCATCGCCATCGGTCGTGTGGGCACCAAGCCGCAGGGCCTCGACGCCCTTGCCGCGTGCACCCTGCGGCCCACCGGCAACCAGACCAACGCCGGCCAGGGCAACAACCAGGGCGGCAACAACAACCAGGGTGGCAACAACCAAGGCGGTAACAACCAGGGTGGCGGCAACGGCAACGCCGCCCAGGCCGCCGGCCCCGTCGCAGCCGACTACGTGGACATCACCAAGGTCCGCCCCAACGTGAGCGCGCAGCGCAAGTCGGGCAAGGCGTCGAAGGGCACCTTCGTCACCAAGTGCGGGGTGAACGCCAACAAGCTCTACAACACCGACAACGTCATCGTCGCGCCGGGTGTCTCCAACGGCGCCCACCACACGCACGACTACGTCGGAAACCAGTCCAACAACGCCTTCGCGACCGACCAGGACTTCGCCAAGGCCAAGACCAGTTGCCGCAACCAGGGTGACAAGTCCTCCTACTACTGGCCGGTGCTGCGCCTGCAGGACGGCACCAAGGAGTTCGACGCGGCCCAGCAGGGCGGCGGCGCCGAGGGCAACATCGGCAAGATCCTGACGGCCAGGCAGTCCACCCTGACCTTCGTCGGCAGCCCGCGCGGCAAGGTGGTGGCGATGCCGAAGTTCCTGCGCATCATCACCGGTGACGCCAAGGCGTTCACCAACGGCCCCGCCAACGCCAACGCCTCCTGGAGCTGCACGGGCTTCGAGAACAAGGTGCAGCTGAAGGACAAGTACCCGCTCTGCCCGTCGGGCAGCGACGTGGTGCGTACGTTCAAGTACCAGAGCTGTTGGGACGGCAAGAACATCGACAGCGCCAACCACCGGACGCACGTGGCCTTCGCCGACGCGAGCGGCAACTGCCCGAGCGGTTTCAAGGCCATTCCGCAGCTGGTGCACCGTCTCGTCTACGACGTCGACGCGCCCAGCGTGAAGGACAACGGCAAGACCCGTCCCTTCTACGCGGTGGACGGCTTCCCGGAGCAGGCGCACAAGCCGATCACGGACCACGACGACTTCATCAACGTGTTCGACGCGCGGCTGATGAACAAGGCGGTCCAGTGCATCAACACCGGACGTAAGTGCAGCTGAGCACCGCGGACATACCGAGGGGTGGGCACCGTTTTCACGGTGCCCACCCCTCGGCACAGCACCTCGCGTCACACGGCGGCGAACCCGGCCCGCCCGGAGGAAACGGGCCGGGTGGTCCGGTGCCGTTCAGCAGATGCGCGGCAGTTGCTCGCCCAGCGGCAGATCGACGACCCGGGTGCCGCCCAGCCCTGTCCGGGCGACGACCATGCCAGGGTGCTCGGCCACGCACACACCGATGACGGCCGCGCCCGCGCCCTGCGGGTGGGCGCGCATCGCGGCGAGGACGGCGTCGGCGTGCTCGGGCGGCACGAACGCCACCAGGCGCCCCTCGTTGGCCACGAACAACGGGTCGAGGCCGAGGAAGCCGCAGGCGGCCGCCACCGGTTCGGGTACGGGGACGGCGCTCTCGGTGAGGACGACACCGGTGCCGGACGCGGCGGCGATCTCGCAGAGCGAGGTGGCGAGCCCGCCCCGCGTCGGGTCGCGCAGCACGTGCACGTCCGTCGTGACCTCCAGCATCGCGGCCACCAGCCCGCCCAGCGGCGCGGTGTCGCTGACCACGTCGGAGCCGAACTCCAGCCCCTCGCGCACGCTCAGCACCGCCACACCGTGCGCCCCGATCGGCCCGCTGACGATGATCACGTCTCCCGGCGTCGCCCGCTGCGGACGGATGTCGACGCCCCGCGGGATCAGGCCGATGCCGGAGGTGTTCACGTAGACCCCGTCACCGTGACCGGCCTCCACGACCTTGGTGTCACCTGTCGCCACCGTCACCCCCGCGGCGGCCGCGGCCGCCCCCACGGCCTGCGCGACGCGCCCCACCACGTCCAGGGGTACGCCCTCCTCCAGAATGAACGCCGTCGACAGGTAGGCCGCCCGGGCTCCGCTCATCGCCAGGTCGTTGACCGTGCCGTTGACGGCCAGGTCCCCGATGCTGCCGCCGGGGAAGAACAACGGCCGTACGACGTAGGAGTCCGTGGAGAACGCCAGCCGTGCGCCGCCCAGTTCGACGGCCGCGGAGTCGGCGAGCGCGGCGAGGGTCTCGTTGCCGTACGCCGCGGCGAACAGGTGCTGCGTCAGCTCGGCGGAGAGCGCCCCGCCACCACCGTGGCCCATCACCACCACCGGGTGGTCGCGCAGGGGCAGGGGGCACGACCAGTTCGCGGGATCCACGACCGGCGAGATCGCGTCGGTGTCAGCCAACGGGGGCCACCTCCAGCCGCCGGTACAGGTAGTACGCCGCGCAGGCACCCTCGCTGGAGACCATCGTCGCGCCCAGCGGGGTGCGCGGAGTGCAGGTCGTGCCGAAGGCGGCGCACTCATGGGGCTTGATCAGACCCTGCAGCACCTCGCCGCTGCGGCACTCGGGGGACTCGACGGTCGTCACGTGGCCGACGTCGAAGCGGTGCTCCGCGTCGTACGCCCGGAAGGCCTCCGACAGCCGCCAGCCGCTGTCCGGGATCACGCCGATGCCGCGCCAGGGGCGGTCGGTGACCTCGAAGACCTCCTCGATCATGCGCAGCGCGGCCGGGTTGCCCGCCTCGCGCACCGCGCGCGGGTATGCGTTCTCCACCCGGTGCTCCCCGCGCTCCAGTTGACGGACCGTGCGGCGCACGCCCTCCAGGATGTCCAGCGGTTCGAACCCGGTCACCACGATCGGCACGCGGTGGCGCTCGGCCAGTTCGGGATACTCGGCCGTGCCCATCACACTGCACACGTGGCCCGCCGCGAGGAAGGCCTGGACACGGCACTCGGGCGCCCGCATGATCGCCTCGACCGCGGGCGGCACGCGCACGTGCGACACCAGCAGGCTGAAGTTGCGGATGCCCTGGCGGCGGGCCTCGTGGACGGTCATCGCGTTGGCCGGGGCGGTGGTCTCGAAGCCGATGCCGAAGAACACGACCTCCTTGTCCGGCTCGCGCCGCGCGATCTCCAGGGCGTCCAGCGGCGAGTACACCACGCGGACGTCACCGCCCTCGCCCTTGACCCGGAACAGGTCGCGGTCGGTGCCGGGCACGCGCAGCATGTCGCCGAAGGAGCAGAACACGACGCCCGGGCGGGACGCGATCGCGAGCGCCTTGTCGATCATCTCCAGCGGCGTCACACACACCGGGCAGCCCGGCCCGTGGATCAACTCGACCTCGTCGGGCAGCAGTTGGTCAATGCCGTGCCGGATGATGGAGTGGGTCTGCCCGCCGCAGACCTCCATCATCGCCCAGGGCCGGGTCACGGTGGCGCGGATCTCGTCCAGCAGCCGGCGGGCCAGCTCCGGGTCGTTGAACTCCTCGATGTACTTCACCGCACGCCCTCCCGCTCAGCGGTGTCCGTGGCCGCCCCCTCCGCCTCGGCCCGCGCCCAAGCGTCGCCGAACTCCTCCTCCAGCAGCCCGAGTTGCTCGAACAGCTCCAGCGAGGCGCGCGCCGACTCCTCGTCCAGCCGCTGCAGCGCGAAACCGACGTGGACGATGACGTACTCGCCCACCTCGGCGTCCGGGACGTAGGCCAGGCACACCTCCTTGACCACGCCGCCGAAGTCGACCCGCGCCATGCGCGTGCCGTCCCGGTCCTCGATCCCGACCACGCGGCCGGGCACCGCAAGGCACATCAGCGTCCTCCTTGTCGTTGCCGTCGATCCCCGTGCGCCGCCACGACCAGCTGGCCGAGCGCGAGACCGCCGTCGTTCGGCGGCACCCGCCGGTGGCGGAGCACCGTGAAGCCGTCCGCGTCCAGCAGCGCCGCGCACTCCGCGTCCAGCAGCGCGTTGGCGAACACCCCGCCCGACAGCGCGGCCACGTCCGCCCCCGTCTCGCGGCGGGCGGCCCGGCAGACCCTCACCACGGCCGCCGCCACCGCGCGGTGGAAACGGGCGGCGATCACCGGCACGGGCACCCCGTACCGCAGGTCGGCCACGATCGCGGCCAGCACCGGACCGGGGTCCAGGCCGTCGGCGAAGCCGTACGCCCCGGTCTCCTCCGGCCAGGCGAGCGCCGCCGCCGCTTCCAGTTCGATCGCGGCCTGCGCCTCGTAGCGGGCCCGGTGGCAGACCCCGGCCAGGGAGGAGACCGCGTCGAAGAGCCGGCCCATGCTGGACGTCGGCACACAGGCGATGTCCTGCTCCAACTGCTGTTCCAGCAGGCGCAGTTCGATGGGCGAGCAGGCGGCCACACAGGGCATGTCCGCGTCCCAGGGCAGGCACGCGGCCCGCAGCCGGGCCAGCGCCGTACGGCACGGGTTGGCCACGCCCGCGTCACCGCCGGGCAGCTGCGCGTACGGCAGATGGGCGAAGCGGCGGTAGCCGTCGTAGCCGGCGATCAGCACCTCGCCGCCCCAGACCGCCGTGTCGTCGCCGTACCCGGTGCCGTCGAAGGCGACGCCGATGACCCGCGCGCCACCGTCCAGACCGTGCTCGGCCATCACGGACGCGATGTGGGCGTGGTGGTGCTGCACCGGGTGCAGGGGCAGGGCACGCGCCTCGGCGGCCCGGCGCGCCCAGCGGGCCGAGTGGTACCCGGGGTGCCGGTCGGCCGCGACCAGCTCCGGTTCGACCCCGGTGAGCGCGCACAACCGGTCCTCGGCCCGCTCGAAGACCCTTACGGTGGCCAGGTCGCCCATGTCGCCGATGTGCGGGGAGAACCAGGCACTGCCGTCCGCCCCGAGACACAGGGCGTTCTTCAGGTCACCGCCCACGGCGAGCGCGGGGGAGACGGGGACCGGCAGCGCGACCGGCTCCGGGACGTGGCCACGCGACCGGCGCAGGACGACCTCGCCACCCCCGTCCGCACGGACACGCACCACCGAGTCGTCACAGGGCACCTCGATGGCCCGGTCGTGCCACAGCCAGGCGTCCGCGATCCCGGCGAGCCGCTCCCGCGCCTCGGCGTCGTCGGTGACGATCGGCTCCCCGGACCGGTTGCCACTGGTCATCACCAGCACCTGCGGACCCGGCGGATCATCCGGAAGGCCGAACAGCAGCCGGTGCAGGGGGGTGTAGGAGAGCATCACCCCGACGTCAGGGCTCCCGGGGCACACCGCCTCGGCCAGCACCTTGGCACCCTCCCGGCGGCGCAGCAGCACGATCGGCCTCCGACGGCCCGTCAGGACCTCCCGCTCCTCCCCGCTGACGTGGGCCAGCCGCTCGGCAACCGCCGGGTCGGCGCACATGACGGCGAACGGTTTGCCACCGCGCTCCTTGCGTCCGCGCAGGGCGGAGACGGCCCGCTCGTCGGTGGCGTCACAGGCCAGGTGGTAGCCGCCGAGCCCCTTGACGGCCAGTACGGCGCCCCGTGCCAGCAGCTGCCGGGCCTCGGCGAGAGCCGGCCCGCCTTCGTACGCACGTCCGCCGGGGACGGTGAGCCGCAGCCGGGGCCCGCAGTCGTGGCACGCCACCGGCTGGGCGTGGAAACGGCGATCGCCGGGGTCCGCGTACTCGGTGGCGCACTCCCGGCACAGGGGGAACGCCGCCATGGTGGTCGTCGCCCGGTCGTAGGGCAGGGCAGTGGAGATGGTGAAGCGGGGACCGCAGTGCGTGCACGTGATGAACGGGTGCCGGTGGCGGCGGTCCGCCGGGTCGGCCAGCTCCCGCAGACAGTCCTCGCAGGTCGCCGTGTCCGGCGGGATGAGCGTCCGGCCGGCGCCGCCGCCCTCGGAGGTGTGGATGACGAAACCGGCCGCGCCGAGGGCCGGCACGTTCTCGTACGCCACCTCCCGCACGTCCGCCAGCGGTGGCGGCCGCTCGGTCAGGGCCCGGCAGAACTCCGCCACGCACTCCGGCGCGCCCTCCACCTCGGCGACCACGCCCTCGGTGCCGTTGCGTACGTGGCCCGCGAGGTCCAGCTCCGTCGCCAGACGGTGCACGAAGGGCCGGAACCCCACGCCCTGCACGGTCCCGCGCACGGTCACCCGCCGCCGTACCGCGGTCGTGGCGGCCGTGCCCGGATCGGCCGTGCCCGGGGCCCTCGTCGCGGAGGTCACGCGGTGGGGGCCGGGGACGCGTGGCCGGAGTGATGCGCGTCCGGGCCGTGGTCGTGGCCGTGGCGGCGCAGATGGTCCGCCGCGAGCAGCGGGGAGTGCGGCACCGCCCCGTCCGCGACGGCGAGGACGCGGTCGAGCAGCGTGTCGACGCCCTGACCGTCGCGGGCCGAGGTGCGCAGGATTTCGACGCCCGGATTGACGCGCTCCACCGCCGCCGAGAAGGCGTCACCGTCGAAACCGACGGCATTGGCGAGATCGGTCTTCGTCAGGACCACCAGATGGGCGGCGCCGAAGGCGGTGGGGTACTTCAGCGGCTTGTCCTCGCCCTCCGTCACCGACATCAGCGTCACCCGCAGCGTCTCCCCCAGGTCGTAGGAGGCCGGGCAGACCAGGTTCCCGACGTTCTCGACGAACAGCAGGCGGGTGCCGTCCGGGAGCCACCCGTCGATGAGGCCGCGCACCTGCGCTGCCTCCAGGTGACACAGGCCGCCGGTCAGCACCTGCCGCACGGGGGCTCCCGAGCGGGCGAGGCGCCGGGCGTCGTTCTCCGTGGCCAGGTCCGCGGTGAGGGCGGCGACCGCCAGTCCGCGCTCGCGGGCACGGCGCAGCACCAGCTCCAGCAGCGCGGTCTTGCCGCTGCCGGGACTGGAGAGCAGGTTGACGGCGGTCACCCGCCGCTCGGCCAGATCGGCGCGGAGCTCCGCGGCGAGACCGTCGTTCTTGGCCAGCACGGCCGTTCGTACGTCGACGCTTCGGCACATCACGGGCTCCCTGCCATTCGTACCTCCGCCAGTTCCAGTTCGCGGCCGGTCAGCAACTCGGCCGCCGGGGTGTCGCAGTGCGGGCACCACAGCGCGGGCGGCGAACCGACCGCGAAGCACGCGTCGCAGCCGCCGCAGCGGGCCCGCGCCGGCACCTCCTCGATGACCAGCTCGGCCCGGTCCAGGGCGGTACCCTCGGCGACCAGCGAGAAGGAGAAACGCAGCGCGTCCGGGACCACCCCCGCCAGCTCGCCGATCCGCAGCGTCACGCCCGCCACCGAGTCCGCGCCGTGTTCGCGGGCGACGTCCTCGGCGCTCTCCACGACGGCGGCGGCGATCGACAGCTCGTGCATGGTCCGTCACGGTAGGCAGGACCGGGGCCCCGGCCCTGCACGCGCGTACGAACGACGTGTGTTTTCCCTCGCGCGGCCCAAGCGCGCGACCCTCGGTGGCGTGCCTCGCCCGTCGTGCGGCGACGGCCGGAGAGCATCGCCGCGTGATGCGGATCCTCCTTCTCGCCAGCGCCTTCAACAGCCTCACCCAGCGGGTCTTCGCGGAACTGCGCGACCTGGGGCACCCGGTCGCCGTGGAGCTGGCGGTCGGTGACGACCAGCGCCTCACGGCCGCCGCACGCCGCCACGCGCCCGACCTGATCATCGCCCCCATGCTGACGACCGCCGTCCCGGAAGAGGTCTGGTCGGCGTACCCCTGCCTGATCGTCCATCCGGGGCCGCCCGGCGACCGGGGCCCGTCGTCCCTCGACCACGCGCTGCAACAAGGTCTCGAACAATGGGGTGTCACCGTCCTGCAGGCGGTGGCCGAGATGGACGCGGGGCCGGTGTGGGCCTCTGCGGACTTCCCCGTGCCCCCGGACGTCGGCAAGAGCGACCTGTACCGGGGCGAGCTGGCCGACGCCGCCCTGCGCGCGGTTCTGCTCGCCGTCGAACGCTTCGCCTCGGGCACGTACGAACCCGTCATGCCGGCCACACACACCTGGAAGCCGTTCCTGCGCCAGGAGGAACGGCGCATCGACTGGACGCGCGACACCACCGAGACCGTGCTGCGCAAGCTGCGCGCCGCCGACTCGCAGCCGGGTGTGTTGGACGAATTCCTGGGCGGCGAGTGGTACCTCCATGGCGGCCACCCTGAGCATGCCCTGACCGGCACTCCGGGCGAGATCCTGGCGACCCGTCACGGCGCGATCTGCCGCGCGACGGTGGACGGAGCGGTCTGGATCCCGGAGCTGCGCCGTCGCCGCAAACCAGGAGACCCTGCATGGTTCAGGCTGCCTGCGGCGGATGCGCCCCGAAAGGGGCGCGGGGAACTGCGCGAGCAACCCACCACAGCCCGCAGCCAACAACCAACAAGCGGGAGCTATGGAGACATCACCTACGAGGAACAAGGAACCGTAGGGTTCCTACGCTTCCGCTTCCCCGGCGGAGCCATGAGCACCGACCAGTGCCGCCGCCTCCTCACCGCGTACAGACACGCCCGCACCCGCCCCCTCGACCTCATCGTGCTCGGCGGAAGAAGGGACTTCTTCTCCAACGGCATCCACCTCAACGTCATCGAGGCCGCCGACGACCCCGCCGCCGAGTCCCTGGCCAACATCGAGGCCATCGACGACCTGGTGGAGGAGATCCTGACCACCACCGACCGCCTCGTGGTCGCGGCGCTCCCCGGCAACGCCGCCGCCGGGGGCGCGATGCTGGCCCTCGCCGCGGACGAGGTGTGGTGCCGCGCGGGGGCGGTCCTCAACCCGCACTACCGCCTGATGGGCCTGTACGGCTCGGAGTACTGGACCTACACCCTGCCGCGCCGGGTCGGCCCCGAGGCCGCGGCGCGGCTCACCGAGGACGCGCTGCCCCTCACCGCCGCCGCGGCCCGGGCACTGGGCCTGGTGGACCGGGTCGTGGAGTGCGCTCCGTGCGAGTTCGCCGGGGAGGTCGCCCGGCTCGCGGCACGGCTGGCCCGTTCCCAGGGGCTTCCCGCCCGGCTGGGCGCCAAGAAGGCCGCGCGGGAGCGTGACGAGGCCGCCCGCCCGCTCAGCGCCTATCGCGCGGCCGAACTGGAGCGCATGCGTGCCGTCTTCGACGACCCGGCCGCCCCGTACCACGCGCTGCGTTCCGCCTTCGTACGCAAGCGGCGGCCGAAGGAGACACCGGAACACCTGCGCACCGCGACACCGGAACACCTGCGCACGTGACAGCCGGGCTCCTCGAACGGAGTGTCCGAATGGTGGCTGATTGTCATTTATGTCAGCCTGCTGCGGGGGACGCCGTCAGGAAGGGATCCCATGAGCACCGACATCCAGGAGGCCCCCGCGGCCGTGGAGGAGGTTCACATCCTGTGGACCTCGGAGGGCATGAGCTGCGACGGTGACACCGTCTCGGTCACGGCGGCCTCGCTGCCGAGTCTGGAGGACGTGGTCCTCGGCGCCATCCCGGGGCTGCCGAAGGTCGTCCTGCACAACAAGGTGCTCTCCTACGAGACGGCTGACGACTTCACCCGGCCCTTCCACCAGGCCGCCGACGGCGAACTCGGCGCACCGTACGTCCTCGTCGTGGAGGGCTCGATCCCCAACGAGCGCATCAACGGCGACGGTTACTGGACCTCGATGGGCAACGACCCGCGCACGGGCGACCCCATCACGTTCAACACCTGGATCGACCGGCTGGCGCCCGGCGCCTTCGCCGTCGTCGCGGTCGGCACCTGCGCCACGTACGGCGGCATCCACGCCATGGCGGGCAACCCCACCGGCTGCATGGGCCTGGCCGACTACCTGGGCTGGGACTTCCGCTCGGCCGGGGGACTGCCGATCGTCAACGTGCCCGGCTGCCCCGTCCAGCCCGACAACTTCATGGAGACCGTGACCTGGCTGCTCTACCAGGCCGCGGGGATGGCGCCGCCGATCCCGCTGGACGACCAGCTGCGCCCCACCTGGCTGTTCGGCAAGACGGTGCACGAGGGCTGCGACCGGGCCGCGTACTACGAGCAGGGCGACTTCGCGAAGGACTACAACTCGCCCAAGTGCCAGGTGAAGATCGGCTGCTGGGGACCGGTCGTCAACTGCAACGTCCCCAAGCGCGGCTGGATGGACGGCATCGGCGGCTGCCCCAACGTCGGGGGCATCTGCATCGCCTGCACCATGCCCGGATTCCCCGACAAGTTCATGCCGTTCATGGACGAGCCGCCCGGCGGCAGCATCTCCTCCGGTCTCATGGCCTCCACCTACGGACCGCTGGTACGCACGTTGCGCGCCATCACCAACCGCTCGGTCAACAAAGAGCCCAAGTGGCGCCACAACCGCCCCGAGCTCACCTCCGGCTTCGCGCCGCGCTGGCCCGGCAAGTGACCCCCGAACCCCACGCCCGTCCCTTGTCCCGAAAGGAATCCGTCGAGTGACGACGAGCCAGGCCGCCCCCACGGAGCAGCGCACCCTCACCGATGTCGCGTTCGACCCGATCACCCGGATCGTCGGCAACCTCGGCATCTACACGAAGATCGACTTCAACGCCCGCGAGGTCGTGGAGTGCAAGAGCACCTCATCGGTCTTCCGCGGCTACAGCGTCTTCATGAAGGGCAAGGACCCGCGCGACTCCCACTTCATCACCAGCCGCATCTGCGGCATCTGCGGGGACAACCACGCCACCTGCTCGGTGTACGCGCAGAACATGGCGTACGGGGTGAAGACTCCGCCGGTCGGCGAGTGGATCATCAACCTCGGCGAGGCCGCCGAGTACATGTTCGACCACACGATCTTCCAGGACAACATGGTCTTCGTCGACTACTGCGAACGCATGGTCAAGGAGACCAACCCGGGCGTGTGGGAGCGCGCCGAGCGCACTCCCGCCCCGCGCGGCGACCAGCACGGCTGCCGCACCATCGGCGACATCATGCGCTCGTACAACCCCTTCGAAGGGGCCACCTACAAAGAGGCGCTCGTCATGAGCCGGGTCACGCGCGAGATGATCTGCCTCATGGAGGGCCGCCACGTGCACCCCTCCACGCTCTACCCGGGCGGCGTCGGCACGATGGCCACCCCGCAGGTCTTCACCGACTACCTGGTGCGGCTCACCCGCTGCCTGGACTTCATCAAGCGTGCCGTCGCCATGAACGACGACGTCTTCGACTTCTTCTACGAGGCCCTGCCCGGCTACGAGGAGGTCGGCCGGCGCCGCACCCTGCTCGGCTGCTGGGGCGCCTTCCAGGATCCCGAGATCGTCGACTACAGCTACAAGAAGATGAACGAGTGGGGCAACCGCATGTTCGTCACCCCGGGCATCGTGGTCGACAACCAGCTCGTCACCACCGACCTGGTCGACATCAACCTCGGCATGCGCATCCTGCTCGGCAGCTCCTACTACGAGGACTGGACCGGCGAGGAGACGTACGTCGACAAGGACCCGCTCGGCAACCCCGTCGACAAGCGCCACCCCTGGAACCAGACCACCCTGCCCGCCCCGCAGAAACGCGACCTGAACGGCGGCAACTACAGCTGGGTGATGAGCCCCCGCTGGTTCGACAAGCGCACCAACGACTTCCTCGCCCTGGACACCGGCGGCGGCCCCATCGCCCGCCTCTGGGTCACCGCCCTCGCCGGGAAGGTCGACACCCCCTACGTGCGCTCCACCGGCCACAGCGTGCGGATCACCCTGCCGAAGACGCCCTCCTCGCCGGAGCGGCAGCTGGAGTGGACGCCTCCGCCCTTCCCCAACACCATCGAGCGCAACCGGGCCCGCATGTACTTCGTCGCCTACGCGGCGGCCATGGCCCTCCACTTCGTCGACCAGGCCCTGAACGAGGTCCGCTCCGGAGTCACCAAGACGTTCCAGGACTTCAAGGTGCCCAAGGAGGCCATCGGGGTCGGCTTCCACGAGGCCGTACGCGGCGTGCTCAGCCACCACCTCGTCATCCGCGACGGCAAGATCGCCAACTACCACCCGTACCCGCCGACCCCGTGGAACGCCAGCCCGCGCGACTTCTACGGCACCCCCGGCCCGTACGAGGACGCCGTGCAGGGCTGCCCGATCTTCGAGGAGAACGGGCCGGACAACTTCAAGGGCATCGACATCATGCGCACCGTCCGCAGCTTCGACCCCTGCCTGCCGTGCGGAGTCCACATGTACCTCGGCGGCGGCCGCACCCTCACCCAGTCCCACTCGCCGACCTTCGGCGCCCTCGCCGGTTAGGCGGACCGCCGATGCCCTTCGAACCCTGGGACGACGCGTACGCACGCGGTCAGGTGGCGCTGGCCGAGGAGAGGCTGTCCGGGCTGGACGCCCTGCCCGACAGCCTCGCCGCGGCACGGGCCGCGCAGACCGTCGAGACACTCGTCGCCCTGTACGGGCAGTGCCTGGGACGCATCACCGACCGGCTGGCCGAACACCCGGACGTGCTGGGCCCGCTGGCCGCCGACGAACTGGTCGGGCATCTGCTGCTGGTGCACGACCTGCACCCGGACCCGGTCGAGACCCGGGTACGGCAGGCCCTCGCCGACCTGCCCGGCCCACCGGAGCTGGTGGAACTCTCCGGGACCGCCGTACACATCCGCGTCCAGGGCGGCGGCTGCGGTTCGGACCGGACCGAGCAGGCCGTGCGGGACGCGGTGGCGGCACGGGCACCGGAGATCGAGGACGTACGCGTCGAGACCGGCCCCGCGCAGGGGGCGCTGATCCCCGTCGACGCGCTGTTCCGTGCCGGCGACCGTGATCGTGACGGCGGTCGTGACCGTACGCCCGTCGGTGGAGGTGCCTGCGGATGAGCGGGTTGCGGCGCGTGGCCCGCCGGGCGGCCCGGGGCGACGACCGGCCCGACCGGGAGCCGCGGTGCGACCTGTGCGCCGGGCCGCTGCCGGGCGGGCCCCCGCACCGCCATGTGGTTCAGCTCGCCACCGGCACCGTCTCGTGCGCCTGCCGCGCCTGTGCCGTGCTGTTCGACCACGGCGCCACCTCGGCCGGCGGTTACCGGCTGCTGCCGCAGGAGCGGCGACGGCTCGACGACTGCCGCATCGACGACGCCGTGTGGGCGGGCCTCGGCGTCCCCGTCTCCCTCGCCTTCTTCACCCGTTCGGGCGAGACCGGCGAGGTCACCGCGGCGTACCCGAGTCCGCTGGGCGCGATGCGGGCCACCGTTCCCCCGGACAGCTGGCAGGAGGTCGAACGGTGCCATCCCGACCTGCCGGAGTCCGTCAGTGACGTCCGCGCCCTCCTGGTGAACCGGGCCCGCGGGGCGAGCGAGCACTGGCTCGTCCCGCTCGACGACTGCTTCCGCCTGGTCGCCGTCGTGCGCGCACACTGGAGGGGACTGGACGGTGGCCCCGAGGTGTGGCAGCGGGTCGAGGACTTCTTCCGAGCACTCATCGAACCGACCGAACCCACCCCCTTCACCATCGAGGAGGCGTCATGGGCATCACCGTAGGCAAACCCGATGTCGAGCCCGACAAGCCGGCGCACGTCGCGGGCGTACGGCGCGGCAACCACAAAGGCCTGATCAAACACCAGCCGGGGCACCGCCGCGACGACCGCACCACGGCCCGCAGCTACACCGGCATCAACGCCCGGCGCCGCAACCCGGTCGACCGGGACATGCCGAACCTGCCCACCCCATGACGGCACCGCCCGCGCTGTCCGCTCCGGTGGCGCCGGTCCTGGCCTTCACCGTCACCGGAGCGGATGAGGAGCGCTTCGCCGCGCTGCCCACCCTGCGCTTCCGGCTGGAGATCGCCAGGACCGCCGGCAGCCCCGTCGGCTCCATCGCCCTGAACACCGTCCTGCGCATCGACGTCGCCCGCCGCCGCTACGCGCGGGAGGCGGTGGACGCCCTGGCCGAGCTGTTCGGGGCACGGGAGCAGTGGGCGAGCAGCATGCGACCGCTCACCTGGGCGCGGACCACCGTCCACGTCCCCGCGTTCGACGACCGCACGACGGTGGACATCCCCGTCGAGTGCCCCTACGACACCGAGCTGGCCGTCACCAAGTACCTGCGCGCGGTGGGAGACGGCGACGTACCGCTGGACTTCGTCTTCAGCGGCACCGTCTTCCACCGCGCCCCGGGCGGGCGCGGGCTCGCCGCCTCCCGGATCTCCTGGACGGACGGCGACACGCGCTACGCCCTGCCGGCCGGCATGTGGCACTCCCTCACCGACCGCTACCACGCGGGCAGCCCCTGGCTGCGGCTCTCCCGCGAGACCTACGACCGGCTCGACGCCTACCGCGCCCGGCACGTCCTCGGCAGCCCCGACGACGCCGTACGCGCCCTGCTCGACAGTGCCGCCCTCCACCACTCGGGGACCTCCATCTCATGACCCTCACCGACCATTCGGACCTCTCGGATGCCTCGACCGTCCCGGACCAGGACCTCTGCGACGTCGAGAAGATCACCAGGACCTGCCTGTACGAGGGCTATCTGCTGTGGCCCTACCGGCGGTCCGCGCTGAAGAACACCAAACGCTGGACCTTCGGCGGCGTCTTCCCCGCCGTCTGCGCGGACGCGCTCGGCGAACGGTCCACCATGACCACCCAGGTGCTCCACGAGGGGCCCTCCGACGACCTGCTGGTGCGGGTGCGGTTCCTGCAGGTGGTGGACCGCACGGTCATGCGGGACGGCCACCCCGTCGACGAGCTGACCGTGGCGGGGGAACGGTACGTCAGCTGGCAGGAGGTGACCGAACGCGAGGTCGTGCTGACCGGCGGCCCCGGCACCGTGGCTGTCGACATCCCCGAGGGCACCGACACCGAGCTCCTGGAAGGTTCCGCCGCCCTCGTCCGGACCTGGCGACGGCTCACCGGCACGGTGGAGGTCACCGCGGAGCCGGTCGCGGACGGCGTTCACCGGCTGACCGTGCGGATCGCCAACACCACCGACTGCCCGGTCCCCGAGCAGGGCGCGCGGCACGCTCGGGAGGCCGCCGCGGCGTACGCGTTCGTCTCCACCCACACCGTGCTGCACAGCGAACGCGGCCGCTTCGTCTCCCTCCTCGACCCGCCCACCGCCCTGCGCGACCACGTGGCCGCCTGCCGCAACGAGGGCACCTGGCCCGTCCTCGTCGGCACCGACGAGGGCGACGGCCGGGCGCACACCGTCCTGTCCTCGCCGGTCACGCTGTACGACTTCCCGCGCGTGGCGCCCGAGAGCCCGGGCGACCTCTTCGACGGAACGGAGATCGACCAGCTGCTCGTCCTGAGCGTGCTGAGCCTGACCGAGGAGGAACAGGCCGAGGCGCGGGCGAGCGACCCGCGGGCACGCGAGATCCTCGACCGCTGTGCCGGGCTCGGCACCGACGAGCTGATGGGGCTGCACGGCGCCATCCGGGAGTTCCGCGCGGCCACGGGGGAGGGCATGTGAACGGCGTCTCCTACCGCCCCGGCACGCGGGTGCGGCTGCGGCCGTCCCGGCGGGCGGACATCATTGACCTCGCGCTGGCCGGACGGATCGCCGAAGTCGCCGCGGTGGAGGAGGACTTCGAGGGACAGGTGCACGTCGCGGTCGTCCTCGACGGCGACCCGGGCCGCGACCTCGGTTCCGCCAGCCAGATCGGCCACCGGTTCTTCTTCGCCCCCGACGAGCTCGAACCGCTCGAAGGACCTCAGGGCGGTCCGCCGGGGCACCGCGTGCTCGTCGCGGGCGTCGGCAACATCTTCATGGCCGACGACGGCTTCGGTCCCGAGGCCGCCACCGCCCTCGCCCGCCGGCCCTGGCCCGACGGTGTCCACGTCGCCGACTTCGGCATCCGCGGGATGGACCTGGCCTACCGCATGCTGGACGGCTACGACACGGTGGTCCTGCTGGACGCCATGCCCCACGGGGAGTCACCCGGCACCCTCACCCTCATCGAGCCGGATGTCGCCACGCTGCCCGGTGAGGGCGCTCCCGAGGCCCACGCCATGGACCCCGGCAAGGTGCTCGCCCTCGCCCGTCACCTGGGCGACGGGGAACTGCCCCGCGTGCTCGTCGTCGGGTGCGAGCCCGAGGTCCGTATGAGGGGCGACGAAGCCGATGTCGTCGTCGGCCTCAGCGAACCCGTCCGTGCGGCCGTCGAGCGGTGCGTGCCGTTCGTCGAGACCGTGATCGCCCGCCTGCTCGCCGACGCAGCGGAGAGGAGGTGAATCTGCCATGAGGATGAAATCCGCCATGAGGATGAGGAAGAAGGGCCTCTTCATTCCCTCCCGCGTCGTGAGGGCCTCGGTCGGAGCCGTCACTGCCGTCCTGGTCCTGATCGCCCTGACCGAACTGCCGGAGGCGCGCCGCTACTTCAAGCTGAAGTCGATGTGAGCGGGGCAGCGGATGGTGACGGGGGCGGGGAGCCCGGCCCGGGCTCCCCGCCCCGATGTCCTGTGACGGCCGGGCCTCAACGGCGCACGAGGTCGATCCGGTAGGTCCGCGTCTGTGACCCGTCCTCACTGGTCACGGTGACCACGGCCCGCGTCCGGCGGCCGTCGGTGCTCCGGTCGACCGCGACGCTCGCGTAGGGGTCGCGTGCCGTCGCCGTGACCGTGCTCCGGCCCGGGTCGTCGGTGCGGACCCGGTAGTCGGTCGTACCGGGGTCGAACGCCGTGACGGGGACGCCGTCCACCTCGATGGACGCGGCCGCCGCGTCCGGGGAGACGCCGGGCGCCCTGGCGTACACCTCGATCTCGCTCATGGTGATGTAGCCGCCCTGGCGTGCGGTCATGACGACGCGTACCGCGGTCGCCGGTCCCGCGTCGAGCGGGACGTCGACGACCGGGGTGCCCTCGGTCCCGACCTCGACGGTGCCGCTCGCATCCGTCCAGGTGCTGTCGCCGGCCTCGCGTACCTGTGCCTTCAGGCTCCCGGGGAAGGACGTGTTGGCCCCGTCCCGGTGGAAGTGGGCCACGACCCGGTCCAGGTCGCGCGGAGCGGGCAGTGTGAAGGTGATGGTGTCGGAGGGGTTCTTGTTCCCCGGCTTCCAGTTGGACCAGGCCTTCTCGGAGAGGTCGCCGTTGCGCAGGCGTTCCGCGGAGTAGCCGCTCTCGGTGAACGTGGCGTCGACCGAAACGCCGTCGCCGGGCGCGATGTTGGTCTCCACCGGTTCGGTGACCTGCACGCGCACGGACGCGTCGGCCGTGCTGCCGCCGACGACCTGCGCGACGCCGGGCAGTGTCACGACCCCGGCCTTGGTGAACGCCCCGTCCGGTGCCGGTTTCCAGGTCACCGGGAGATCCGCTCTGCCGCCGTTCCTGCCGACGCCGACGACCCTGGCGGGCAGCTCCGGCTTCCCTCCCACGTAGGTCTTGGCGCGGCCGGGGAGGGTCGAGACGATCGTGTCGACGGTGACGACCGCCTTCGCGGGGATCCTCCGCCCGAGGGGGTCGGTCGCCTCGCCCGTGACGCGCACGGTCCCGGGCTTGTGCCACTCCCGGTCGGGCGGCAGGTTCCACACCACGGGCAGGGAGCCCCGGGCGCCGTCCCGGAACACCGGCGTCACGGTGTCCGGGAGCTTCGGTGCCAGGCCGGGGACGGTGAACGCCTCGGCAGGCTCGGTGCGCAGCACCGTCTCGTCGGTCACGGCCCAGCGCTGGTTGGCCGCCGAGGTGGGGGTGTACGTCGACACCTTGGCGCCGTCCGCCGTGGACTGTCCGGTGACGTCGATCAGGCGGCCGGTGGCGGCGTTGACGAAGGTCCAGGTGTTGTCGCCGGTCGTCGACATGATCCACTGGGCGGCTTGGGCGACCTTGCCGTCCTGCGCGTCCGGGGCCTCCAGGACCGCCTGGTTGTCGCGCACGGCAAGCCGCTTGCCGGTGGTGGCGTGGGTGATGGCGTAGCGTTCGCGGTGGTCCGTGCCGTGCGTCAACTGCCGGATGGACCACAGCTGTTCGGCGCTGCCGGCGTCGGTCGTGCGGATGACGACGCCGCCGCCGTCGGCCGACGGGGCCAGCGACTTGCCGCTCTGCGCGCCCTGGAGCCGGTACACATGGCCGGGTCGTACGAGGGCGGCGTCCTTCGCCACGCCGCTGACGCCCTTGACCAGGAAGGTCGTGACCGACTTCGCGGGAACGGAGAGCGTGGCCGACCGGCCGGTCACCGGGACCGGTGTGCCGCGTACGAGGGCGCCGTCCGCGCTGGTCACCACGGGTGTCACCGTGGCCTTGGGCGTAACCTTGCCGAAGCGCGAGAGGTCGAGGGTCACGGAGCGAGCGGAGGTGCCGCTGTTGACGTGGACGACGGTCGCCGCACGGCCGGACTTGCCGACGGCCGCGACGCTGGAGGGGTCGTCGACCTTCACGAAGTGGTCGCCGGGGCGGATGTGATGGGTGAAGTTCCGGATGGTGTGGAACTTCGAGTTGGTCCGGATCGGGCAGGTCTCCAGGGTGTCCTCGGCCGTGCAGTTGAACGGTACGTGGATGCTGCCCCAGTTCTTGCCGGCCGCGGCCTGGGGGATGGCGTCCTCGACCGGCTGCCAGAACACCCAGGCGGAGGGCTCCAGTTCACGCATGTCGTCGACCATCCGGGTGGCGATGCCGAGCCCCGGCTCCATGCTGGTGAAGTCGGTGCCCGTGCCCCAGGTGCCCTCGACCTCGCTCATCCACAGCTTCTTGCCGGCGCCCTTGGCGATGTCGCGTGCGCTGGTGCGCATGCCCGTGCCGTACGTGTGCACGTTGAGCTGGTCGACGGCGTCACGGGCGGCGGTGCCGTAGGCGTTCCAGTTCTGGGTGAAGATGCCCGGGTTGGTCTCGTCCATGGCGGAGACCTCGGCGCGGGTCTTCGCTCCGTCCAGCGCCTTGTCGAGGGCGAGGACCACCTTCTGCTGGAGCTCCGGCCCGGCGTGCGCGCCCTCCTGGCGTCCGCCCGTGGGCTGGCCGTCCGCTCCGATCTGGGTGCCCCAGTAGGAAGTGTTGGGCTCGTTGAGGGGGTCGATGGTGTCGAACCTGATGCGGTGCTTCTTCTCCAACTGCTCGGTCACCCGCACCAGATAGGTGGCGAAGTCGTCGACGCGGTCGGCCCGGATCTGGTCGGTGCTCGCGTCGAAGCCCCCGGAGACGTACCCGCTGACCGTCTGGAACCACGGCGGCGAGTTGCTGAACGCCTCCCAGCGGGTGACCTTCTTCTTGACCTGGTCCACCCACCAGCGCTGGCCCGCGTCGGCGTCCCAGTTCCAGTGGTCCTCGTTGTTCGGGTCCCACCAGTCCATGTCCTCGCGGGTGGTTCCCTCGGGGGCCTTCCAGAAGCCCTCCATGGTCGCGCCCGCCTTCATGTAGTCCTTGCGGACGTCGGGCGCGTTGCCACCGCCGATGTTGTACCGGGCGATGTTCAGGGCGAGACCGTCCTCACCGAACAGCATGTCGACGAGCCGTCTTCGGATCAGGTCCGGATAGCCGCCCGTGGCGTTGGCGAACCAGACGAGACTCGTGCCCCATCCCTCGAACTCCCGCTGCTGGTAGGACGGGTCTATCCGTACCGTGACCGCGCTCCGAGGCGCCGCGTCCGCGGCGGCGGCCGGGCCGGCGGCGGCCGGTACGGCGACGAGACCCGCGCCGAGCACCAGGGGAACTGCTGGGGCCAACGCCCGGATCATGCGATGTCGGCTGGACACGGCACTCCCTTCCAGAACACTCCGGAACACAGAGGCGAACAGAATCGAGCAGAAGCCATCGAGCCCCCCGATGCTTGATGACAGATGTGAACACGTCAAGGCGTCGAGCGGGGTGTGGCTCGAATGTCGCGGGCCTCTCGCTGTCGTGCCGGCTGAGCGAGTGTGTGCGGGAGTGGGCGAGAT
Source organism: Streptomyces sp. NPDC030840 (assembly GCF_055572015.1). Classification (NCBI taxonomy): domain Bacteria; kingdom Bacillati; phylum Actinomycetota; class Actinomycetes; order Kitasatosporales; family Streptomycetaceae; genus Streptomyces; species Streptomyces sp. NPDC030840. Next base: position 374,666 of record NZ_JBVIEE010000002.1, on the reverse strand, counting down.
TATTTAGTCAGGAGCCCTGTCTGAAAACGGATGGTGGATGCTAGGTTCCCCGGCAAGTAAGGAGACCTGACCAAAGGGGGTTCGGTATGACCTTCACCGCCGACGGGGAGGGCGTGCACGCCGCCCTCCCTCACTGGGAGAGCATCCCCGAGGACCTGCCCACCGCGATCCGCCAGACCAAGGCCGCGCTGCGCGCCCGTATCGAAGCGTCGGGCCGGAGCGTGGAAGAGGTGTTCGCCGTAGTGGAGCGGCAGATCGCCGAACGGGTGGCCGAGATCGCCGCGGAGAAAGGGCACGGCGAGACCGTCTGGCCCGTCATCGACTACGCCGAGATCGCGAACGGCACGGTGCCCCGTGAACAGCTCGAGAAGCTCAGGCGGCGCGGCTGCCTGGTCGTGCGCGGGCACTTCGACCGCGAGCAGGCCCTGCGCTGGGACGCGGACATCGTCGACTACGTGGAGCGCAACCAGTTCTTCGAGAAGTACTCGGGCCCCGGTGACGACTTCTTCGGCACCGTCGGCTCCAAACCCGAGATCTATCCGATCTACTGGTCGACGGCCCAGATGGAGGCCCGTCAGAGCGACCGCATGGCCCGCGTCCAGTCCTTCCTCAACTCCCTCTGGAAACACGAGTCCGGCGGCACGCGGTGGTTCGACCCCGGCCGGGACGCGATGTATCCCGACCGCATCCGCCGCCGCCCGCCGGGCACCGACTCGGGCGGACTGGGCCCGCACTCCGACCCCGGCAACCTCGACCTGTGGATGACCCAGGGGTACCAGCGGGCGTTCCGGCACCTGTTCGACGGCACGGTCGAGGAGTACGACCCCTGGGACGCCTCGCACCGCACTCAGGGGCCGCAGTACCCCGGGTCGACCATGTGCTCGGCCTTCCGCACGTTCCAGGGCTGGACAGCGCTGTCCGACATGGACCACGACCAGGGCGTCCTGCACACCGTCCCGATCCCCGAGTCGATGGCGTACCTGATGCTGCGGCCGCTGCTGTCCGACGTCCCCGAGGACGACATGTGCGGTGTCACGGTCAACCGGGTCTTCCCGGCGAACGAGAAGTGGCATCCGCTGCTCATGGCGGCGCTCACCGGCATCCCGGACGTGCGGGCCGGGGACTCCGTCTGGTGGCACTGCGACATGATCCACAGCGTCGCGCCCGTGACGGACCAGAAGGGCTGGGGCAACGTCATGTACATCCCCGCCGCCCCCTGGTGTCCGCGCAACGAGGAGTACGCGGCCCACGTTCTGGAGGCCTTCGCCACCGGCTCAAGTCCGAGTGACTTCCCGGACGAGCACTACGAGCGCGGCTGGTCCGGCCGCTTCACCTTCGACCAGCTCAACGAGACCGGCCGCCGAGGACTCGGCCTGCACTGAGGCGGCCCCCGGGCGGGAACGGGCCCTGGTGTTCGCCGGCCGCCAGGGCCCGCTCGGAGATCTGCGTCCCGGGTCTTGTCGGCACAGGTCGCCACTGTTGGCTTCCAGGCCTCTTTGGTCAGGTCACCTCCCTGACTAATCCTCCCCAGGGAGTGCCCGCACCCTCCGGGACCTTCCCCGGGGACGGGCCGCCCCCCTTGCCCTCAGCCCCACCGGCCGACCGGCATGTCTGAAGAAGCGCCGGTCGCCCGGACATTCCCCTTCCGCGTCAGGCGCGGAGAGCGAGTTCGAAGGAGAGCCGCATGAGTGTCCGCAGCAGTGTCCGCAGAACCAGATACTTGCTCGCCACAGCGACGGCGGGAGCCCTCGCAGCCGTGTCCGCCTGTGGCGGCGGAAGCAGCACGTCCAGCGGGGGCGGATCGGACGCCCGGCAACTGGAGGTCTTCTCCTGGTGGACCTCCGGGTCGGAGGACGCGGCTCTCAAGGAGCTCATCGCCGGCTTCAGGTCCGCGAACGCCGGAGTCAAGGTCGTCAACGGAGCGGTGGCGGGCGGAGGCGGAGGCAACGCCCAGGCCGTCCTGCAGACGCGCCTTCAGGGCAACAACCCGCCGGACACCTGGCAGACCCACCCCGGCGAGGCGATCGAGCAGTACCTCGACTCCGATCTCCTCACCGACCTCTCCTCCGTGTACGAGAAGGACGGCCTCTCCAAGGTGGTTCCGGAGGAACTCGTCACGTCCGTGAGCAGGAAGGGCAAGATCTACGGCGTCTCCACGGGCGCGCATCGCGGCAATGTGCTGTGGTTCAACAAGAAGCTCCTCGCCCGCGCCGGAGTCGAACTGTCGGCCTCCACCACTCCGGAGGAGTTCGTGCGGTCGCTGGGCACGCTGAAGGACAAGGGGATCATGCCCCTGTGCCTGGGCGCCAAGGACGCGTTCGCCACGGCCGAGCTGTTCGAGAACACGCTGCTCGGTGAGGTAGGCGCCGACGGCTGGAACGACCTCGTCGCCGGCAAGGCCCCGTGGACGGGCCCGGGGGTGAGGCAGGCGGCCGAGCTGTTCTCGAAGATGCTGCCGTACGCCGACCCGGACGCCTCCGCGCTGTCCTGGGACCAGGCCACCAAACGGCTCGCCGCGGGCGACTGCGCGGTCATGAGCATGGGCGACTGGGCCTATGGAGAGCTGGTCAAGGCCGGCGCGAAGGACGGGACCGACTTCGGCTACGTGCCCGAGCCCGGCACCGACGGCACCTTCGTCCTGGTGGTCGACACCTTCGTCGTGGCGGAGAACGCCAAGCACCGCGAGCTCGGGCTGAAGTGGGCCTCCGCGATCGGTTCGAAGGACGTGCAGCTGGCCTTCAACAAGGCCAAGGGGTCGACGCCGATCCGCACCGACGTGCCCGTCGACTCCCTCCCCGACTACCAGCGGCAGGCCGCCGCCTCCTTCCGCGGTGACCGTCTCGTGCAGTCCGTGCCCTCGTCTACGTCCTGCTCGGACGCTGGTTCGTCCGCGGGCTGACCGCCGGGTCCGTGAAGTGAGGCCGGCACACCGGTGACGTAGTCTCGTCAACTGGAGGGCGGCACCCGCCGTCCCCCCCCGCAGGGGCGGCGAGGCATCTGACGACAAGAGGTGTGATGGAGATCGGCCGGGGGTTCGCGGGCTCGGCTCTGCCCAGCATGGCGCTGCTGCGTGAACTGACCGACCAGATCGTGCTGGACATCGTCTTCGAGCAGGCGCCCATCACCCGCGCGGAGATCGCGCAGCGGACCGGCATCTCCAAGACCACCGTCTCGGAGTCGGTGCGCAGGCTGGAGAGGATGAAGCTGCTCCTGCCTGCCGGGGAGCAGCGCGGCAGACAGGGGAGGGTCGGCACCTACTACCAGGTCGCCACCGACGCCGGCTTCGTCGTCGCCGTCGACCTGCATCCCACCGAGCTCAGGGTGTGCGCCACCGACCTCTTCGGCCGCGCGTTCCTGGAGAGCACGCACCAGCCCGCCCAGCCGCGCAACCCCGACCACATCGCCCGGCAGTTGCGCACCCTGGTCACCGGGGCGATCGAGCAGGGCACCGTGGGCCACGGTCAGCCCCTGGCCGTCGGCGTGTCGGTGGCCAACCCCGTCGACCCGAGGACCTCCGCCGTGATCCCGCTGGAGGACACCCCCTACCCGGAGGGCGTCTTCCAGCCCCAGGAAGCCCTGGCCGGGCTGACCGACGCCCCGCTCCTGGTCGAGAACGACGTCAATCTCGCCGCCGTCGCCGAACGCTGGCACGGAGCCGCCCGCGAGGCCGAGAGCTTCGCCTACGTCTTCATCGGCGCCGGTATGGGCATGGGGCTGGTCGTCGGCGACCGGCTCGTACGGGGCGCACGCGGTGGCGCCGGGGAGATCGGCTACCTCAGCGTCGGCTCCGAACCCCCCGGAACCCAGGCCCGGCAGGGGTTCGCCCGCGCCGTCGCCGCCGCGGGTTTCCGGCCGCGGCACCTGCCGGGCACCGACAGCGTGGACTCCGTCGCCGTGGCCCGTGAGATCTTCCGGCTCGCCGACGAGGGCGACGAGGAGGCCCGCGCCGTCATCGCGCAGGAGGGCCGCACCATCGGCGAGGCCATCGCCACGGTCTGCGCGGTCGTCGACCCCGAACTCGTCCTGCTCGGCGGCCCCATCGGCAGCCACCCCGCCCTGCTGGACCCCGTCCGCGAGGCCGTGAACGCGCTGGCCCCCCTGCCCCCGCCCGTGGAGTCCGGCGCCCTCGGCGACGCCGCCCCCCTCCGCGGCGCCCTCACCATCGCCCTGCGCCGCGCCCGCGCCGACCTGCGCAGCAACGCCGGCGACAGCTGAGGGCCCGGGCGCCCGGACCCGCGCCCGACAGGTCAGGGCGACCCGATGGCCTCCCCGCCGGGGCCCGGCGCCGAGGGCCCTCACCGACCCCGTCCGGACCGCGGCAGCGCCCTGCGGCCCTGGCCGTGTCTGGTGGACAAGAAGCGGGCCCGCGTCGAGGACGACGCATGGCAGGGACACGGAACGAACGGAGCGCGCGCGTCACGTCGAGGCGCGGACGATCAGTTCCGGTATCACCCAGGCGCCCTCACCCACCGCGGGCTCCTTGCCCTCGAGCATCTCCGTCACCTGTTCGACGGCCAGGCGCCCGACCTGGCGCTTGTCGATGCACAGGGTGCTCAGCGCCGGCTCGACCAGTTCCCCCAGGGTCAGCCCGTCGATGCCGAGGAAAGCGATGTCGTCGGGCACCCGCAGGCCGCGCCGGCGAGCGGCGCGCATGGCACCGATCGCGACGAGGTCGTTGAAGCCGACGACGGCGGTGACGTCCGGATGCCGCTCCAGCAGTGCCTCAAAGGCCCTCTCACCTCCCGCCAGGCTGTGGCCGCCGCACGGGACGAGCCAGTCCGGGCCCACCGGCAGCCCGTGGGCCCGGGCCTCGGCGAGGAAGTAGTCGCCACGAGGGCTGCGCGTCCCCGGGAGCGCGCAGTCCAGCATGCCGATCCGCCGGTGCCCGCGCTCCGTCAGATGGGCCACGCCCTGCCGCATGCCGGAGGCGAAATCGATGCCCACCGACCCGAACCGGGTCTCGTCCGGCGCCCGTTCCAGGAGCACGACCGGCAGACCGGAGGCGTACTGGGCCAGTACGTCGTCGTCGCTGTCGCAGTAGCCGACGATCGCGTCCGCCTGCCGCGCGAGCAGGTCGAGCGCCTCGCGCTCCTCCTCGGCGTCGTTGCGGGACTCGCACACCGTCACGTTCCAGCCCTGCGGCTTGGCCGACTCCAGCACTCCGGCCGCGACCTCCGGAAAGTACGGGTTGGCCAGATCGGAGATGATCAGTCCGACCATCACCGAACCGGCCCTCCTGAGGCCCTGGGCGTGCCGGCTGGGACGGTAGTCGAGGGAGCGTGCCGCCTCGAGCACCCGTTCCTTCGTCGCGGGATCGATCTCGCCCTTGTCGTTGATCGCGCGGGAGACAGTCTGCCGGGACACTCCGGCCAGGCTCGCGACGTCGAGTATCGTGGCTCGGCCCGCTCGCTTCAGCGGATGACGAGCGAGTCGCTCCTGTTTGCCCGGTACCACGCTCAACCGTCCTCGTATCTCGACGCCACTGGCACGCTCGTTCCGGCGACCGCCCGGACCAGGGGATTCAGCCCGTCCGAGCACTCTAACGCGGCCTCAGCCGACCGCGACGGCGAAGATGTGCACCCCTGGCTCCTCAGGACTGGCCCCCTCTCCGTAGCGGGGAAGTGTGATCGACTCGAGCGTCTTCGCGGGGTCGATCGGTGCCGCGCACCAGCCCACGCGGGCGGGTTCGTCCACGCGCCCGGTGGGCCGGTTGTGGTACGGCGTCGACACGACCGTCTGCGCGGCGGCCGGGTAGTCGCCCTCGCCGAGGGTGTCGAGGGCCAGCAGCGGGATCTCCTGCTGGGTGCCGTCCGTGTAGGTCGCGAGTCCCGGCCCGAAGCTGCGGTCCGCGGTACCGGCGAGCAGGAAACCGATCCGGGAGCCCGACCCGCCGATCCGGATGGTCTGGCCGTCGGCCCGCACGTTGTCCGGCTCGCCGGGAGCGACGTCGGGCCACCGGAACTCCAGGCCGCCATGCGCGACCGGGCCGCCGGGGACCACGCCGGCGGCGGCCAGTGCCTCGGCGGACAGGCTCATTCCGGTGCCGTCGAGGTCGGCGAGCCGGGGCGCGTCGTCGCTGCTGATCCCCCTGTTGTCGCGGGCCTCGGCGAAGGAGCTGTGGACAACGGGCTCGGGCACGGTCGGGTCCAGGAAGAGGGAGACTCCCAGCCCGGTCGCGACACGCGCGTCGAGGACACGCACCCGCACACCGTCGGACGTGACCGGGCGGGGAAGGGACACCAGACGCCGGTGCCCCACCGTGGTACCGGTCGCCACCCGCGTCCAGGCCCCCTCCAGCCGTGCGTCGACGGCGAAGGCCCCGACCTGCTGGCCCTGTGTGATGTCCTCGCCGAGGCCGACGACGTTGAAGGTCCGCGGTTCGGGCAGGTCGACGACGACCGCGTTCCCGGACGGGTCCCCGGCCGGCCGGGCGCCGGCCGCCAGGTCATGGCCGTACACCTCACGCAGGACGCGGCCGAACTCGGTGAGCCGCGCCACGTCCGGGCCGGCCAGCAGGCCGCGCCGGTCCGGTGGCACGTTGAGCAGCAGCACCGCGTTGCGGCCCACCGAGTGCCGGTACAGGTCCATCAGCCGGGGAAGCGACTTCACGGCCCCGTCCTGGGAGGTGTGGTGGAACCAGCCCGGCCGGATGGAGACGTCCACCTCGGCCGGGTACCACTTGAGGTAGTCCGCCCGACGCAGAGGGCCGGGGCCGGCCAGGTCGTGCTCCTCCTCCGCGACGGCGGTGGTCTGCCCGAACTCGGAGGGCTCGCCGCGCAGCGGTACGACGCTCCACTCGCTGTAGCGGGCGTACCCGCTCTCGTTGCCGACCCAGCGGACGTCGGGCCCACCGACCGCGCAGGTGGCGTTCGGCGCCAGCGCGCGCACCATGCCGAACCACGCGTCGTGGTCGTAGCTCTGCTTGGTGGCGGTCGGATCGGCGCCGTCCAGCCACACCTCGTTGATCGGCCCGTACTCCGTGAGCAACTCGTAGAGCTGGTTGAGGTAGTAGCGGTTGTAGTCGTCCACCGCGTAGGAGAAGGACGGCAACTCGCCCGACTCGACCCGGCCCGTCCGGTCGTCGCCGGGCACGAGGGTGGGGATCACCGAGTCGACCAGGGGGCTGCCGTTGCCGTAGCAGCCGTCGGGGGCGTGCGTCTGGTGCAGGTCGGCGGGGGAGAGGTACACCCCGAGGCCGAGGCCGAACTCACGGACGGCGTCGGCGAGTTCACGCACCACGTCGCCGCGGCCGGCGCGCCAGGGCGTGGCCGCCACCGAGTGACCGGTGTAGCGGCTGGGCCACAGGACGAACCCGTCATGGTGCTTGGCGGTCAGGATCACGGACCGGAAGCCGGCCTCCGCGAGGACGCGCACCCACTGGCGGCAGTCCAGCTCCGCCGGGTCGAACAGCGAGAGGTCGTCCAGGCCGGTTCCGCACTCCAGACCGGTGAAGGTGTTGATGCCGAAGTGCAGGAAGGCGACGAGCTCCTGACGCTGCCAGGCGACCTGCCGGGGCGCCGGCCGGACCAGTGACGCCTTGCGGCGCAGCTCGTCGTCGCTGTCGCCGGGGCCTACGGCGACCCAGAGGGCGGGGGAGGAGGGGCCGGGGGGTTCGGAGGTCATGGGGTTCCCTGATTCCCTGGGGCTGCTCACTGGGCGTGGTTGTCGTTGATCAGGCGGACGAAGGAGCGCGGGGTAACGACCTCGACGTGGGGACCCAGTCCGTCCACGACCGTCCGCACGTCGGTCAGGCTCTTCGTCCAGCAGTGCACCAGGACCAGCGTGTAGCCGTCGGCGGAGGACGGGTCGGCGGGCCGCTGGTTGATGTGGTCGATGAGCTCGGGTTCCTCGGTGAGGCCTGCCCACAGGACGTCCCGCTGTGCGATCACGGGCTTGTCGTTCACCCATCGGATGCCGCCCTTCGTTCCGGAGCCCTTCGGTCCGGGGCCGAAGTAGAACAGGGCGTCGATGTTGGGCTGCCGCAGATAGGGCGCCCACAGGTCGGAGCGCTTGAAGACCGGCGTGTCGTCGAGGATCTCGCAGATCCGCAGGTCCCCCTCGCCCATGTACGCGTTGAGAGTCGCCGCGTGGGCTTCGAGCGCGTCGGCGGTCATGTGACTCGGGTAGGTGTAGCCGCGGCCGCTGGGTCCGGCGATGAAGTCGTCCCGGCCCGGGCCGGCGGAGGCGTTCTCGTAGTACCAGCGCAGGGGACCGGGGGCCAGGTCGACCAGGGAGGGGCTGATGCCCCAGCCCACGTCGAAGCTCCCGCGCACCGGGTTCGCGAAGTACTCGTGCAGGCCCCACAGGTTCCAGGCCACGTTGTCGCCGTCGCTGATGACGAAGGTGACGTAGTGCTTGTCCGCGGTCACCGGGGCGGGCTGCGGCTTCTGGGTCAGGCCGTCGGTGCTGTGGATGCCGCTCATTACCGAGAGGTTGGGGGCCAGGTCGGAGGGGATGGAGGTGACGCCCTCCTCCGAGGCCTGCTGGATCATCGCGGTCTCGTCGTTGCCGTATCCCATCAGCGTGGCGGCGGGCCCCAGGTCGCCCAGCACGCCGGCGCGCCACTTGGTCACCCCGTCGTAGAAGGTGAAGGAGTCCGTCAGGGCGATGTAGTCGCGCAGGTGGTAGTAGACGGTCGAGTTCAGCTCCGCCGCGATGGTGTCGGCGAACAGGCCCCGATACGTCGCGTAGGCCCAGTGTTCGTCCTTGTCGGAGACGTCGAGCAGCAGACGGGTGACGCCGAGGGCCTGGACGGCGCTCTCCTGGCTCCGGTCGACGACGAGGGCGTTCAGGGGGCCGCTCAGGGAGGAGGCGACGTTGAGGGAGACGGGGTTGCCGGTCATGTCGTAGCGGATGTAACCGCGTACATGGCTCTGGAAGCGGGTCAGCAGCTGCTGCCACGTGGAGAAGGAGTCGTCGAGGACGATCCCGTAGGTGGTGTGGAGGTAGTTCTTCCACAGGGCCCCGGGACCGCCCTCGTCGATGAAGATGCCTTCGGGGGACGTCTTGGCGACCAGACCCTGGAGGCAGGCGACCAGGACCCGGTCCGGGTTGGTGGTGAGGCTGGAGGACGGAATCACGTCAAGCGAGCGCAGGGCGGTTCCCCTGGGCAACGCGATTCCGGTGCTGGTCGCCCCGCTCGCCCCGGTCGCCCCGGCGGAGCCGGCCTCCTGGACGGTGGCGGCCGCGCCGGCGGCGGTGGAGGGCGCGACGGCCGGCCCGGCGGAGGCGGCGAGGACCGACTTGCCGAGGGTTCTGCGGCTTATCTTCATGATCGTGCTCCTGTGAGGGTTCCGGCGGGGTACAGCCAGCAGTGCACCCACTGGCCGGTGGGCTGTTCGGTGCGGGCGGGGAACTCCGCGCGGCAGTCGTCGGTGGCGAACGGGCAGCGGGGGTGGAAACGGCAGCCGGGCGGCGGGGCGGCGAGGTTGGGCGGTTCGCCGGAGTCCTCGACGTCCGCGAAGACGGACCCGGCGCCGGCGCCCGCGGTGACGGTCCGGGCGGGGTCGGGCGAGGCGTCGAGCAGCAGGCGGGTGTAGGGGTGCTGGGGGTTCTGGATGATCTCCTCGGCCGGGCCGCCCTCGACCATCTGACCCGCGTACATCACGTGGATCTCCTCCGCCAGGTACCGGGCACCGGCGATGTCGTGGGTGATGTAGAGCAGAGCCATGTCCTCCTCGTCGCGGAGTCCGGCCAGCAGGTTGAGGATGTCGAGCCGCATCGACACGTCGAGCATGGAGATCGGTTCGTCACCGAGGACGACCTTGGGGCCGACCGCCAGGGCCCGGGCGATGGCCACGCGTTGCCGCTGGCCGCCGGAGAGTTCGTGCGGCAGCTTGCCGATGAAGTCGGCGGTGGGCGTGAGACTCACCCGCTCCAGGAGGTCGTGCATCCGCTCCTCGATGTCGTCGCGGCCGGCCCGGCCGTGGATGCGCAGCGCCCGCGCCAGGTTGTGGCGGACGGTGTGCATGGAGTTGAGGGAGGCGAAGGGGTCCTGGAACACCATCTGGACCTCGGAGTAGTACTCCCGGGCCGCCCGGCCGCGGCGTGGCCGGACCGGCTCGCCGCGCAGCCGGATCTCACCGGAGGTCGGGGTGTACATGAGCGCGAAGAGCCGGGCCAGGGTCGTCTTGCCGCTGCCGCTCTCACCGACCAGGGCGACGATCCGTCCGCGCCGCAGCCGCAGCGAGGCGTGCTCCAGGGCGCGTACGGTCGTCGTGCGGCCGAGGCCGGCGCGCACCGTGAAGTGCATGGAGACGTCCGCGGCCTCCAGGACCGGTGGTTCGGCGCCGGCGTCCGGCCCTTCGGCGTGGGCGCGCACGGCTGCACCGTCGTCAGTACCCGACAGCATCGTCGGTCTCCTTCCGTGCTCGCCGGAGGATCGTTGGCTGTGGCTGTGGCAGGTCCTGGGGCGGCGCCGCGGTGTGCAGCAGGCAGGCCGCCTGCTGCGTACCGGGCCCGCCGGGCCCGCCGACGTCATGGAGCACCGGGACCGTGGTGTCGCACGGCGCGAACCGGTGCGCGCATCGGGGGTGGAAGGCGCAGCCGGAGGGCGGGTCGCGCAGGTCCGGCGGAGAGCCGGGGATGCCGCTGAGCCGGCGGACCGGTTCCCGCAGCGGAGGGAAGGAGGCCCGCAGGCCCTCGGTGTAGGGGTGCCTGGGCCGGTGGTAGAGGTCGAAGGCGGTACCGACCTCGACGATCCGGCCCGCGTACATGATGGCGATCCGGTCGGCGAGTTCGACGAGCAGGGACAGGTCGTGGGTCACGAACACCACGGCGAAACCGAGCCTCCCGCGCAGCCTCAGGATGTTGGCGAGGATCTGACGCTGCATCACCACGTCGACGGCTGTGGTGGGTTCGTCCATCACGACGAGGTCGGCGCCGCAGGCGAGCGCGAGGGCGATGGTGGCGCGCTGCCGGGTGCCGCCCGAGAGTTCGTGCGGGTAGCGGTTCGCCTGCTCGGCGGTGAGGCCGACGAGGGCGAGCAGTTCGCCGGTGCGGGTCCGTGCCTCCTGGCGGCCGAGTGCCCGGTCGTGTTCGCGCAGGACGTCGGTGAACTGGGCACCGAGCCGCATGACGGGGTTGAGGGCGTTCATGGCGCTCTGCAGCACGATGGCCAGGTCCCGCCAGCGGAGTCTCCTCAACTCCCGCTCGGTCAGGCCCACCAGGTCGAGGGGTTCGGCCGCGCCCCGGGGGCGGAAGAGGATCTGGCCGGCCGTGGTCACGGCGGGCGGCCGTTCCAGCCGGGTGAGGGCGGTGATCAGGGTGGACTTGCCCGAGCCGGACTCGCCCGCTACGCCGAGGATCTCGCCGCGGCGCACCGTGAAGGAGAGGTCGTCGCAGGCGCGCACGGCCCCTCGTTCGGAGACGTACTCGACGGTGAGTCCGCGTACGTCCAGCAGGGTCGTGCGGCCACCGTTGTCCTCGTCAGGCATGGGTCATCTCCTTCGCCTGCCGTGCGTCCCGCTCCTTCGCCCGCCGTGCCCGACGCGTCCGCTTCACCAGGACCCGGTTGGCGTCGCGCAGCCGCGGGTTGGAGATCTCGTCGACCGCGAAGTTGATCAGAGCGACGGAGGCGCCGAGCAGCGCGATGCACAGGCCCGGCGGGGCGAACCACCACCACATGCCGCTGATGAGGGCGTTGCCCTGCTGCGCTTCGCTGATCATGACGCCCCAGCTGACGGTGGAGGCGCTGGACACCCCGAGGAAGGCGAGGCTGGACTCGGCCAGCACGCCTGAGATGAAGCCGGTGAGGAACATGGCGGATATCCAGCCCGTCAGATGCGGCAGTACCTCGACCATGGCCAGCCGCCAGCGGCTCTCGCCGAGCATCCGCATCGCGTGCACGAAGTCCCTGCCGCGCAGGCTCAGGGTCTGCGACCGCAGCGCCCGGGTCCCGCCCGCCCAGCCGAAGACGCCGATGATGACGCCGATGGCAACCGGGCCCGCGCCCTGGGTGTAGCCGCTGATCACGAAGATCAGCGCGAAGGAGGGCATGGTGAGGAAGACGTTGGTCAGGCCGGTGAGGGCGGAGTCCACGACGCCGCCCGCCAGACCCGCGGTCACCCCGACGACGACGGCGATGAAGGTGCCGAGCACGGAGGCGACCAGACCGGCGATCATCGACTCGCGCGCCCCGGTGATGACCTGGGCGAGGACGTCGTGTCCGCTCGCGGTGGTGCCGAGGAGGTGTTTCCCGCCGGGCGGGGAACTGACGGCGTCGAGGTCCAGTGCTGTAGCACTCTGATGGAGCAGATGCTCCGTCATCCACGGTCCGGCGAGGGCGAGCACGCAGAAGAAGGCGAACACGGTGAGGCCGAGCCGCACCTTCCAGCCGGCCAGCAGTCGCTTGGTCATCGGGGCGTCACCTCACTTCCCTGGTGCGGGGGTCGAGCAGCGCGTAGAGCGAGTCCGCCAGGAAGTTGGCGAGCAGCACGGTGAGGGTGATCAGCAGGAACACGGCCTGCATGGTCGGGTAGTCGCGCTTGGAGACCGCGTCGAACAGCAGGAATCCCATGCCGGGGTAGGAGAAGACGATCTCCGTGAGCAGGGAGCCGCCGACCAGTCCGCCGATGGCGAGGGCGAAGTTGGTGACGCTCGGCAGCAGCGCGTTGCGGGCCGCGTACCGCAGCATGACCTTCCAGCCGGGCAGTCCCTTGGCCCGGGCGAGCAGGACGAAGTCCTCGCTGAGCGTGGTGACCATCATGTTGCGCTGGCCGAACACCCAGCCGCCGAACCAGGAGAACACGATGGTGGCGACGGGCAGCAGTCCGTAGTGCAGGGTGCCCAGGAGGAAGTCCGCGTTGAAGCCGGGCACGCTGTCCGGGGGGTAGCCGCCGGAGACGGGGGCCCAGCCGAGCTGGACGGCGAAGATCCACACGCCCAGCAGGGCGACCCAGAAGTACGGTACGACGCTGAGGACGGTCGACAGCGGGGTCACCACGGTGTCGAGGCGGCGCCCCGGCCGCCAGCCGACGACAATGCCGAGCCCCACGCCGATGACGAACGAGATGACCGTGGTACTGCCGACGAGGGCCAGTGTCCACGGCAGCGCCGCCTTGACGAGGTCCGCCACCGGCACCGGGTACTGGCTGACGGACAACCCCAGGTCGCCGTGGGCGAGTTCGCCGAGGTAGCCCAGGTACTGGGAGAACAGGGACTGGTCGGGGTTGCCGAAGAGCAGCTCGACGGAGCGGACGGTGGCGGCCGAGGGCGGGGTGCCGGTGCGCTCGGTCATCGCCTGGAGGATGGCGCTCGCCGGGTTCCCCGGCATCAGCCGGGGAATGAAGAAGTTCAGCGTGATCGCGATCCAGCTGACCAGGAGATAGAAGCCGAGGCGGCTGCCGAGCCAGCCCAGCCGTCCCCGGCGGCGGGCCGGGCGGTCGGCCGGCCCGGCCTCACCTTTCGGGGCGAGGCCGGCGTCCGCGGCGGTCAAGGGGGCGGTCATGGGGACTCCCGTCAGCCCTTGGCGGGCTTGAGGCGCAGGAGCGTGGTGATGAACTCCGAGCCCGACCCGGTGTTCGCGAGGTAGGACGGGTTCTCGGCGTCGGGCCATCCGGTCCACCGCAGGCTGCTGGCCACCCCGGCCGCGCCCGAGGCGAAGAGCGGGATGGTGGGCACCTGGTCCACGAAGATTGCCTGGGCCTGCTTCGAGAGGGCCTTGATCCGGGACTGGTCGTCCGTCCCGGCGATCTGGCTGAGGATCCTGTCGAACTCCGCGTTCTTCCAGCGCATGGTGTTGTTGCCGCCGACGGACTCGGTGCCGAGCGGCTGCGCGAGGCGCCCGTCGAACTGCTGGAGGGCGTAGTACATGCTGTCACCGCGGGACAGCCAGGTGGCGGCCATGTCGAACTTGCCCTTGTTGATGTCGGAGCCGGTGTTGGCGCCGGATCCGCCGTTGAGGGTGACCTTGATGCCGAGGCTCTGTTCGATCTGCTGCACCACGAGCTGGCCGATGGTCTTCAGGAACGGCGTGTCGCTGGGGGCGACATAGGTGATCGGGTACTTCTTGCCGTCCTTCGTCAGCGCGCCGCCGCTCACGCTCCAGCCGCCGGCCCGCAGATCCGCCTCGGCCGCGGCGACGTCCTGCGTGCGCGGAGCCAGGTACTTGGGGTCGATCCATCCTTCATAGGTCTTGGTCGACAGCCCGGTTGGGCTGGCGGGCGGCTGGGTGAGGGGGAGTTTGCTGGAGGAGAGCTTGGCGATCGCCTCGATGTCCACCGCCTTCGCGAAGGCACGGCGTACGTTGACGTCGTTGAAGGGCGCCTTGGCGTTGTTGAGCATGACGGAGACCACGGACCCGTCCCACGCCATGATGAAGTGGTGCTTCTTGGGGTCGGAGGCGATGTAGCTCTTGGCGTCGATGTCGCAGGTGCAGAAGTCGATGCTGTTGTTCTGCAGTTGTGTCTGGACGTTGGCGCTGGTGGCGGCGACGTACCGCAGACTGCGCATGGCGGGCTTGCCGCCCCAGTAGTCGCCGCGGGAGGCCATCGTGACCGCCTGGGGCGAGAACGTCCTCATGCTGAACGGGCCGGTGCCGACCGGCTTCTTGTCCACGTAGGTCAGCGGGTTGCGGCCGGCCCAGAGCTTCTTCTCGACGATGTTGATGTTCTTGATGTTGACCAGCGACTGGTACGCGGGGTCCTTCCAGGTGACCGCCACCTTGTCGGACCCCACCGCCTTGACCGAGGTGTAGTCGGCTCCGGCCACCTTGGGGTTCTTCAGGGGCAGTTGGAGGCTGTAGAGCACGTCCTGCTGGGTCAGCGGGTTGCCGTCGGAGAACGTGACACCGGGCCGGATGGTGAAGGTCGCCGTGCGGCCGCCGTCCGACCAGGCCCATGACCTGGCCAGCCAGGGCATGAGCGTGCCGCCCTTCGCGCGGTTGGTGGCGACCAGCGGCTCGTAGATGATGTTCAGCCCCGGTCCGGTCTCCGAGGCGCTGAACGGGTTGAAGTTGTTGGTGAAGGTCGGGGCACTGTTGGGCGCCTCGACGGTGATCGTGCCCGCGGCCCCCGGCGTCTGCTTCGTGGCGCCCGACGAGCAGGCGCCGAGCGACAGGGCCAGCCCGAGTGCGACGGCACCCGGCCACAGCCGCTTTCTCATGTGTGTTCCTTCCACGCTTGTACGACTCTCGGCGTGCTCTTCGCGACGCGGGATGTGGCCTGGATGTGCTGGGCCGACCAGAAGGAGAAGGTACGAATACATCGGATCTCTAGCCGTGCGGGGCCCGGAAGGGCGGCGCACGCCGATAACGATCCCGGGATCGTTCACGGGCTTCGTTGCGAACCGACTATGGGCGGGGTTCAGCCGGTTGTCAACACCCCTGGCGCAACCTGGATAAGCCGAGGTGGCAAGGGTGTGGGGAAACCGCTTGCGGGAGTCTGGGGCATTCGCCAGGCGTGGCCGGGGAGTTGTGCGGCCGCCGGGCATTGACACCTCTCAGTCTCGGTGTAAGCCTCAGAAAGATCCGATGACTGGGGGAGTCGCTCAGGCCGTGACCCTCCGACGCCACAGGGAGCATCCCCATGCATGACGACAGGAGCCTGATCGAGACCAGGCTCGCGCAGGCACTTCGGGAGCGGATCCGGCCGCGGATCCACCCCCGGTCGGTGCCTTTGGACGTGCAGGCGTGGAGCGCCCCCGGCGAACCCGTACCGGTGGCCGAGGGCCTGACCGCGCCGTACGAGCCGGTGAAGGCCGGCCAGGCCTGGGGGCGCCCCTGGGGAACCGTCTGGTTCCGCGTCCGGGGCACCGTGCCCGACGACTGGGCCGGGTCGGCCGTCGAGGCCGTGCTCGACCTCGGCTTCACCGGCGCCGGCCCCGGTTTCCAGGCCGAGGCGCTGGTGTACCGCCCGGACTCCACGGCCGTCAAGTCACTCAATCCGCGCACCCGTTGGGTACGGATCACCGACAAGGCCGGGGGCGGGGAGGAGATCCTGCTGTATCTGGAGGCCTCGTCGAACCCGGAGATCGACGGCCCGGTGAGCCTCATGGGCGACTGGGACACCGCCGGGGACGACCCGCTCTACCGGCTGCGACGGATGGACCTGGCGGTCTTCGACACCGAGGTGTGGGAGCTGGTCCAGGACTTCGAAGTGCTGCAGCAGCTGATGCTGGAGCTGTCCGTCGACGATCCCCGCCGCTGGGAGATCCTGCGCACCCTGGAACGCGCCGTCGACGTCCTCGACTTCCGCGGCGACGTGAACGCGGCCGCATCCGAGGCCCGCGGTGTGCTCGCCGGGGCCCTGGCACGGCCCGCGCACTCCTCGGCCCACCGGATCAGCGCGGTCGGCCACGCCCACATCGACTCGGCGTGGCTGTGGCCACTGCGCGAGACGGTCCGCAAGGTCGCCCGTACGACGGCCAACGTCACCGATCTCATGGACCGCGACCCGGAGTTCGTCTTCGCGATGTCCCAGGCACAGCAGCTCGCCTGGATCAAGGAGCAGCGGCCCGAGGTGTACGCCCGGGTCAGGGAGAAGGTGGCGAGCGGGCAGTTCGTGCCGGTCGGAGGCATGTGGGTGGAGGCGGACACCAACATGCCGGGCGGCGAGGCGATGGCCCGTCAGTTCACCCACGGCAAGCGGTTCTTCCTCGACGAGTTCGGCATCGAGACCGACGAGGTCTGGCTCCCCGACTCCTTCGGCTACTCCGCCGCGCTGCCCCAGCTGGTGCGGCTGTCGAACTCCACCTACTTCCTGACCCAGAAGATCTCCTGGAGCCAGTTCAACAAGTTCCCGCACCACACCTTCTGGTGGGAGGGCATCGACGGCACCCGCGTCTTCACCCACTTCCCGCCGGTCGACACCTACAACGCCTCCTTCACCGGCGCGGAGATGGCGCACGCGGTGCGCAACTTCCAGGAGAAGGGCTCGGCCACCCGTTCCCTGGTGCCGTTCGGCTGGGGCGACGGCGGTGGCGGACCCACCCGCGAGATGCTCGCCCGCGCCCGGCGCCTCGCCGACCTGGAGGGGTCGCCGCGTGTCGCGATCGAACCTCCGTCGGCGTTCTTCGCCAAGGCCCGCGCCGACTACCCGAACGCCCCGGTGTGGCTGGGCGAGCTCTACCTGGAGCTGCACCGCGGAACGTACACGTCCGTCGCGACGACCAAGCAGGGCAACCGGCGCAGCGAACACCTGCTGCGCGAGGCGGAGTTGTGGTCCGCGACGGCCGCCGTGCGGAGCGGGTTCCCCTACCCGTACGAGCGGCTGGACCAGCTGTGGAAGACCGTGCTGCTGCACCAGTTCCACGACATCCTGCCCGGGTCGGGCATCGCGTGGGTCAACCGCGAGGCCCGCGCCACCTACCGGGAGGTCATGACCGAGTTGGAGGACATCATCGGCGCGGCGCAGCGGGCGCTGGCCGGTGACGGTTCGGCGGACGGCAGCGTGGTCTTCAACGCGGCCCCGCACGCACGGGACGGGGTGCCTGCGCTGGGAGGCGCCCGCCGGGAAGCCCGGCGCCCGGAAGCGCCGCCGGTCACCGCCGCCCGCTCCTCGGAGGACGGCCACGTGCTCGACAACGGCCTGGTACGTGTCGTCATCGACCACCGGGGCCTCGTCACCTCCGTGCGCGACGCCGCCACGGGACGCGAGGCGATCGCCCCGGGAGGCTACGGCAACCTGCTGCAGATCCACCCCGACCTGCCGAACAACGGCGACGCGTGGGACATCGACCACTACTACCGCCACACCGTCACCGATCTGACGGACGCGCAGGAGGTGACGCCGGCCGAGGCCTCTCCGGCCGCCGCGAGCGTGAAGGTCGTCCGTCGCTTCCGGTCGTCGAGAGTCGAGCAGACGCTGCGGCTCGCCGCCGGTTCGCCACGGCTCGACATCGACACCACCGTCGACTGGCGGGAGACCCGGACGGTCCTCAAGGCCGCGTTCGCGCTCGACGTCCACACCGACCACTCCACCTCGGAGACGCAGTTCGGGCATGTGCGGCGCCCCGCGCACACCAACACCTCCTGGGACGCGGCCAAGTTCGAGATCTGTGCCCACCGCTGGATCCACGTGGGTGAACCCGGCTACGGCGTGGCCGTCGTCAACGACTCGACGTACGGGCACGACGTCACGCGGACGCGGCGGGACGAGGACACCGGCGGGGACGGAGGCGTCACCACCACCGTGCGGCTGTCGCTGCTGCGCGCGCCGACCTTCCCGGACCCCGACCCCGACCAGGGAGTGCACCGGCTCGGCTACGCGCTCGTGCCGGGCGCGACGATCGGCGACGCGGTCCGTGAGGGGTACCGCGTCAACCTGCCCGAGCGTGAGGTGCGCGGAGACGCGGAGACCGCCCCGCTGGTCGCCCTGGACAACGACGCCACCGTCATCGAGGCGGTCAAGCTGGCTGACGACGGCTCCGGCGATGTCGTCGTCCGGCTCTACGAGGCGCACGGCGGCCGCGCGCGGAGCGTTCTCACCCCCGGTTTCGCCACGGCCGGGGCGATGGAGACGGACCTGCTGGAACGGCCGTGGACCGGCCGGCCACCGCGGCCCGCGGTCACCGCCGTAGGCGAGGACGGCGCCGTCGAACTGGACCTGAGGCCGTTCCAGATCGTCACGCTGCGGCTGCCCCG
Source organism: Streptomyces sp. NPDC030840 (assembly GCF_055572015.1). Lineage (NCBI taxonomy): Bacteria > Bacillati > Actinomycetota > Actinomycetes > Kitasatosporales > Streptomycetaceae > Streptomyces > Streptomyces sp. NPDC030840. The sequence goes on along the minus strand of NZ_JBVIEE010000002.1, from coordinate 356,086 downwards.
CGCCTAGGTGTATTGACCTGGAGCGTTGTTCACACGGCTGATCGGTGGGTGGCCGCCGAGTGCGGTGCGGCAGCGGTGGTGGTTGTAGGTGTGCAGGAAGTCTGCCAGGGCGTCGGTGTGCTCGGTGTTGCTGTTGTAGGGCCGCAGGTAGGCCCACTCTTCGAGCAGGGTGCGGTTGAAGCGTTCGACCTTGCCGTTGGTCTGCGGCCGGTAGATGCGGGTGAGCTTGCCCATCGCGCCGAAATCGGCCAGAGCCTGCCGCCGGGCGAAGCTCTTGCGGTAGGGCCAGGCGTTGTCGGTCAGGACCCGCTCGATGCGGTCGATGCCCGACGCAGCGGAGAAGACCGCGGCCCGGCGCAGGAAGGCGGCGCAGATGTCGGCTTTCTCGTCCGGGTGGATCTCGCTGTAGGCGAGGCGGCTGTGGTCGTCGACGGCTGAGTGGATGTAGTCGAAGCCCATGCTGTTGCGTGTGGCGCGGCCGGCCTGGCGGCCCAGCGTCTTGTGGCCGCCGCCGTCGGGGATGCGGCCGAGTTTCTTGACGTCCACGTGGACCAGCTTGCCGGGCCGCTCGCGTTCGTAGCGGCGGATGACCTGGCCGGTGGGCCGGTCCAGGAAGGACAGGCGGTTCAGGCCGTGCCGGAGCAGGATGCGGTGGACGGTGGAGGCGGGCATGTGCAGGATCGGGCCCAGCCGGGCGGGACCGAGCGACGCCCGTGCACCGCCGGGTTCCTGCCCGCGGGATGGCACGTCTCCGGGGAACTCGAGGACCCGCGGGGCACGGTCCGGCCGCTCGTCCCGGAACCCGTCGAGGCCCGCCGTGCCTAGGACTGGCGGGGCCAGGCCACCCTGACCGCCACCGTCCCCGACGTTCGCGCATGGACCGCCGAGACCCCCGAGCTGTACGGACTGACACTCCGGCTCCACCGCCCCGACGGCACCGTCGTGGACCGGGCGCGCTGCCGCGTCGGTTTCCGCACGGTCGAGATCCGCGGCCGGGACCTGCTCGTCAACGGCGAGCGGATCTTCCTCCGGGGCGTCAACCGGCACGACTTCCACCCGCTCACCGGACGCGTCGTGACCGAGGCCGACCTGCGCGCCGACCTGACGACCATGAAACGGTTCGGCTTCAACGCCGTGCGCACCTCGCACTACCCCAACGATCCCGCGCTGCTCGACCTCGCCGACGAACTCGGCCTGTACGTGGTGGACGAGGCCGACATCGAGAGCCACGGACACTACGACGAGATCGCCCACGACCCCGGCTACCGCGCCGACTTCCTCGAACGGGTGGCGCGGATGGCGACCAGGGACAAGAACCACCCGAGCGTCGTCGTCTGGTCGCTGGGCAACGAGAGCGGCTACGGCCCCCATCACGACGCCGCGGCCGGCTGGCTGCGCCGCTACGACACCACCCGCCCGCTGCAGTACGAGGGAGCGCTCGCCGACGGCTGGTCCCGGCCGGGACCAGCCACCGGCATCGTCTGCCCCATGTACCCGCCGATCGAGCGGATCGTCGCGCACGCCACCTCGGGTGAGCAGACCAAGCCGCTGATCCTGTGCGAGTACTCGGTGGGCACGGCGTCCTGCGGCCCTGACACCCTCCCTCCCTACCTGGTGGGGCCGGGCCGCCACCACCGGTCGTGGACCCTGCGAGGACAGCCCACCACGAGGCGCTCGTAAGGCGCTCAGCCGTGGGCGACCAGCCAGTCCTTGTCCGACCAGGTCACCGTGGCGGGGATGCGGGCCCCGTACGCCGGATCCCTCTCCACTCGCGCACCGACGCTCGCGTGGACGTGCGCATCCGCCGGCAGGCGACGCCGCCGATAGGTGAGCAGGGCCCAGATCCGGCCCGTGCGGTGCCTCTTGCCGAAGGCGTGCTCGGGGGCGAGGCACAACTCGCGGGCGTACGCGCCCGGCTTCAGCCGGAGGCCCGCGTCGAGGGCGCCGTCCACGACCCATTTGAGGGCGATGGTGGCGAGCCGGGGATCGTCCTCGAAGGTCCCGCCGACATCGGAGTGCACCCCGGCGAACCATACCTGCTCGACCGCGTCGGGCACGGGCCGCTCCCTGTCTCCCGAGGTGACGAGGTACTCCCGGTAGGGTCGGCGCTTCTCGTCGATGGACACGGCGTGGCGGACCCGGCGGACGTTCGGGATCCGGCGGGTGTACAGCCAGTGCAGGTTCCACCGCAGGATGCCCGCCGCCTTCACCGAGTCCCAGATGCCCAGGTATTCCACCTCAATCGCGGAACGCCCGTCGGCGGAATGACAGAAGGCCCCGGTGAAACGGTGGAGTTGGTCCCAGTCGTCCGGTGCCCAGTCCTTGTTCTTGGCGTACACGGACACGGCGTACGGGACGAGGTTCTCCATGCCCGGCCGCATCAGCCCGACCGCCCGGAGCATGCCCACGAGCGCCCGTGCCGTGTACGCGCCGCGGCTGAACCCGAAGACGAGGATGCGGTCGCCCGGTTCGTAGTGGCGCATCAGATAGGTGTACGCCTCGGCCAGGTTGGTCTTCAGACCCGAGCCGAAGGCGAGACCGAACAGCTTGGACAGGGCGCGGCTGACGGGGGTCCAGGCAGCGGCAGCCGAGAACGTGCCCACGCCGGGGTCGTAGTAGGCGATCTGCCGCTCGGGATCGGAGACGTCCAGCATTTCGAAGAGCCGGACCACATTCGTGTTCCCTTTCGCCTTCAACTGGTTTCCCGTGCCGTCCAGACAGATCACGAGATTTCTTCCGGCGGGTGCCTCGGCCATGGCGCACCTCAGGTGGGAATCGGGCTCGATGATGTGTGCTTCTCAACGCCTTATCAGGGCATATCCCCTCCCAAGGAATATAGTAGGAGAAACGTGGTGTCGCAGAGGAACCACCGGAGGAACCATGGCCGGTTCCGTGATCCATCTCGATGGCGAGACCACCTCTCCGTGCACCCACGCGCTGGTCATCGGCGTCGGCAAGTACCCACGGCTGGCCGGGGGCGAGGCGCCCGTCGCGGACCCCGACGGAATGCGGCAGCTCAGCTCGCCCCCCGTCTCCGCACGGGCCTTCGCCGACTGGCTTCTCGCGGACTACCACGACCCGCTCAAGCCGCTCGGCAGCGTCGCCCTGCTGCTCAGCGAGGACCAGCCGGCCCCGTACGTGAACCCCCGGACCCGGTCACCCCACGACGTCGACGTCGCCACGATCGGCAACATCCTGGAGGCGGTCCGGCAGTGGTACGACCGCGGGAACAGTCACATCGACAACCGTCTCGTCTTCTACTTCTGCGGACACGGAATCTCGCAGGGAGAGGACATGTCGCTCCTGGCCGCCGACATCTTCGAGGACGAGCACAACCCGCTCAACGGGGCTCTCGACTTCGCGGGCCTGATGAACGGGCTCAAACGCTGCAAGGCCACCCAGCAGGTGTTCTTCGTGGACGCCTGCCGCTCCAACTCCGATGTGCTCATCGAGAGTTCGGGCACGCGGTTCGCCGGACAGCTGCCGCTCGGGGCGGGCACGCGCCCACTGGACCTGCCGCGGCGGTTCCACATCCCGTACTACGCCACGCTGGCCGGGGACCGCTCGCACGCGCGCCCCGGGCAGGTGAGCCTGTTCACGGAGGCCCTGCTGAGGAGCCTCGCCGGCGCGGCGAGCGACGACCCCGAGGGCGACTGGCGGGTCAACACCTCCCATCTACTGGAGGCGATCGACCACTTCATGCACCAGCCGCGCTTCGCCGGCGCGGTCGCGGGCGTCCAGGTCCCCTCGGTCGGCGAACTCCCCGTGTTCGTCCTCCACCAGCTGCCCGGTCCGCCGGTCGTCCCGGTGTACGTGGGCTGCGATCCCGCGCAGTGCAACGCCGAGGCCGAGTTCGTCTGCCGCGAGGGCGGGTGCGAGCGGCTGCGCCGGGCGCTGGACGACGTGGACGACACGGACCCGGAGAGCGAGTGGATCATCGAACTGCGCAGCGGGAACTACGACTTCGAGGCACGGCTCGGTGACCAGGTGCTGACCAAGACCGTCACCGTACGGCCGGTGTTCCGGCGTGTGCACCTGGGGAAGCGATGAGTGCCGCCCTCAGCGTGACCGTGGCGCTGAACCTCCACGAACCCGACGTCTCCGACGGGGCGACGGTCGTCGGCAGCATCTACCCGTCCGACGGAGGCCGGGCCGCCCACCGCAACGTCCTCTTCCCGTGCGGGACCTCGGCACCGCCGGTCCGGTACGAGGTCGACGCCGGCCACTACGTCGTCTCGGCGACGCTGCCCTCCGGCGTCGTGCTCTCCAAGGACGTCGAGGCACGCGAGGGCGCGGAGACCTCCGTGACGCTCCGCACCGGCCGCTCACCCTACGAGTCGCACTCCTGGCAGTACCTCATGGGCAACATCGAGCCCTACGACGCGTACCACGACGACAAGGTCGTCCCGGTGCCCCGCTCCCTCGGTTCGCGCTCCGGGGTGAGCGGCCTCGCCTCGCCCGGCCGGGCGGTGTGGGTCGGCGACCCGAAGGCCACCGCCTGGCACTTCGCCCAGATGCTCGCTCTGTCGGACCGGCGCGTCCGGCAGCCCGCCGCACTGGACATCGCGCGGTCCTCGCCCCACGGCATCCCCAGCCTCCAGCTGGGCGACCCGGCCGCACGGCTCTACCGCTTCGGCCCGCACGGCCCTGTCGACGAGCGCGGCGAGCCCACCTTCGGCCTGCCCACGGGGCGCCGCCAGTTCCTCGTCGTCTCCCTGGCCGGCGTCGAGTACCTCGTCACCCTCCCGGTGCCGTGGGGCTCCGCTCAGGTCGAGGTCCTCGTCAACGAGCGGCAGAGCCCCACCGGCAGCGCCGTCTCCGTGACGGTGCGCGACCGCCGTGTCGGACCCGCCCTCGGGTACATGGCCCGCGGCGCCTTCGACGCGGCAGCGACCCTCGTCCGGGACGCGGAGTCGATGCTGTACGGCGAGATGGAGAACACCCTCGCGGCCGTGGCCGGCGCGTACGTCCTGGTCGGCAGCGAGCTGACGGAGGAGCCGCAGCGCTGGGACCCGTGGCTCGACCGGCTCCGCGCCGGGTTCGACTGGCTCCCCGACGGATCGTTGCTGTGGGCGATGCGGCACCTGCGCCGGGCGCACACGGAGACGGAGCGGTGGGAGGCGCGGGACGCGCTCGTGGAGGCCTACGACCGGGGTGTCCCGTTGTTCACCCTTGGCCTGAGCCGGCTCATCCACGGGCTCGCCGAGTTCCCCTACGACCTGGAGTGCGCGCACCGCTTCAACGACGCCCGCAGACTGTCGTACCACGTCGACACGCGGGAACCGTTCGTGATCGTGGCCCTCCGGGGGAGACAGCAGTGATCAGGCGGAGGTTGTGACGCGGTGAGGCGGCGATGATCAGGTTCACGATGATGCCCGGCGAGGACGGCGACTGCCTGCTCCTGGAGTACGGCGACGACACCTCTGTGCGCCGGATCCTTGTCGACGGCGGCCGCACGGGCACGTACCCGCGCGTCAAGCCGACGCTCGCCTCTCTGGACGGGCTCGTCGACGTCCTCGTCGTCACCCATGTCGACCAGGACCACATCCTGGGCGTGCTCGCGCTGATGGACGACCCCGACCGGCCGGTGGAGTTCGGGGACGTGTGGTTCAACGGCTTCGACCACCTGCTGGACACCGAGGGGTTCGGCGCCCGGGACGGCGAGAAGCTCACCACCGCCCTCCTGGCGGGGCGGGTGCCGTGGAACGACGCGTTCGGTGGGCGCGGCGTCGAGGTCGGACGACCGCTCGGCTGGTTCGACGACGGATCCACACTGGAGGTGCTCTCGCCGGACCGGGGGCAGCTGGAGCGACTGGCCCCCGCCTGGGTCAAGGAGTGTGCCCGGCACGGCCTCATCCCCGGCCGTGACCCCGACGAACTCCCGCCCGTGGCCGGCTTCGAGCAGTTCGGCGGGGTGGACGTCGACGAACTCGCCGCGTCGCCGTTCAAGCCGGACACGTCGAGGACGAACCTCACGAGCATCGGCCTGCTCTTCGAGTACGAGGGCCGGCGTCTCGTCCTCACCGGCGACGCGGACGACCGCCGGCTCGTGGCGTCGCTGCGGCCCCGGGCCGAGGCCGAGGGCGGTCGCCTCCACGTGGACGCCCTCAAGGTCGCCCACCACGGCAGCGGCCACAACCTCTCCAACGAACTGCTCGGGCTGCTGGACTGCGACCGCTATCTCATCTCCACGAGCGGTGCCCGGCACGCCCACCCCGACGACATCGCCATGGCCCGCATCCTCAAGCACGGCGGCACCGAGAAGGAGCTCGTCTTCAACTACCGCGACCGTGCCGCGATGTGGGACGTCGAGGCCCTCAAGGACCGCTTCGGCTACACGGTGACGGCACCGGGGCCGGACGAGGACGACGGGTTCGTCAGCCTGGACCTGTGAGGTCCGGCATCGTACGGCCGGCGGGCCGCCACGCGGTCCCCCGGATGGCACCGCCGGTTTGACAGGCGGACGATGGAGACAGGACCGGAACGGCTGGGACGGAGGAGCCGTCATGATTGAGGCAAAGATGGTTGGCAAGCCCGACGAGCGGCGCGATTACCCGCGTGGCCACTTGGAGGCGGTCCACCTGACCGGACTGGACTTCGCTGTGGCCACCTTCGAGCCCGGATGGCGCTGGACGGAGTCGGTGGGCCCGATCCAGGGCACCGAGAGCTGCCAGTTCCACCACAACGGGTACGTCGTCCAGGGGCGCCTGCGCGTCCGCATGGACGACGGTGAGGAGGCCGAGCTCGAAGCCGGTGAGGCGTTCGTCGTCACGCCCGGGCACGACGCCTGGGTCGTGGGTGACGAACAGTGCGTGGTGTACGACTTCGCGGGCGGCATGGCGAAGGACTACGCCAAGAAGGAATAGCCGGCGAGTCCCGCACGCCCGCGGTCATCCGAGTGTCAGCAGGACGATCGCCGCCGCCGCGCTCACCAGGCCGACCGCCTGGCCGCGCGACACGCGCTCGTCCAGCAGGGTCACGCCGAGGAGGGTGGGGACCGCCGGGTACAGGGAGGCCAGGACGACGGCGAGAGCGAGCATCTGCCGCTGGGCCGCCCACAGGTACAGGATGAGCCCGAGGGCGGCGCCCGCACCGGTCGCGAGAGCCTTGCCCCACGCCTCCGGCGGCTGCCGGAACCGGGCCGCGCACCTGCGGGCGTTCGGTAACAGCAGGAGCACGGCGGCCAGCCGTCCCGCCGCCACGGGCCACACCCCGCTCGCCGCGCCCGCCTGGGCCAGACCGATGTACTGCACGGCCACCCCCAGGCTGGCGAGGAGCCCGTCCACCGACGCTCGCGCCGTGCCCTCGGCGCGGGCGCCGGTACCGCCGGACACCAGCCACAGGGCCGGCACCGTGACGCAGATGCCCAGCCACGCCATGAGGGTGGGCCGGTCCCCGAGGAAGACGACACCGCACACCACGGACAGCGCCACCCCGGTCACGGCGCTCACGGGGACCACGACGCTCATGCTCCCGCGGCTCAGCCCACGGTTGAGGAAGTGCATCGCGGCGCCGCTGCCCACCCCCGACACCGCGCCCCACAGCAGATCCGCGGACCGCACCTGCGCCGCGGGAACCAGCAGCGCGACCCCGACCGCCAGGATCAGCCCGCCGAGCTGCCCCAGGAAGCTCACCACCGCGAAGTGGACCCGGCGGGACAGCACCCCGCCCGCGTAGTCGACGACGCCGTACACGAGCGCCGAGGCCAGCGCGAGGTAAGCACCCATCCGGGGTGGGTTCCCCGGGCCGCGCTGCAGAACCCACCGCTTCGTCCGCCGGCCCTCGGCCGCGAACCCACCGTGAAGCGACCGTTCAGCGATCAAATAGTCCGGATTGTTTTGTTCGTCGCGAAAGAGGGAATTGACCGTTTAGTGCTTCGGACAGGAGGCACGTCCGTGGGAGCTGGTGCGCCAGGCCCCGGGTGTCTCCCGTGCGGTTCGCGCGCCCTCCCATGGTGACTGCCCGTTCACTCGTGGAGGGAGATGCGACACACATGCGCATCACCGTCAGAACGAAGCAGCACCCACACGACGACGCCCCCGACACGGCCGACGCGTTCGACAGGCTCCGTGCGCTCGAGGACGGACCCGAGCGCCAGGCGTTGCGCGACGAGATCGTCCAGGCATGGCTGCCCATGGCCGAGCGGATCGCCGTACGGTTCCGGGGACGCGGCGAGTCCCTCGAAGACCTCTGCCAGGTAGCCGCGCTCGGCCTCGTCAAGGCCGTCGACCGGTACGACCCGGTGCGGGGAAACGCCTTCGAGAGCTACGCCGTCCCCACCATCACCGGCGAGATCAAGCGGCACTTCCGGGACCACATGTGGGTCCTGCACGTACCGCGCCGTGTCCAGGATCTGCGCAACCGGGTCCGCTCGGCGGCGAAGGAGCTCTCGCAGGAGGTCTCCGGGCACAGCCCGACCGTCGCCGAGATCGCCGAGTACACCCACCTCAGCGAGGAGGACGTGCTCGTCGGCATGGAAGCCCTGGATTGCTTCAGCACCCTGTCGCTGGATGCCGAGCTCCAGGGCAGCGACGACGGCTTCTCGCTCGGGGACGCCCTCGGCGGACCCGACCTCGGCTTCGACCTCGTCGTCGACCGCGAGTCCGTCAAGCCGTGCCTGCGCGCGCTCCCCGAACGCGAGCGCACCATCCTCTACCTGCGGTTCTTCCGTGGCATGACCCAGAGCTGCATCGCGCAGCAACTCGGTATCTCCCAGATGCACGTCTCCCGGCTGATCAGCGGCTGCTGTGCGCGGTTGCGCGACGAGATGCTCACCGAGTCCGTCTGACCCGTGAGAAGGCATGGTGCTCAATCCATCCGCCCGGCCGGGAAACCTCGACCGGGCGGCCGGATGGCGAGCTCACTGTCGAACCCTCCCGGGACGGGCTCGTCAGAAGGATGCCTCAACGCTTCGAACTAACCAGGATGAAGCGGATGAAACGCGTGGGGGTCGCCCGAGCGACCCCCACGCGTCCGTCTGCCCCCCACCTAGGGCGCTGTTGGCTACTCCGGGAGCTGGGTCGGCCCGTAGCGGTCGAGGGTGTCCTCCAGCTCGGCCCGGATGTCCGGCGGAAGTTCCCCGCTGCGGCCCCAGATGATGATCATCTCGGCTATGTTGCGCAGCTTGATGTTCGTGTGCTGCGAGACCTCCCGCAGCACCGACCAGCCCTGGTCGGGCGTGACCCGGCCCCAGGCGACCATCATCCCGATCGCCTGGTCCACCACGGCGTGCGAGGTGACGGCCTCCTTGAGCTGATGGACCTCTTCCTCGAGCTCGAAGATCCGCTCGGTGGCGTCGGTCGCCGTCTCCGGGAGTCCGTTGCCTTCCGGATGGATCTGTGAGGGCATCGTCCCTCCCGCGTGACGCGAGCCGTGTCTTGTCTCCATGGCACTGCGCCGAGCGTCTGTCCGCATCTCGGGGGGCCTTCCCGACGCTTTCGCCGCGCCCGAGGGGGGTACTCGGGCGGCTGGAGGTGACGTCGCATGTGCCCTTCGAAGACCGCGAGGGAACAGACGGGGGACAGCCAGGCCTACGACGCCGGCCCCTATCTGCCCCGCAGCGGTGGCCTCGCCGCGCACCGGCGCGCCGCCGCCCGCTGCCAGGGCTGCCCCCTGCACGAGAACGCCACCCAGACCGTCTTCGGCACGGGCTCCGAGTCCGCCCGCATCGTCCTGGTCGGTGAGCAGCCAGGGGACCAGGAGGACAAGCGGGGCGAACCCTTCGTCGGACCGGCCGGGCGGCTCCTCGGCAGGGCGCTGGAGGACGCCGGTATCGACCGCGACGAGGCGTACGTGACCAACGCGGTCAAGCACTTCAAGTTCACCGTGGCACCGGGCGGAAAACGCCGTATCCACAAGGCGCCGGACCTGCGCGAGGTCTCCGCCTGCCGTCCCTGGCTGCAGGCCGAACTGCACCTGCTGCGTCCCGACGTCGTGGTGGCGCTCGGGGCGACCGCGGGCAAGGCCCTGATGGGCAGCTCGTTCCGGGTCACCAAGGACCGTGGCGCCCTGCTCCGGATGCCCGGGGAGGAGGAGGGCGCGTACGTCGTGGCGACCCTCCATCCGTCGGCGATCCTGCGGGCCTCCGACGAGGACCGGGAGGCCGCGTACGCGGGGCTGGTCTCCGACCTCGGCGTCGCCGCGAAGGCCCTCGCGGAGAGCGAACCGACGGCCTGACCGGCCGCAGGCGAACAGTCCTACGGCTTGCGGGCGACCCCTCCGAAGCTGTCCACCTCGGTCGGCAGGTGGGCGTCGGCCTGTTCCGGGCGCCACTGGGCGACGGAGAGCAGGCCGGGCTCCAGCAGATCGAGACCCTCGAAGAAACGGGCCAGCTGGTCCGGGGTGCGATTGGTGCGCGGGTTGTCGCTCGCCTCGTTCCAGCGCTCGATCATCGCGCGCATGGCCTGGGGCCGGTACACCTCCGTGCTGTCGCAGAACACGAGGTGGCTGCCGGACGGCAGCGCGTCCACGAGCCGTCCGACGATTCCGTACGCGCTGTCGTCCGGGACGTGGGCGGCGATCCCCAGCATCATCAGCGCGATCGGCCGGTCGAAGTCCAGGGTGTCGGCCGCGCTCCGCAGGATGACGTCAGGGCAGCGCAGATCGGCGTCCACGTAGGCGGTGGCGCCCTCGGGGGTGCTGTTGAGCAGGGCCGTGGCATGCGCGAGCACGACAGGGTCGTGGTCCACGTACACGATCCGCGCGTCCGGCGCGATCCGCTGGGCCACCTCGTGGGTGTTGTCCAGCGTCGGCAGGCCCGTGCCGACGTCGAGGAACTGGCGTATGCCGGCCTCTGTGGTCAGGTGCGTGACGGTGCGGCGCAGGAACGCCCGCTGGGCGCGGGCGATGTCGACGATCTCCGGGTTCACCTTGCGGATCTCGTCGCCGACCTGGCGGTCGATCTCGTAGCAGTCCTTGCCGCCGAGCCAGTAGTTCCAGATCCGGGCCGAGTGCGGCACGTTGCTGTTGATCAACGGGCGGTCTTGTCGCACGGGTGCTCCCGGGGTCGGTCTCTGCGAACACCAACCAGCCTAATCACACGGGTGGTTGGCCGGCGAGGAATTTGATGATCTTGACGGTGTGACGGCGTCGTCACGCCCCACGCGGTGGGCGGCCACCGGAGGCGACCGCGCCCTGCCGTACGGGACGCGCGCACGCGACCACAGCCACCGCGTCCACCGCGGGCGTCCGTGCCGGCCGGCTCGTCTGCGAAGGTCACCCGCGGTTCGGGTGACCGGCGCCCGGGCGATCGCCACCCGCTGCCGCTGCCCTCCGGACAACCGGTCGGGCCGGTGTCCGAGCCGGTCACCGGGATCGGCCGCCGTCAGGATTCGGCCGTGCCCGCCCGCTGCGCCGAACCAACTCATGCCTCCCCGTCCCGCACGCCTCGTGCCTCGCCGACGACCCTACGGAGGGTGGGGTCGGGGCACATGGGGCGCAGAGTCCGTATCGGCGGGTGTACTCAGCGACACCCCAGCCGGGGTGCACGGGTACGCGGCAGGGGCGGGAGCCCTCCGGCCGTCTACGTTGGGGACGTACTGATCGCGACGACCCCGAGGAGGCCGGCGGCATGTCGGATCACTTGTCGGCCCATGAGGAAGGCGCAGTGGAGAACTCCGGGCTCCGCACCGACGTCTCACACTCGGCCCGCGTCTGGAACTACTGGCTGGGCGGCAAGGACAACTACCCCGTCGACCAGGAAGTCGGCGACCAGATCCTCAGTCTCGTACCCGCCCTGCCCCGGTCGGCCGTGGCCGACCGCAGGTTCCTGGCCCGCGCCGTGCGGTACCTCGCGGGTGAGGCGGGTGTCCGGCAGTTCCTCGACATCGGCTCGGGACTGCCCACCGTCGACAACACCCACGAGGTCGCCCAGCGGGTCGCGCGGGACGCGCGGATCGTGTACGTGGACAACGATCCGGTCGTCCTCGCGCATGCCAACGCCCTGCTCACCAGCACACCGGAGGGCGCGACGGCGTACATCGAGGCCGACGCACACGACCCGGACGCCATCCTGGAACGCGCCGCCCAGACCCTGGACCTCAGCAGGCCGGTCGCCCTCATGATGCTGGGCGTCGTCAACTTCATCACCGACACGGACGAGGCCCGTGCCGTCGTACGCCGGCTCCTGGACGCCGTGCCGTCCGGCAGCCACCTCGTGATCTCCCATCCCACCACCGAGGTGGACGGCGAGGCGATGACGGAGGCCGTCCGCTACTGGAACAGTCAGGGGTCGGCGCCGATGACCCTGCGCACGAGGGCAGAACTGCTGCGGTTGTTCGAGGGAGCCGACCTGGTCGAACCCGGGGTCGTCACCTGCTCGCGCTGGCGTCCGGACCCGTTGGACCGGGGCCGGATCACGGACGTGACGCACTTTTGCGGCGTGGCGAACAAGCCCTAGTACATCCGGCGGGCTTCCGGCTCCGCCGTCCGCGAACCAGTGGTGCGGTCACGCGGACGGCGGGCCCGGGGCGATACCTCACCCGCACGCGGTCAGAAGCGCATCGCGTACGAGAACCTTCGGCGCAGGGACTTGGTGCGCTGTGCCTCGTGGAACCGGTCGTCCTGTTCCAGGACCTCGATCGCCTGCCGCACGCGGACGTGGGCCTGGTCGATGGCCTCGTCGACCGGCATCACCAAGGGCAGGTCGAATATCTCGACTATCCGCTCCACGCGTTCCCGGACGCTGCCGCCCACGACGTGGTACGGAATCTGCAGTTCTTCGAGAGTCTCGATCAGCAGGTCGTCGGACAGCTTCCGGAACCTCTCCGAGACCGGCCGGTGGCCGTCGGGTTTCATCGCGAACTCCACCGGGAGGTGCACGTACGCGTCGTAGATCCGCTTGGCCCGGGACTTGGCAACCGCGCCGTACGCGTTCATGTAGTCGCGGTAGAACCGCTTCACCGGGAGCCCGGCGATGTTCTTCACCGTCTTGAGGAGGAAGTTGGCCCCGGGGTTGATGCCGACCCGCATCCGGGCCTCACCGTAGATCCACTCGTGGATCACCGAGCCGTCCGAGATGAACGGCCCCTCACCCGCCTCGTGGTGGATGCGCTCCTCGAGCCGTCGGAGTCCGAGCATGGTCAGCTCCGACGCGGTGAGTTCCTGGACCTGTTTGCCCGGGATGAGTTCCATCAGGATCTCGCGGGAGGTCATGGCGTGCGTGCGCGGGATGCCCGTCGCTATCGACAGGGCCTCGGTCGTCGTGCTCTTGCCACTGGAGTACGTGCCGGAGATGGCGAGGTGCAGACCGCGCTTCCCGGCGGGCGCAGCGGGCGGCGAGCCGGCCGGACTGCTCGGGGTGCTTGGGTTCCCCATGGTGTGCTCTCTTCTCGTCGTGGGTGTGTCCGGCCGGAGCCGGGATGTCGGATGATGCGGATGCCGCAGGTCGTGGAACCGGCGCCGCCCGCGGGCCGCGCGGCGTCCCCGGGTCATCCGCCCAGGCCGAGGCCGCCGCTCACCGGCAGGACCGCGCCGGTCACGAAGCGGCCCGAGGCACCGGTCAGATAGCGCACTGCCGCGGCGACGTCCTCCACCTCCCCGGATCGGCCCAGGGGCGTGATGCTCAGCAGGTGCTCGCGTCGGCGGTCGGTGATCTCGCGGCTCATGTCCGTGTCGATCAGGCCCGGCGCGACGACGTTGACCGTGATGTTGCGGGGACCGAGCTCCCAGGCGAGGGAGCGGGCCATGCCGAGCATTCCGGCCTTGGCGGCGCCGTAGTTGACCTGCCCCGGAGCCCCGTACGCGTAGGTCATCGAGGACATCAGGACGATCCGGCCCCAGCGGGCGCGCACCATTCCGCGTACGGCGCGCCGCACGGTGCGGAAGGCCCCGTGCAGGTTGACGTCGATGACGTCCGTGAAATCCCGCTCCTCCATGCGCAGGAACAGCGTGTCGCGGGTGATGCCCGCGTTGACGACGAGTACCTCGACCGGCCCGTGCTCAGCCTCCACCTTCGCGAAGGCGGTGTCGATGCTCTCCGCGTCCGTCATCTCGGCGCGTACGGCGAACAGCCCCTCGGGCGGTTCGGTGTCACGGTGCGTCACGGCGACGCGGTCGCCGTCGGCGGCCAGCGTACGGGCGACGGCGAGCCCGATGCCGCGATTGCCGCCGGTGACCATGACTGAACGTCCCATCAGTGGCTCCTTCGGTCGGCGGGACCGGCACCGCGATGTGCGCGGCGCTGACCCACGGTCCGCCGGTTGGCGAGCGCCAGGTTGGCGGTCGCGGTCACGGCGATCAACGAGCGGATCTCCTCATGGCTGGGCATCTGGCACAGGCCGGCGAACAGGCCGCCGTCCACATCGCCGCGCCGGCCGTCGCCGCGCTCGCGAGGCCCGTCGGTACCCGAACGCGGGCCGGCCCCGGTCACGGACCGCGTGCCCGTGCCGGGACGCTCCCTGTGACGTGTGCGCGTCACTTGCCCACCTCGCCCAGGTGGCTTCCGGCCGCGCACTTCTGCGGACCGTCGGCGAACAAGTGCTCGACGGCTGCCATGAGCCGGTCGGCTGTCAGCGCGGTCGGCAGGAGCCGCCGGGCGAAACGTGGACTCGGCGGCAGCTCGGCGTGCGTCTCCTCGGTCATCAGCGCCGGAAGGAGCGCCACGGGCGTGCGGGACAGCGCCGCGTCGCTGTCCGCGAGGAAGCGGGCGGCGCGGTCACGGTGCGTGGGCGGCAGCCAGTCGAGGAACGGCAGTTGCAGTTCGAGGATCTCGTCGTCCACGAGGTCCTCGGAGGAGGTGCCCGTCAGATCCTTGAGCAGTCGGCAGGGTGCGGCCTGCCATTCCTCCCGCAGCATCGGTACGGGGCTGCGCGCCTCGTCCAGCAGGACGAGCAGCGGCCGCTCGCTTTCCAGGTGCTCGCGCACCATCGCCAGTTGTCGTTCGTCCGGCCAAATTCCCGTGGGTGTCCAGCGGCTCGCACCAGGGCTTGGCACGGGCTCCTTCCACAGCATACGAGCCGGTCCTTCGAGTACGACGAGCACTTCTCCGAAGCGCAACGTCGGTGAAAAACGCATGACTGATTCCCCCGTTGATTTCTTGCAATTACCGCGGCGGCGCGACACCCGGCTATGCGCCCGCGTCTCATCCATTTCTCGTGGTCGGGTGCGGCAGCGAACGGGGTGGAATCCACCGTTCACTGCGATGAAGAGGGTCCGCTCGCCCGGGTGAACGCGGCGCGGCTAGGCGGCAGTGGGCAGCCGGTGTGCGAGAGAGCACTGACCGCCGATCCCCGAGAAGCTGTCGACGGCGAGGTCCGCGGTGCGCCAGGTCTCTCCGCCCATGCTGACGAGCCGGCTGCCGGCCGTGCGGACGGTCGATGCGAAGCTGCGGCCGAGAGGCCGTACCGGCGTCCGCGCACTGATGACGAAGCGCCTCATCCAGAGCGTGTTGCTGCTTCCCCGGGAGAGCCCGTCCTGTGCGTAGAGCAGGACCTGGGCGAGTTGAGCCACCCCCACGAGTGCGTCGACCAGCGAAACCGAAGGTGCGTACGCCGCTTCCGCCCCGAGTGCCTCCGGGGGCGTCTGCGTGGCCACGACGCGATGCCGTCCCAGGACACGCTGCCGGTCCAGGTCGACCTGGACCTGGTCCGCGTGCTGGTCGCGGTTCTTGTAGCCCTCGCCGTAGTGCCGGGCCCGCGCGGGCCCGAGGACCTCCGAGGCGTCGGCGTAGGTGGTGGGGCCCGCAGACCCCGCACCACGCGGGTGGGCGAGCGAGCAGCGCACCCGCAGCCTCCCGATACGGCAGTCGAAGGTGCTGGTCAGCGTGGGCTCCTCCGAAGCCGGGCCGTCACCTCCGAGGAGCCGGCCCAGCACGGGAAAGTCCGCGAGGTCCTCGTGCGGACTGCTCCCGGCGCGTACGTCCGCGTGCCGGAGCCAGGTGCGGCGCTGCTCCGTGGCTGTCAGTCCGAAAGCACGGCTGACATGCACTTCGGCCAGGGTCGCGGCCATGACCAGTGCGTCGATGCTGCTCAGATGGGGCCGCAGTTCGCCGGAGCCGGACTTGCGGGACCAGTCCTGCGGATACGTCAGGGTGCCCCGTGCGGTGATGAGCGCGCCCGGCTCGGCCGAGCCGTCGGTGGTGATGTCCCTCAGTTCCTGGACGACCCGCTTGTACCCGCTCCCGAAAAAGCGCGCGCTTCCGGGACCGAGGCAGCTTTCCAGAGATCCGTAGAATAAATTCTTGCTGTTCATTACCCCCGTTTACCTTTCCCCCGTGTCGCGGATCTTGTCCGCGTACCGGAGTCGCTCCAATATGAGCGACCCTGGACAGGGGAAGGTTAACACGGCGGGGATGGCGCAAGTAAAGAGATCAAGGACGTGTGTGACGTCTTCCACAATATCATCGAAAGACGCACTCGTAAACGGATCCTCAAGTTTCGCGCAAGTCGGATGCGCGCGTACGCGGATTCCGGATTTCCGTTTTTACTGGAATTTCGAAATCCGCGTACACGGCTGGAAGGGGTTATTCGCAGGCGATCACGCGCGGCCAGCGGTCGGCGAGCAGGTCGCCGAGCAGTGTCCGCAGCCGGTCCCGGTCGGCCTCGGGCACGGCCGAGAGGAAGTCCCGCTCCACCTGGTCGACGGCGCGCCCGGCGCGCTCAAGGGCCTCGCGGCCGCTGTCGGTGAGGCGCAGGATGTACCGCCTTCGGTCCGACGGGTTGCGGCGACGCTCCACGTGGCCCGCGCCCTCCATCTCGTCGATCAGCGCCACCATGGTCGTCGGATCCAGGTTGAGCAGCCGGCTCAGATCCTGCTGGGACAGGCTGAGCCCGCTCTCCAGGGCCGCGAGGACATAGAAGTAGCGCATGCGCATGCCCTGCGCCATGAGCGCCTGCTCCGCGTCCTCCATCAGGAGCAGGCCCGCTTTGTGCAGCAGGTAGCCGGTCCTGCGGATGAGGGGGAAGTCGAGCCCGGCGGGCTCCGCCGGGGTGGGCATCGCCTGTGTCATTCGGGCCGCTCCTGTTGCCGTTGGGTGAGGGACCCGGCATCCCCACCCTTGGCGATGCCGAGCGTCCCTTGAGCCGATCATCGGAGTTTCGAGGGTAGCTGCCCTGACTGCGGCCTCCAAGGGCGGTCTCGCCGTCAGGGCAGCCAGGGCAGCCAGGACAGTGTGAGCGGCTCCGGCCTCAGAGCGACGCGGTGGTCGACACCTGACCGTCCGCGGACGAGGCGGGCGCTCCGGTGTTCCGGGTGTCCGTGAGGCCTTCCTCGACCTCCGCGGTGCCGGAGGGGTGGCTTGCGTCGGCGGGTGTTTCCATGCGGGCACTCTCGTGGAGGTCCCGGGTGCGGATGAAGGCGAATCCCACCACCGCGCCGACCGCCGCGACGACGGCGCAGATGAGCATGACGTCGGTCAGTCCGTTCACGAAGGAGGTGCGTGCCGCCTCCTCGAGGGCCGGGGCCAGTTCACGGGGTGCGCGGCCGGCGGCTTCGGCACCGCCGCCCGCCGCGACCGCCTCACCGAACTCGTGTGCGGCGGGGCCCAACTGCCGCCCCGCCTCGGACTCGGCGAACAGGTCCGCCACGCGGCTCTGGAAGGCGGCACCGAAGCCGGCGATACCGATGGCGACACCCACCTGCTGGAACGTCTCGCTGATGCCCGAGGCCATGCCCGCCTTGGACGGTTCCACGACGGCGATGGACAGGGAGGCGCGCGGCGGGTTGAACAGTCCCATGCCCAGGCCGATGCCGAACATGCTCGGCAGCAACGCGGTCCAGGAGGTCTCCGGGCCGGTGAGCGCGACGAGAACCAGCCCGGTCGCGATGAGCGCGAGCGAGGTCCCCATCAGCAGTCGCTGCGGCACACGGGTCGTCAGCGAGCCGGCCACCGCCGCGGCGACGAACAGGGTCAGGGTCAGCGGGAGGAACCGCAGCCCGGTGTCCCAGGGGGAGAACGCCAGCACGTTCTGTACGTAGGAGACCAGGAGGAAGATCGCCGACATGGTGGCCGCGGAGCACAGCAGCGTGACCGCCGACACCCCGTTGAACGTCACGTTCCTGAACAGCGACAACTGGAGCATGGCCTGTTCGCCGAGTCGCCTCTCGACGGCTCCGAAAACCGCGAGGAGGACCGCCGAGGCGACGAACATGGCGACGATCGGCGCGCTGCCCCACCCGTCGGCCTCGCCGCGAAGCAGTCCCAGGACGAGCAGGGTCAGAGCGCTGGAGAAGAGAACCAGGCCCCACCAGTCGACGGGAGGTGCGGACTCCTCGCGGGACTCGCGCATCCGGAGCAGGCTGACGGCCAGAGCGATCAGGCCGACCGGGACGTTGACCAGGAAGATCCACCGCCAGCTGAGCCCATCGGTGAGCGCGCCACCGATCAGCGGCCCGAAGGCGATGGACAGGCCCACGACACCGCCGAAGACGCCGAAGGCCCAGCCGCGGTCCTTGCCCCGGTACTCCTGCCCGATCAGCGCGGGCCCGATGGCGAACAGGACGGCGCCGCCGAGGCCCTGGACGCCGCGGGCGGCGGACAGCGTGACGGCGTCGTTCGCGAGTCCGCAGGCGAGCGAGGCCAGCAGGAAGACGACGAAGCCGAAGTTGAACACGCGTTTGCGGCCCAGCCGGTCAGCCAGCGAGCCGGCGGTCAGCAGGACCGCGGCGAGTCCGAGGGCGTACGCGTCGAGCACCCACTGAAGGGAGGTGAAACTCGCGTCGAAGGCCTCCCGGATGTCCGGCAGGGCGACGTTCACCACGGTCAGGTCGAGCAGCAGCATGAACGTGGCCACGCATACGACGGCCAGTGTCCACCCTCGACCGTCTCCACCTGCCCCGGTGCCGGGCCCGACGGCCTGTGGCGGCGCCTGCGCAGATCGTTCGGACATCTTTCCCCCGAGTCTCGATGATCAATAGCTTCGATCATTTGTGTTTCCGATGATTCGAGAAGCTATGGATGCTCCGAGTCACTGTCAACGCACCCAGGGGTTTTCGGCCGACATCGGGCCGGAAAGCGCCCGTCTGGTGCCCCTACGGCATGACCTCGTCCCTGGGACGGCCGCTCACCAGCACCACCTCCAGGGTGCGCGGCCCGTGCACCCCCTCGACCCGGTCCAGCTCGATGTCACTGGTCGCCGAAGGACCGGAGATCCAGGTCAACGGGCGGGCCGGATCGAGGCGTTCGAGGCCCTGGGGTACCGAGGAGACGACCTGCCCGGGGACGCGTACGACGCAGATGTGATGGTCGGGGACGAGGGTGATGCGGCGGCGGCCCTGGTCGGGGGAGCCGTCCAGGACGATGGTGCCGGTCTCGGCGATCGCGACCGCGCAGCCCGTCACCACGCTGTCCACCCGGTCCAGTTCGTGCGGGGTGCTCTCCGGGCGGTCGTGGACACGCATCGCGTCCACCGCCTTGAGCCAGTACGGCGGCAGCTGCGGCGGGACCAGCACGCTCGTCGCCCCCCGCTCGGCCAGCAACCGCATGAGCACGTCCGCCAGCTCCCCGTCCGAACAGCGGTGCACGATCGCCCGGTAGTCCGCCAGGTTCTCGGCCAGGAGGTCCACCGTCTCCTCGACGCTCCGGTCGCCGTGCTCACGGAGATAGTCGCGCTGAATCGCCTGGTCGTACGGCGTGTCGTCCTGTCGTACGTCCTGTCGCTGGTCCGGTCGTACGTCCGCGAGCGCGCGCCGTACGCGGCCCAGGATCGCTTCCCTGCTGCTCACTTGCCGCTCTCCTTTCCGCCGCGCGTACGCTGCCACCAGTCGCGGAACGGTTCCGCGGGCACGGCGGGCAGGTCACGGCTCCCGCTCCACGCCCTGCCCGGCCCCGGCAACGCGCGGGGGTGGAAGCGGCGGGTGCGGGACGCCAGCCGCTGACCGGTGCGCAGGGCACCCGGGTGGCTGAACGCCCACCGGGCCGCACGCATCGCCGCGCGCTCGGCCGCGTGCCCCTTCGCGGGCTTGAGTACCACCTTGTTGCCCCGCTGGGTGACCTGGCCGCCCTGCGCGACCCGTTCCCGCAGGTGCACCAGCACCTCGGGGATGTCGATGGCGACCGGGCACACCTCGTAGCAGGCGCCGCACAGTGAGGACGCGTAGGGGAGTGACGCGTCGATCTCGCTCCCCGTGCCCCGGAGTTGAGGGCTGAGGATGGCGCCGATCGGACCGGGGTAGACCGAGCCGTACGCGTGGCCGCCCGCCCTCTCGTACACCGGGCAGACGTTCAGACACGCCGAGCAGCGGATGCACCGCAGGGCCTGGCGCCCGACCTCGTCGGCGAGGGTGTCGGTGCGGCCGTTGTCCAGCAGGACCAGGTGGAAGGCACGTGGGCCGTCGCCGTCGGTGGTTCCCGTCCACATCGACGTGTACGGGTTCATGCGCTCGGCCGTCGAGGAGCGGGGGAGGGTCTGGAGGAACACCTCCAGGTCCTGCCACGTGGGCAGGACCTTCTCGATGCCGACGACCGAGATCAGGGTCTCGGGGAGGGTCAGGCACATGCGGCCGTTGCCCTCGGACTCGACGACGACCAGCGTGCCCGTCTCCGCGACCATGAAGTTCGCGCCCGAGATGCCCACCTTCGCGCGCAGGAACTTCTCGCGCAGGTGGAGGCGGGCCGCCTCGGCGAGTTCGGCGGGCGTGTCGCTGAGGCCCTCCGGCGCCGGGCGGCCCCACTCGCTCATCTCGCGGGTGAAGATGTCGCGGATCTCGCCGCGGTTGCGGTGGATCGCCGGGACGAGGATGTGGGAGGGCCGGTCCTTGCCCAACTGCACGATGAGCTCGGCCAGATCGGTCTCGTAGGCGTGGATGCCCTCCGCTTCGAGGGCTTCGTTCAGGCCGATCTCCTGCGTGGCCATCGACTTGACCTTGACGACCTCGCTCTCGCCGGTCGCCTTCACCAGGTCCGCCACGATCCGGTTGGCCTCGTCGGCGTCGGCCGCCCAGTGGACCGTACCGCCCGCCCGCGTGACCGACTCCTCCAACTGCACCAGGTAGCGGTCGAGGTGACGGAGCGTGTGGTCCTTGATCCGCTTGCCCGCCTCGCGCAGCGCCGCCCAGTCGGAGACCTCGGTCACCGCCTTGGCGCGCTTGGCGCGGATGGTGTGGGTGGCGTGGCGGAGGTTGGCGCGGAGGGTCGTGTTGTTCACGGCCTCGTGGGCCGCCTTCGGGAACGCCGGCATCCCGACGAACGTCCCGCTCATCCCAGGGGCTCCTCTTCCGTACTCGCCAGGATCTCGGCGATGTGGACCGGACGCATCCCGGTCCGCAGCCGGGCCATCGTGCCGCCGATGTGCATCAGGCAGGAGTTGTCGGCCGCGCACAGCACCTCGGCGCCGGTGGACTCGGCGTTGCGCACCTTGTCCGTCCCCATGGCCGCCGAGACATCGGAGTTCTTCACCGCGAAGGTGCCGCCGAAGCCACAGCACTCGTCGGCGCCGGGCAGCTCGCGCAGTTCGAGGCCCTTGACCGCCTTCAGGAGCCGGTGCGGACGGTCACCCAGGCCCAGACCGCGCAGCCCGTGACACGTCGGGTGGTACGTCACCGTGTGCGGGTAGTACGCGCCCACGTCCGTCACGCCCAGCACGTCCACCAGGAACTCGGTGAGCTCGTACGTCTTCGGCACGACCGGCGCCAGCGTGCGCGCGAGCGTGTCCCCGCGGCCCTCCGCGCGCGCCCGCTCACCCATGCGCGGGTACAGCTCCCGTACCATCGCCCCGCATGACCCGGACGGTGTCACGATCGCCTCGTAGTCGCCGAAGACATCGGAGAACTGCCGCGCCAGCGGCTCCGCCTCGTGCCGATAGCCCGTGTTGTAGTGCGCCTGCCCGCAGCATGTCTGGCCCATCGGGAAGTCGACTTCGACGCCCAGCCTGGTCAGCAGTTTCACCACGGCCCGGCCGGTGTCCGGATAGAGCGTGTCGTTGACACAGGTCAGGAACAGAGCGACACGCATCGCGGCTCCTTGGGGTCGATCATCGGATGAGTGCAGGTTACGACGTGGGCGCGCCGACCGGGAGGGGGCCCGCCCCGCGGGGTGCGGGGGAGTGGAAGGGGCCCCGCCACCGGATTCGGACCTCGGCGGGCGGGGCCCCGGTCACGGGTGGTCGCTCACCGGCCGGTGAGCCGGGCCTCCGCCGCACGCCACGCCGCCGTGTCGCCCCGCGGCTCGTACCGCTCCAGCGGCTGCGTGGCGGCCAGCAGGCGCCGCATCGCCGCACGGTCGCCGACCAGCCCCTGGGCCCGGGCCTGGACGAGGACGTTGCCGAGCGCGGCCGCCTCCGCCGGGCCCGCCACCACCGGGAGCCCGCAGGCGTCGGCGGTGAGCTGGCAGAGCAGCGCGTTGCGGGTGCCGCCGCCGACCACGTGGACCACGTCGACCGGGTGGCCGGCGAGCTCCTGGGCCTCGGCGACCGCCCGGCGGTGGGCGAGGGCGAGCGAGTCGAGGATGCAGCGGGTGATCTCGGCCGGGGTCTGGGGAACGGGCTGCCCCGACTCGCGGCATGCCTCGGCGACGCGCCCCGGCATCCGGCCGGGCGCCAGGAACGCCGCGTCCCCCGCGTCCACGACCGACCGCAGCGCCGGTACCTCGCCCGCCGCCCGCAGCAGCTCGCCGAGATCCGTCTCGCCCCACTCCCGCACGCACTCCTGGAGCAGCCACAGGCCCATGATGTTCCGCAGGTAGCGGACCGTGCCGTCCAGGCCGAGCTCGTTGGTGAAGTTGGCCGCCCGGCTCGCCTCCGTGAGGACCGGCGCGTCCAGCTCCAGGCCCGCGAGGGACCACGTGCCGGTGCAGATGTACGCGAAGCGCTCACCGGTCGCCGGGACGGCGGCCACCGCGGACGCCGTGTCGTGCGAGCCGACCGTCGTCACCGGCACCGGACCGGTCAGCCCGGTCTCCTCCAGCACCCGCTGCCGCAGCGGCCCCGCCGGATCGCCGGGCCGCCGCAACGGCGCGAACAGCTCCAGGTCGATGCCGAGACGGGCCGCCACGTCGTACGCCCAGTCACCGGTGCGCGGGTCGATCAGCTGGGTCGTCGAGGCGTTGGTGAGCTCGGTGCCGGGCTCGCCCGTGAGCCAGTACGTGAGCAGGTCCGGAATGAGCAACAGGCGCTTGGCGTGGGCCAGTTGGTCCGAGGAGCGGGCTGCCACGAGCTGGTACAGGGTGTTGAAGGGCGCGTACTGCAGTCCGGTCGCGGCGTACAGCTCGGGGGCGGGCAGCGTGGCCCACACCTTCTCCGCGACGCCCTCGGTGCGTGAGTCCCGGTAGTGGACCGGGTTGCCGAGCAGGGCGCCGTCGGCGTCGAGCAGGCCGTAGTCCACGGCCCAGCTGTCGATGCCGACGGAGTCGAGTCGTCCGCCGCAGTGGGCACCGGCGGCCCGCAGCCCGTCCAGCACACCCCCGTACAGCGAGAGGATGTCCCACCGCAGCCCCTCCGGCACCCGTACCGGGCGGTTCGGGAAGCGGTGGGCCTCGGTGAGGTCCAGGGAGCCGGCCCCCACCCGGCCGACCATGACGCGCCCGCTGGACGCGCCGAGGTCGACCGCGGCGAAGGCCTTCACAGCCGTGTCCGTACCCATGTCCCCACTCACCGCAGGAACGCGGCGGCCACGCCGGCGTCGACCGGGACATGCAGCCCCGTGGTGTGCGTCAGGTCCCCGCCCGTCAGCGCGAACACGGCGTTCGCGACGTGCTCCGGCAGCACCTCCCGCTTGAGGATGGTCCGCTGGGCGTAGAACTCGCCCAGCTTCTCCTCCTCCACCCCGTACACCGCGGCGCGCTGGGCGCCCCAGCCACCGGCGAAGATCCCCGAGCCGCGCACGACCCCGTCGGGGTTGACCCCGTTGACGCGGATGCCGTGCTCGCCGAGCTCGGCGGCCAGCAGCCGGACCTGGTGGGCCTGGTCGGCCTTGGTGGCGGAGTAGGCGATGTTGTTGGGACCGGCGAAGACGGCGTTCTTCGAGGCGATGTAGACGATGTCGCCCCCGAGCTTCTGCCGCACCATCACCCGGGCCGCCTCACGCGAGACGAGGAAGGAACCGCGGGCCATGATGTCGTGCTGGAGGTCCCAGTCCTTCGTCGTGGTCTCCAGCAGCGGCTTGGAGATGGAGACGCCGGCGTTGTTGACGACGAGGTCCACGCCACCGAAGGCGAGCACGGCCGCCTTGAAGGCGGACACGATCTGCTCCTCGTCCGTGACGTCGACGGTGACGGAGACAGCCTTGTCGGGGCCGCCCAGCTCCTCGGCGACTGCGGCGGCGTTCTCACCGTTCAGGTCGGCGACGACGACACACGCCCCCTCGGCCACGAGCCGGTGCGCGATCGCCTTCCCGATCCCGCTCCCGGCACCCGTCACCAGCGCCACCCGGGTCGCGAGCGGCTTGGGCTTCGGCATCCGCTGGAGCTTGGCCTCCTCAAGGGCCCAGTACTCGATGCGGAACTTCTCCGACTCCTCGATCGGCGCGTACGTCGACACGGCCTCGGCCCCGCGCATCACGTTGATCGCGTTGACGTAGAACTCACCGGCCACCCGCGCGGTCTGCTTGTCCTTGCCGTACGAGAACATGCCCACGCCGGGGATCAGCACGATCGCCGGATCGGCGCCGCGCATCGCGGGGGAGTCGGGCAGTGCGTGCCTCTTGTAGTAGGCGGCGTACTCCTCGCGGTACTCGGTGTGCAGCTCGCCCAGCCGGGCGATCGCCTCGTCGAGCGGGGCGGTCGGCGGCAGGTCCAGCACCAGCGGCCGCACCTTGGTGCGCAGGAAGTGGTCGGGGCAGGACGTCCCCAGCGCCGCGAGCCGCGGGTGCTCGGCGCGGGCCACGAAGTCCAGCACCACGTCCGAGTCGTTGAAGTGGCCCACCTGCGGCCTGTCCTGCGAGGCGATCGCCCGGACGTACGGCGCGAGCGCGGCGGCCCGCTCCCGGCGCTCGGCCTCGGGCAGCGCCTCGTATCCGTCGATGACGGGCCCGAAGGGCTCCGGCCTGCCCCGCTCGGCGAGGAAGGCCTCAGCGGTCCGGATGATGTGCAGCGAGTTCCGCTCGCACTCCTCGGCGGTGTCGCCCCACGCCGTGATCCCGTGCCCGCCGAGGACGCACCCGATGGCCCGCGGGTTGTCGGCCTTCACCGCGGCGATGTCCAGACCTAGCTGGAACCCGGGCCGCCGCCACGGCACCCACACCACGCTGTCCCCGAAGCACTCGGCGGTCAGCTTCTCCCCGTCGGCGGCGCAGGCGAGCGCGATTCCGGAGTCGGGGTGCAGGTGGTCCACGTGGGCCGCGTCCACGAGCCCGTGCATGGCGGTGTCGATGGAGGGGGCAGCGCCGCCCTTGCCGTGCAGGCAGTAGTCGAACGCGGCCACCATCTCGTCCTCGCGCTCCACACCGGGATACACCTCGGTGAGCGCCCGCAGCCGGTCGAGGCGCAGCACGGCGAGCCCGGCCTCGGTGAGTGTCCCGAGGTCACCACCGGA
Organism: Streptomyces sp. NPDC030840; assembly: GCF_055572015.1. Classification (NCBI taxonomy): domain Bacteria; kingdom Bacillati; phylum Actinomycetota; class Actinomycetes; order Kitasatosporales; family Streptomycetaceae; genus Streptomyces; species Streptomyces sp. NPDC030840. Next base: position 330,686 of record NZ_JBVIEE010000002.1, on the reverse strand, counting down.
CCCCTTGACCCACATCAGCTCGACATCACCCCCGGTCACGGGATCGGTCTCGCTGCCCTTCGCGGACGCGTTGCCGCCGGCGTAGTTGGTGTTGCGGGGATCGGCGCCCAGCCGGTGGGACCGGGCAAGGAGGGCGGCGGCTTCGGGGTGGGGTGCCATGTGATGATCAGTCCTTCAGGAAGAGTGGGTACGTGTTACGAAGCCCCGGAGGGGCGTGGGGAGCCCCGAAAGGGGCGCGGGGCTGTGACATGTCCGCCGCGTGGGCGCGACCAACCACAATCCGGCCCGCAGACGGCGTCTGACCTGGCGTGGCAGACGAGTCCCATCGGCTTCACCAAGCGGAGCGATCACGCCCCCCAACCCGCCTGCTCCCCACCGACTCGCTCCTCAACGATCCTCGTCGCCCACCCGGACGAGGCGTACGCCGCAAGCGGGTCGGGGTCCAACCCCATCTCCTCCCGCACCTCACGAAGCAACGGCCGCACATCCGTGTTGTACGCATCCATGAGCACCGCATTGGCTGCGAGCACATCACCGGACCTCTGAGCCGCACCCAACGCCTCCCGGTCCACCAGCAGAGCCTTGGCGGTAGCCTCCTGCACGTTCATCACCGACCGGATGATCGCCGGAATCTTCGCCTCGATGTTGTGGCACTGGTCGAGCATGAACGCGACCTCGGGCGTGAACCCGCCCCCGCGCACCACCTCGTACATGATCCGGAACAGCTGGAAGGGGTCGGCGGCCCCCACCATGAGGTCGTCGTCCGCGTAGAACCGGGAGTTGAAGTCGAACCCGCCGAGCTTCCCCTCCCGCAGCAGCGTCGCCACGATGAACTCGATGTTCGTGCCCGGCGCGTGGTGACCGGTGTCGACGACGACCTGCGCCTTCGGGCCGAGCTTCAGGCAGTGGGCGTAGGCGGTGCCCCAGTCCGGGACGTCCGTCGTGTAGAAGGCGGGCTCGAAGAACTTGTACTCCAGGAGCATCCGCTGCCCCTCACCGAGCCGCTCGTAGACCTCGGCGAGCCCCTCGGCGAGCCGGTCCTGGCGGCCTCGCACATCGTCCTGACCGGGATAGTTCGTCCCGTCGGCGAACCACAGCTTCAGATCCTTCGAACCCGTGGCGTCCATGATGTCGACGCATTCGAGCAGATGATCAACAGCCTTGCGCCGCACCGCGGCGTCGGGGTGGCAGATGCTCCCCAGCTTGTAGTCGTCGTCCTGGAAGGTGTTGGAGTTGATCGCGCCCAGCATCACGCCCCGGTCCTCGGCGTGCTTGGCGAGCGCGGCGTAGTCGTCGACCTTGTCCCACGGGATGTGCAGCGCCACGGTGGGCGCGACACCGGTGAAGGCGTGCACCTGGGCGGCGTCGTCCAGCTTCTCCTGCGGAGTGCGGGGGACACCCGCCTGCGCGAACACCTTGAAGCGGGTCCCCGAGTTCCCGTACGCCCACGACGGTGTCTCGACGGCCTGGGTCTTGAGCGCGGCCTTCACCGCGGCGAGCTCGGTCACTTCGGGGCTCCTGTGACATCGGTCCGGACAACGGGCGACGGTCGCCTGGAAGGACGTCCGCCTGAAACGATTCAGAAGGTGAAGCTAGGAGGCGCCAGGATGACTGTCAACCCCTGCGGCGCAGTCCGCCCGCCGTGACCTGGACGTTACCTCTGGCTATCGAAAAAATTTCGATCCGGACCCATTGACGCGACCTGCGAGTCGTGCCTAACGTCCCGGCAACCCAGTTGAAACCTTTCACGACGCCGTGAGGCCCGACCCACGGGTGTCGTCGAGGAGCCCCCATGACCCACCCGTCCGACACGGGTCCGGCCCCGGTGCTGGCGCTCAGGGACATCTCGAAGTCCTTCGGAGCGGTGCGCGCCCTGCGGGACGTGTCCCTGGAGCTGTTTCCAGGAGAGGTGCACGCCCTCGCCGGTGAGAACGGCGCGGGCAAGTCGACCCTCATCAAGACGCTCGCCGGGGTGCACCGTCCGGACGCCGGCCAGGTGCTGCTGGACGGCGAGCCCACCGTCTTCCACGGCCCGGCCGACGCCCGTGACGCCGGCATCGCCGTGATCTACCAGGAGCCCACGCTCTTCCCCGACCTGTCGATCGCCGAGAACATCTTCATGGGCCGCCGGCCCAGGCGTTCCCTCGGCCGCATCGACCACAAGGCCACGCATGCCGCCACCCTCGCGCTGATGCAGCGCCTCGGCGTCGAACTCGACCCCGACCGGCCGGCGCGGGGCCTGTCCATCGCGGACCAGCAGATCGTCGAGATCGCCAAGGCACTCTCCTTCGACGCCCGTGTCCTCATCATGGACGAGCCGACCGCCGCCCTCACCGGCAGCGAGGTCGCCCGTCTCTTCGGAGTCGTCCGCACCCTGCGCGAGCAGGGCGCCGCGGTGCTGTTCATCTCGCACCGCCTGGAGGAGATCTTCCAGATCTGCCAGCGGGTCACGACCCTGCGGGACGGCGCCTGGATCTCCAGCGAGCCGGTCGACGGCATGACCGAGGACGACCTCGTGCGCCGTATGGTCGGCCGCGACCTCGACGAGCTCTACCCGAAGCAGGAGGTCGAGGCGGGCGAGGTGGCGCTCAGCGTGCGCCGGCTGACCCGGGAGGGCGTCTTCACCGACGTCTCCTTCGACGTGCGGTGCGGCGAGATCGTGGGCCTCGCCGGACTCGTCGGGGCCGGGCGCACGGAGGTCGCCCGGGCCGTCTTCGGCGTCGACCCCTGGGACGCGGGCGAGGTCGAGGTCGACGGGAAGGCGCTGACGAACGGAGCACCCTCCACCGCCATGGCCGCCGGGCTCGCCCTCGTCCCCGAGGACCGCCGCGCCCAGGGCCTGGTGATGGACATGTCCATCGAACGCAACATCGGCCTCACCGGCCTGCGGACGACCGTGAAGGCCGGCCTGATGGACCGCGGCGCCGAACGCAGCCGCTCCCTCGACTGGGCCGTCAAGCTCCAGGTCAAGTACGCGCGGATCGCCGACGCCGTCTCCACACTGTCCGGCGGCAACCAGCAGAAGGTCGTCCTCGCCAAGTGGCTCGCCACCGGCCCCAAGGTGCTGATCGTCGACGAGCCCACCCGCGGCATCGACGTCGGCACGAAGGCCGAAGTGCACCGGCTGCTCAGCGAGTTGGCCGCCGACGGGGTGGCCGTCCTGATGATCTCCTCCGACCTGCCCGAGATCCTCGGGATGGCCGACCGCGTGCTCGTGATGCACGAGGGCCGCCTCACCGCCGAGATCCCCCGCTCCGAAGCCACCGAGGAATCCGTGATGGCCGCAGCCACGGGGAGGGCCGCCGCATGACGGTGATCGCCCCGAACCAGACCCCTGTCGCCGAGGTGCCCAAGTCCAGCGGCACCCGGCTCGTGGACCGCGTCTTCAAGATGCGTGAACTCGCCATCCTGGTCGTCTTCCTGGTGATGATCGTCATCACCCAGCTGGGCAACAGCCAGTTCCTCACCGAGCAGGGCATCAAGGACCTGCTGCTGAACGCCACCATCCTGGTCCTCGTGGCCACCGGCCAGTCGCTGGTCGTCATCACCCGCAACGTCGACCTGTCGGTCGGCTCCACGCTCGGCATCAGCGCCTTCGCCGCCGGCACCTACCTCCAGGGCGGCGGCAACTCGCTCGTCGCCGTCCTTCTGGCGGTCCTGATGGGCATCGGCTTCGGCCTGCTCAACGGACTCCTCGTCAGCCTCGGCCAGGTACCCGCGCTCGTCGTCACCCTCGGCACGCTGTACATCATCCGGGGCATCGACTCCATCTGGGTCGGCTCCCGCCAGATCACGGCGGCCGACCTGCCGGACGGCTTCGTGGACTTCGGATCCGGCGGCATCTCCGCGGTGCCGTGGCTGGCGCTGATCGCGCTCGTGGTGCTCGTGGCGACCGCCTACTACCTCAAGCACTTCGGCAGCGGACGCGAGCTCTACGCGCTCGGGTCGAACCCGGAGGCCGCACGCCTCGCCGGCATCCCCGTCCGCAAGCGGATCCTCGCCGCGTACACCTTCTGCGGCGCCCTCGCCGGGCTCGCCGGCGCCATGTACCTGGCCCGGTTCGGCAACGTCGACTCCGGTACCGGCAACGGCTACGAACTCACCGTCGTCAGCGCCGTGGTGGTCGGCGGCGTCGTCTTCACCGGCGGCTCCGGCAGCGTCTACGGCGCCGCGCTCGGCGCCCTGCTGCTGACCTCCATCAACAGCGTGCTGCCCGCTCTCGGCGTCAGCTCGGTCTGGGTGCTCGCCATCAACGGCATCCTGCTCATCCTCGCCATCGCCGTCGACCGGATCGTCGCCCTGCGCGTGGCGTCCGCCCTGAAGAAGAGGAACGCCCGCCATGGCTGACTCGTCGCTCGCGCGCGCCGTCCGCTGGGACACGGTCGTCGGCGCCCTCCTCATCGTGGTCCTGCTGCTGTCCTTCGGCACCGTCGACGGCTTCGGCAACGCCCTCAACCTGTCGTTCCTCATCGGCAACACCCTGCCGATCGCGCTGATCGCCCTGCCGATGACCCTGCTGGTCGTCGCCGGCGAGATCGACCTCTCGGTCGCCTCCACCGCCGGCCTGTCCGGCGCGGTGATGGGCGCCCTGTGGAACCAGGGCATGACCATCGAGACGATCATCCCGATCTGCCTGCTGCTCGGCGTGGTGTGCGGCCTGGTCAACGGCCTGCTCGTCACACGGCTCGGGCTGCCCTCCCTCGCCGTCACCATCGGCACCCTCGCCGCCTACCGGGGCATCGCACAGATCGTGCTCGGCTCCGACGCGGTGACCGACTTCCCCAGCCAGTACCTGGACTTCGCGGCCGGACGCCTCGGGGACACCTTCGTCCCGTACGCCTTCCTGCCCTTCCTGGTGCTGCTCGCGATCGCCGTGGTCACGCTGCACGCCACTCCGTTCGGGCGGTCGCTGTTCGCGATCGGCGCGAGCGAGGAGGCCGCGCGGTTCGCGGGCATCCGGGTCAAGCGGCAGAAGCTCATCCTGTTCACGGTGACCGGCCTGATGGCCTCCCTCACCGGGATCTTCTGGGCGCTGCACTACGCCAGCGCCCGCTACGACAACGCCACCGGGCTCGAACTGTCCGTCGTCGCCGCGGTGTTGCTCGGCGGCATCGACTTCGACGGAGGCAAGGGCACGCTCGGCGGCGCCATCGCGGGAGTCTTCCTCCTCGGCGCGCTGCAGAACGTGATGAGCCTTCAGGACGTCTCCGCCCAGTCGCAGATCGTCGTCACCGGTGTGCTGCTCGTCCTCTCCGTGCTCGGCCCGCGGGTCGCACGCCAGATCGCGGTGGCACGGGCCGGCCGACGAGCCACCTCGGTGCCGGTGTCCAAGGCACCGCCCACGCAGGCCCCCTGACCGCCGTACCACCCCCACGCCGTACCTCCCCCCGCGCACTCCACATCCCCTCCGCTCCCTCGAAGGAACCCACCATGCGCAAGTCATCGATCCGCCGTGCCTGCGCGGCCCTCGCCGCCGTCACCTCCTTCGCCCTCGCCGCCACCGCCTGCGGCGGCACCACCAAGAAGGACGTCAGCAAGGAGAACGCCTCGGCCGCCTCGAACGCCAAGGCCAACCCCAACGCCGAGCTGAAGAAGGGCCTCACCGTCGGCTTCCTGCCCAAGCAGGTCAACAACCCGTACTTCACCTCCGCCGACAAGGGCGGCGAGAAGGCGCTCACCGAGCTGGGCAGCAAGTACAAGGAGGTCGGCCCCTCCAGCGCCACCGACACCGCCGGCCAGGTGAGCTACGTCAACACGCTCACCCAGCAGCAGGTCGACGCGATGGCCGTGTCCGCGCAGGACCCGGGCGCCCTGTGCACCGCGCTCAAGCAGGCCATGAAGAACGACATCAAGGTCGTCACCTACGACTCCGACACCAAGACCGACTGCCGCAACGCCTTCGTCTCGCAGGCCAGCGCCGAGGACCTCGGCCGCACCGAGGTGCAGCTGCTCGCCGAGCAGATCGGCTACAAGGGCGAGATCGCGATCCTGTCCGCCGCGCAGACGGCGACGAACCAGAACACCTGGATCGACTACATGAAGGACGAGCTCAAGGACCCGAAGTACAAGGACATGAAGCTCGTCAAGGTCGCCTACGGTGACGACGACGCCCAGAAGTCCTTCCAGCAGACCCAGGGCCTGCTCCAGGAGTACCCGAAGCTGAAGGGGATCATCTCCCCGACCACGGTCGGCATCAAGGCGGCCGCCCAGTACCTGTCGGGCTCCAAGTACAAGGGCAAGGTCAAGCTGACCGGCCTCGGCACCCCCAACGACATGCGCAAGTACGTCAAGAACGGCACCGTCGAGGCGTTCGAGCTGTGGGACCCGGCGAAGCTCGGGGAACTGGCCGCGCGTACGGCCGTCGCGCTGGCCTCCGGCCAGATCACCGGCAAGGAGGGCGAGACGTTCAAGGCCGGTGACATGGGCGAGTACACCATCGGCAAGGACGGCGTGATCAGCCTCGGCAAGCCGACCGTGTTCGACAAGAAGAACATCGACCAGTTCGACTTCTGATCCACGAAAGGGTCGTTGATGAAGCGCGTGTGCTTCCTGCTGAAGGTCCGGGCGGACCGCCTCGACGAGTACCGCGAGCGGCACGCCGCCGTGTGGCCCGAGATGCTGCAGGCGCTCTCGGCCACCGGCTGGCACAACTACTCGCTCTTCCTGCGCGAGGACGGTCTGCTGGTCGGCTACCTGGAGACCGAGGACTTCGAAGCAGCCCAGGCCGGCATGGAAGCCACCGACGTCAACGCCCGCTGGCAGGCGGAGATGGCGCCGTTCTTCGAGTCGCTGGACGGCGCCCGGCCCGACGAGGCCATGAAACCGCTCACCGAGGTCTTCCACCTCGACTGACCCCCCACCCCGCTCGCTCCCTCCCCACCTCGCCCGACAACGGAGTCCCCCGAGATGAAGAGACGCACGCTGCTGGGCGCCGCCCTCGCAGGAGCCGTAGTGACCCCCGCCCTCGCCTCCGGCACCGCCCGGGCCGCCGACCCGGGCCCGTCCGTCACCCTGACCGGCAGCACCCTCCTCGACTCGCAGGCCATCTACTTCGTCTCCTACGACGGCCTGGTCAACAACAACGCGTTCCAGAAGAACGGGCTGCTGACCTACAAGGGCTACCAGTACGCCGTCTGGTACACCGCCGACCGCAACGCCGTCGTCGGCCGCCGCGTCCTCGGCCAGAACACCTGGTCCACCGTCAAGGTCGGCCACACCCTGAGGTACGACGACTCCCACAACGTCATCTCCATGGGCGTCTCCAAGGTCGACGGCCGCCTCCACCTCAACATGGACTCCCACAGCGACGGCTTCACCTACGTCAAGTCGGTGGCCGGGCTGATGGACAACCCCGCCGGGCTGAGCTGGACGGCCAGCCGCTTCGGCGCCCCCCAGCCCACGCTCGACGGGCTCGCGCTCACCTCGCAGTTCACCTATCCGCAGTTCGTCTCGACACCCGAGGGCAAGCTCCAGCTGAGCTACCGTGTCGCCGTCTCCGGCAACGGCCGCAACGCGCTGGCCGAGTACGACGGCACGTCCTGGACCAACCTCGGCGAATGGTCCAGCTCCACCGGCACGTACACCAGCGAGCACGGCTCGTCGACGGCCCGCAACATGTACCTGCACGGCATCGACTACGACCGCAACGGCCGGCTGCACTCCTTCTTCACCTGGCGCGAGCAGAACGCCGCCGTGATGTGCAACAGCGGCGGCATCACCAACCACGACACCGGCTACGTCTACTCCGACGACCGCGGCCGCACTTGGCGCAACAACGCGGGCACCGTCGTCGGCACCACCGGCGGCTCCGACAAGGTCGCCGTCACCGACGCCGGGCTGGTCGTGGACCCGCTCAACCCCGACCACTCGCTGATGAACCAGGAGAGCCAGTTCACCGACTCGGCCGGACTGCCGCACGCCATCATCAGCTACGTGCCCGGCCGCTTCGGCCAGTGCACCACCGACTACGTCGCCAACCGCACCGCCAACGGCCGCACCTTCCACGTCCGCAAGAACTCCTCCGGCACCTGGCAGAAGACCGAGATACCGGTCCCGCTGAACTCCAGCCAGCGCACCAAGCTGATCCTCGACAAGTACGACAACGCGTACGCCGTCTTCCCGTTCTGCCGTATCGCCGGAGCCTCCAAGGCGTCCGGATACACGGACTGGACGATGCTGTACGACGGCGTCGGCGCCGGGCTGAACGCCTTCGGCGAGGTCGTGATCGACGAGACGCGCATCGCGCAGGACAACTTCCTGTCGATCATGTACCAGGAGAAGTCCAGCGGTACGACGCCCTCGGCGCTGCGCAACCTCAACTTCCGCCTGCCCGCCTGATCCACGGCGCCGCGACCGGGTAACCGCGACCGGCGCGACCGCGACGGGTGCGCTGGTCACGGCCCTTGAAGGTAATGTGAACCCGCACCCGCCGCTCCGCATCTTCCTGGAGGTCCTCGCCCGATGACCCAGTCGGTGGGTATCAAGGACGTCGCCCGTGCCGCCGGAGTCTCCGTGGGCACGGTCTCGAACGTGATCAACCGCCCGGACACGGTCGCGTCCGAGACCCGTGCCCGTGTGCTGTCGGCGATAGACCGCCTCGGCTACGTCCGCAGCGAGTCGGCGCGCCAGCTGAGGGCCGGCCGCAGCCGCATCATGGGGCTGCTCGTGCTCGACATGGGCAACCCCTTCTTCGTGGACGTCGCCCGCGGCGCCGAGCGGGCCGCGCGCGAGGCCGGGCTCGGCGTGATGGTCTGCAACAGCGCGCAGAGTGCCGGGGAGGAGGCCGAGTACCTGTCGCTCTTCGCCGAGCAGCGGGTCCGGGGCGTCCTGCTCACCCCCGCGGACGCCACGGGCCGCAACATCAAGGCGTTCCGCCGTCACGGCATCCCCTTCGTGCTCGTCGACCGGGTCGCCGAGGGCACCTCCGAGTGCTCGGTGTCCGTCGACGACGTGGCGGGCGGCGCCCTCGCCGTACGGCACCTGATCGACGCCGGGCACCGCTCCATCGCGTACGTCAGCGGCCCGCCCGGCCTCAACCAGGTCCGCGACCGCCGTACGGGCGCCCTGAGCGCGCTGGCCGAGGCCGGACTGGGCACCGGCTCCCTGCGCGAGCTGCCCACCGAGCGGCTCGACGTGGCCGCGGGCCGCGACGCCGGCGCCCGCCTGCTCGGCCTCGCCGATCGCCCGACCGCCGTGTTCTGCGCCAACGACCTGCTCGCCCTCGGCGTCCTGCAGGCCATGTTCGCGGCCGGGGTGAGCGTCCCGGACGACCTCGCCATCGTCGGCTACGACGACATCGAGTTCGCCGCCGCGGCGGCCGTCCCCCTCACCTCCGTGCGGCAGCCCGCCGTGACCATGGGGGCCATGGCCGCGGAACTCCTCCTGGAGGAGACCGAGGCGGAGACCGCACCCACGCCGCACGAGCACAAGCGGGTCGTTCTCCAGCCGGAGCTCGTGGTGCGCAACTCCAGCCTGTCCGCGCGCTGACCGGACGTTCAGAAGGAACTGATCCCGGGTTCAGTAAATTTTCTTGATCCACGGGGTCGGCCACGCGAAGAATCTGTGGTGGACTGGGGGGCGGCCTGGAAACCGTATGCCTCGGGAGCCCTGTTGACCGCCAGCTACCGCCAGCCCGGTGTCGTCCTCACCGACCGCCGCTTCACCGTGCCCCTCGACCACGACGACCCGGCGGGGGAGCGGATCGAGCTCTACGCGCGGGAGGTCGTCGCGAGCGACAGGACGGACAAGGACCTGCCCTGGCTGGTCTACCTCCAGGGCGGCCCCGGCTTCGGCGCGAACCGGTTCGTCGGCAAGCCCGCCTGGCTCGGCCGCGCCCTGAAGGAGTTCCGCGTCCTGCTCCTCGACCAGCGCGGCACCGGCGCCTCCACGCCCGCCAACCGGCAGACCCTCCCGCTGCGCGGCGGCCCCCGCGAACAGGCCGACTACCTGGCCCACTTCCGCGCCGACTCCATCGTCCGCGACTGCGAGGCCATCCGCGCCGAGGTCACCGGCGGCGCCCCCTGGACGGTCCTCGGCCAGAGCTTCGGCGGCTTCTGCACGGTCACCTACCTGTCCACCGCGCCCGAAGGACTGAGCGCCGCCGTCATCACCGGCGGCCTGCCCTCCCTCGACGCGCACGCGGACGACGTATACCGGGCGGCCTACCCGCGCATCGAACGCAAGGTCGCCGCCCACTACGCCCGCTACCCGCAGGACGTCGAACGGGCCCGGCGGATCGCCGAGCACCTGATGACCGACGAGGTCATCCTTCCGAACGGCTTCCGGCTCACCGTCGAGGCCTTCCAGTCGCTCGGCATCGTCCTCGGCAGGAGCGACGGCAGCCACCGCCTGCACTACCTCCTGGAGGACGCCTTCGTCCGGACCCCGCAGGGTCCCGCCCTCTCCGACGCCTTCCAGGAGGAGGTGCAGGGCATGCTGTCGTTCGCCGGCCACCCGCTGTACGCGCTCGTCCACGAGGCCTGCTACGGACAGGGCGAGAGGCCCACGGCCTGGGCGGCGGAGCGGGTGCGCGCCGAGTTCCCGCAGTTCGACGCGGCCAAGACGCTCGCCGGGGACGGCCCGCTGCTGTTCACCGGTGAGTCCGTCCACCCGTGGACGTTCGACACGGACCCGGCGCTGCGTCCCCTGCGCGAGGCAGCGGAGGAACTGGCCGCCCGCACCGGGTGGAAACCCCTGTACGACCCCGCCCGGCTCGCCGTCAACGAGGTGCCGGCCGCGGCGGCCGTCTACCACGACGACATGTACGTCGACACCGCCCACTCGCTTGAGACGGCCCGCGCGATCCGGGGCCTGCGCACCTGGGTCACCGACGAGTACGAGCACGACGGCGTACGGGCCTCCGGGCCCCGCGTCCTGGACCGGCTGCTGGCGCTGACGCGGGACGAGGTGTGACGCGATGGCGTCCCGGGCGATGTCAGTGGCGCGGACTAGGGTGACCGCATGACCGAGCCGCCGGCCGACCAGCTCACCCCCATGCCCGACGACTGGCAGCGCGCCCTCGCCGTCGTCGCCCACCCGGACGACCTCGAGTACGGATGCTCGGCGGCGATCGCCGCGTGGACCGACGCGGGCAAGGAGGTGGCGTACGTCCTGGCGACCCGCGGGGAGGCGGGCATCGACACGCTGGAGCCCGCCGCGTGCGCTCCGCTGCGGGAACGGGAACAGCGGGCCAGTGCCGCCGTCGTCGGGGTGTCCGTGGTGGAGTTCCTCGACCACAGGGACGGCGTCATCGAGTACGGCCCCGCGCTGCGCCGGGACATCGCCGCCGCGATCCGCCGGCACCGGCCCGAGCTGGTGATCACGCTCAATCACCGGGACACCTGGGGCGGTGTCGCCTGGAACACCCCGGACCACGTCGCCGTCGGCCGCGCAACCCTCGACGCGGCCGCGGACGCCGGAAACCGGTGGATCTTCCCCGAGCTGACCGAGCAGGGCCTTGAACCCTGGAGCGGCGTCCGCTGGGTCGCGGTCGCCGGTTCCGCCGTGCCCACCCACGCGGTGGACGCGACGCCGGGCCTGGAGCGCGCGGTGCGCTCGCTGCTGGAACACCGCACATACATAGAGGCGTTGACCGACGAGGACCCCGAGACATACGTCCGGGGGTTCCTCACAGGGTTCGCGCAGAGCATGGGGGAGCGCTTCGGCGGGAAGCCGGCGGTCACGTTCGAGCTGTTCAGCCGATAGGGAGACGGGGAGATGACGGGGGAACACGAACTGCTGGCCGAGCGGTTCGAGGAGCACCGGGGCCATCTGCGGGCAGTGGCCTACCGGATGCTCGGCTCGCTCAGCGAGGCCGAGGACGCCGTGCAGGAGGCGTGGCTGCGTCTCAGCCGCTCCGACACGAGCGAGGTGCACAACCTCGGGGGCTGGCTGACGACCGTGACCGGCCGGGTGTGCCTGGACGTGCTGCGCTCGCGCCGCACCCGGCGCGAGGAGTCCATGGACGCGTACGAGACGTTCGTACCCGATCCGGTGGTCGGCCCGCTGGACCGCGTGGACCCCGAGCAGGAGGTGCTGCGGGCCGACGCCGTCGGGCTCGCCCTGCTGGTGGTGCTGGAGACGCTGGAGCCCGCCGAGCGGCTCGCGTTCGTCCTGCACGACATGTTCGCGGTGCCTTTCGACGACATCGCGCCGATCGTGGACCGCTCCACGGCCGCGACCCGGCAGCTCGCCAGCCGGGCCCGGCGCCGCGTGCAGGGTTCCGAGCCCGCCACGGACCCCGATCCGACACGGCAGAGGCAGGCGGTCGACGCCTTCCTCGCCGCCTCGCGTGGCGGCGACTTCGAGGCGCTGCTGTCGGTGCTCGACCCCGAGGTGGTGCTGCGCGCCGACGCCGGGGCCCTGGCGGTGGGTGTGGCCGCGTCCAAGGTGGTGCGGGGCAGGCAGTCGGTGGCCGAGGGCGCCTTCATGTTCCGGCAGTACGCGCGGTACGCGCGTCCGGTGCTCGTCAACGGATCGGTGGGCCTGCTCACGCTCGTCGACGGCAAGCCCTTCTCGGTCACGGGGATCACGGTGGTGGAGGGGAAGATCACCGGGATGTACATCCTGTCGGACCCCGAGCGGCTGGCGCGGCTCGATCTCGGGGGTCTGGAGGAGAAGACGGCGGAGCGGTAGGGGACAAGGCCCTTCCGGGCCCCTGTCTCCGGCGGGCCCCGTCGGCAGTCGGTTCGCGTCCCGCAGGACGAGGCCGCCGACGGGGCCCGCCGTGGCGGGGCCGGTCACGGCGCAGGGGCCACGGCTCCGGCCCGCCTACTCCGTACTGCGCAGCGCGGTCCAGGTCGACCGGTCCACCACGCCGTCGGGGTCCAGCCCCTTGACGCTCTGGAAGTCGCGCACCGCGGACTCCGTTCCGGAGCCGAACTCGGCGTCCGACTGCTCGTCGCCCACGCCGTAACCCCGGTTGACCAGCATGCACTGCACCTGCAGCACGCGTTTGCCGTTGTTGCCCCGGCGGGTCAGTCCCTTGCCGGAGTAATACGTGCACTCGGAGATCCAGGGCGGGGTCCCGGGCCGGTCCGGGCTTCCCGTCGACGAGCCGGAGGGGGTGGCACCGGCCGGGCCGGACCCGGTGCCCGGGGGATCGTCCCGCCCGTCGGCTCCGCCGCCGCCGGCGGAGCCGGAGGACTCGGGCCGCCGCGAGGCGTCGCGGACGTCGGTGGCGTCGGCGGATCCGCCGGTCCCCTTGCCGGCGGAGGCCGGGGCGGACGTCCCGTCCGGGGTCACGTGCTCCTGCGAGACGGTGACGTCGCCGGGCGCGGTGGAACGGGTGGTGGTAGCGCCGGCCCTCGGGGCGGAGGCGCTCGCGGGGGCGTCCTGACGGGTCAGCACGAAGACGCCCGCGGCCACCGCGCAGAGCATGACGCCCGCGGCGACGGCCAGTACCGGCCTCTTCCGTGCCCAGGCGCGCGCTCCCGCCGGGTCCAGCCCTTCGGGCGGCGCGTCCGCGGATCGGTCTGCCGCCTCGGCCGGGGATCCGGAACTGTGGGGAGCGGGCCGGGCCACCGCCTCTGCGGGGACCGGCGGCACCGCCTTCGCGCGGTCGTCCCGGGGCCGGAAGCGCGCCGTGCGTTCGGCGGAGAAGCGCTGCAGTGTCTCGTACGCCTGCTGCCGGGTCAGGACCTTGCGGCCCAGCGGCTCGGGCCAGGCGGAGCTCCCGGCGTGCGTCCCGGCCGCGTCGACCAGGTCCCCCGGGGTGGGCCGCCGCTCGGGATCCTTGGCGAGACAGGCCGACAGCAGGGAACCGAGCGCCGCGTCCGCCGCGGTGACCTCACCGATCAGCTCCGGATCGGGCTCCTCGAAGGCCACCCGGTGCATCACGTCCACGCCCGTGCCGTCACCGAAGGGCGCGTGCCCCGTCGCCGCGTAGACCAGTGTCCCGGCCAGCGAGAACACGTCCGACGCCGTGTCGGACCGGCCCGACCTCAGGTGCTCCGGAGACATGTAGGCCGGCGTTCCGACCCGGTTGCCCGTGCCGGTGATCGCGCTGGCGTCCACGGCCTTGGAGATTCCGAAGTCGATCACGTGCGCGCCGCGGACGGACAGCAGCACGTTGGACGGCTTCAGGTCCCGGTGCACGATCTCCGCGGCGGCGAGGTCGGCGAGTGCCTGTCCCAGCTCCGCCACCAGCCGCCAGACAGCGGCAGCGCCAAGGCCGCCGTCCGCACGTACGACGTCGGCCAGATCGAGTCCGGGGATGTACTCGGTGGCCATCCACAGCAGTTCCTCCCGGAAGCCCGTGCCGCACAGCTGGGGTGTGTGCGGCGTACGGACCCGGGCGTGGACCAGGGCCTCACGTTCGAACCGGCGCCGGAACCGGGCATCCTCCGAATACTCCGGCCTGATCACCTTCACCGCGACCAGACCGGGACTGTTGTCCACGGCACGCGCCAGGTAGACCCGCCCCATCCCGCCGCTGCCGAGCAGCCCGAGCGGCAGATAGGGACCGACGCGGTCCGGGTCGCTGGGCCGCAGCGGTGCCGCACCGGCCTCCCGTAACGCGGCGGCCTCGGTCGTCGATAAGTCCGGCGGCACCGGTCGCTGCTCCGACAATGAATCCCCCGAAGTGATGTTCGGCGTACGCTTGTTCGTCGCCCCCGTGGAAGACGAGGCTAACCCGGCTCGGGCGTACGTTCAGGGATTCGATCACATCTGCCACGTCGCCTGTAGGTCAGGCGGCGGCCAGGGCGCGGTCGAAGGTCCGCCTCGGGTGCACGATCCGGCCGTCCGGCAGGAGTTCACCGGTGTCGTCGAAGGCGATGGTGCCGTTGCAGAGCAGGCTCCAGCCCTGCTCCGGGTGGGCGGAGACGATCACGGCGGCGTGGTGGTCGGGGCTGTCGGCGGTGGGGCACACGGGCGAGTGGGTGCACATGATGTTCCTCCCCCTTCAAGGGCGCTTCCTCAGCGCCTGCCTCCAGTGGTAGCGGAGTTTGTTTTCGGCTGTATCAGGGACTTCTCCGGTGCCGGAAACTCATCGGTGAGTTCGTTCCCCGCAAGGGAGTTGAACGGGTGAGACCGCGCCGTCGTTAGGCTGAACCGCATGCGACAGAACACCGCCGGCCATCCGCCGGAGCTGCGGGCCGACTGCTCCCGGTGCTTCGGGCTGTGCTGTGTGGCCCTGCCCTTCGCCGCCTCGGCGGACTTCGCGGCCGACAAGGCGGCCGGCGTGCCGTGCGGCAACCTGCGGGACGACTTCCGCTGCGGCATCCACAGCGAGCTGCGGCAGAGGGGCTTCACCGGCTGTACGGTCTACGACTGCTTCGGGGCCGGGCAGAAGGTCTCCCAGGTCACCTTCGCCGGGCGGGACTGGCGGGCGGAGCCGCGTGCGGAGGCCCGGCGGATGTTCGACGTGTTCCCCGTCGTCCGCCAACTCCACGAACTGCTCTGGTACCTGACCGAGGCCCTGACCCTGCCCGCTGCCCGTCCGGTCCACGCTGACCTGCGTGCTCTGCTCGCCGAGACCGAACGGCTCACCCTCCGCACCGCGGACGAACTGGCGGGGCTGGACGTGCCCGCGCACCGGCAGCGCGTCAACGTCCTGCTGCTGCGGGCGAGCGAGCTGACGCGGGCGGGCGCGGGGCGCCGCAAGGAACGCCGGGGCGCCGATCTGGCCGGTGCCCGCCTCAACGGTGCCGACCTGCGAAAGGCCAGCCTCCGTGGCGCGTACCTCATCGCCGCCGACCTGACGGGCGCCGACCTGCGGGGCGCGGACCTGATCGGCGCCGACCTGCGCGACGCCGACCTCACCGACGCCGACCTGACCGGTGCCTTCTTCCTCACCCAGCCGCAGCTGAACTCGGCCCGGGGGAGCGGCGGTACGAGACTGCCGGGTTCAGTCAGCCGCCCCGGTCACTGGACAGCGGGCAGCTGACGGAGCGTCCGCCGTGTGCGCCTCGGGATCCGCCGAGGCGGCCGTTCGCTCGCGCTGGTCCAGGTGCAGCGTCAGCCCCTCCGGCATCAGCGTCAGGCGCTCGGCCACTCGCAGCCGGTACGCGGGGTCCGGCCGCAGCGCGTAGCGGCGCAGCAGCAGGCCCAGCACCAGCGTCGCCTCGTGGAGGGCGAACTGACGGCCTATGCAGGCACGCGCCCCCGTGCCGAACGGCTTGAACGTGTGCGCGGGGCGGGCCCGGACGGCTTTGGCGTCGAAGCGGTCCGGGTCGAACTGCTCGGCGTCGGCGCCCCACACGGCCGGGTCCCGGTGCAGCATCACCGTCAGCACCAGCGCCCACGCTCCCCGCCGCATCGGATGCACACCGCCGAGCACGGTCTCGTCCAGCGCCTCGCGGGCGAAGGCGGGCGCGGTCGGCCACAGTCGCAGCGACTCGTCGAGGACCCGCCGGACGTACCGCAGCCGGGCCACCTGTTCGTAGCCGGGCCGGGGAGTGTCTCCCCAGACGCGGTCCACCTCGGCGCGGGCGCGGGCGGCCACGTCGGGGTGCTGGGACAGGTAGTGCAGGGCGAAGGACAGGGCGCCCGACGTGGTCTCGTGGCCCGCGACCAGGAAGGTGATGACCTGGCGGCGGACGTTCTGAGGGGACAGCCGCTCGCCGGTTTCCGGGTGCGCTGTCTGCAGCATGCGGTCGAGCAGGTCACCGTCGCCGCCGTGGCGCTTTCCGGAGCCGCGCCGCGCCTCGACCACCTCGTCCACCGTGCGGTTCAGGAACGCCATGTCCGCCTCGTTGCGCCGGGCCGCGCGGCGCAGCAGCAGCGGGGCCAGCGGCTCCGGCACCTGGTTGCGGCGCTGCGCGAACGTCAGGGTGCCCACCATCGCGGTGATGAAGGGGTGCGGACGGGTGCGCTCGAAGGAGCCGAAGTCGTGGCCGAAGCCGGTGCGGGCGATCGTCTCCAGCGTCAGCTTGGTCATGTCGCCGGGCACGTCCACGGCCCGGCCCGCCGCCCGCTCCCGGTCCCAGCGGTCCATCAGCCGCCCGGCCACGTCGAGCATCATCGGGTGGTAGCCCTCCATGGCCTCCCGGCTGAAGCCCGGGGCCAGGACGTCGTGCGCGAGCTGCCAGTTGGGTTCGTCGTTGTACGCGGTGAACAGTCCGTCCCCGGCGATCGGCCGCAGATTGGCGACGCCGAGGCCCACGTGTTTGGCGAACCGCGACTCGTCGGCCAGCTCGGCGGCGAGGTCGGCGCCCCCCACGAAGACGATCTCCTTGCCGAACCCCTTGCGCCGGAAGATCGGTCCGAGTTCACGGCCGATCCGCATCGAGTCCTGTACGGGCGACCGGAGCCGCGCGCCCAGCGCGTCACCGAGGACCGGGATCCGGTGCGGCGGATGGGGGATGCGGTGCAGCTCCGGCCAGCCCAGCTCCGCCCCGCGGAACCCCTTCGCGACCGTGGCCTCCGGCACCCGAGTCGTCTCCGCCATGACGCCAACCCCCTGCACCCGTAACCCTTGCACCCGCATCGCGGCGCATCTGTTGTACGTGGATTCAATAGTGGCCCCAGCCTCGACCTGTTGTTGAACCCGTGTCAAGTAAAGTGACGGCATGACCGGTCAGCAGTCAGGGCGCACGCGCCGCCGGCTCAGCACCGAGGAGCGCAGGGAGCAGCTTCTGGCGGTCGGGGCGCGGCTCTTCTCGGAGAGTCCGTACGACGACGTGTGGATCGAACAGGTCGCCGAGATCGCCGGGGTGTCGCGCGGGCTGCTGTACCACTACTTCCCGACCAAGCGGGACTTCTTCGCGGCCGTCATGGAGCGCGAGAGCGAGCAGATGCTGCGGATGACGGCCCCGGTCCCGGGGGTCCCGGCGCGTGAGCAGCTGGGCGCGGGGCTCGACGCGTACCTGGAGTACGTGGAGGTGCACGGGCACGGCTACCGCGCCTTCCACCGCGCCGCCGCGGCCGGTGACCCGGCCGTGCGGAAGACGTACCGGCGGGCGATGGCGGAGATGGAGCGGCGGATCCTGGCCGCCATCGCCGCGGACGCCGAGTTCGGCTGGACCGTCGAGGACCGGCCGGAGCTGGGGATCGCGGTGCGGGGCTGGCTGGCCTTCACCAGGGCCGTCTGCCTGGAGTGGGTGGGCGGCGCGGAGCTGTCCCGCGATCAGGTACGCGACCTGTGCGCCCGCGCGCTGTTGGGCGCCATCGCGCGCCCGTAAAGGGCGCGGGGTGGTGTCGGCATGCGGCTCCGCCGCGTGGGCGCGACCAGCCGACGGCGCCCGGCAGTCGCCCTCGATGAATTCACCAACGGCGGACAGGCGCCCCAGCTCGACCCAGCGGGGCGCCAGGGTTGGCGTACCCCCGGATCTTCGATAGGTTAGGCAAGGCTTACCTAAGGGAGGTTCGGATGGCTGACCGTCACACCTGGACGGCCGCGCCCGCCGCGGCCGAGCGCGCCCGTTCGGTGCTCGCCGCGGCGTGGTCCTGCGCGGTGACCGCGGAGGGCGGCAGGGAGGAGTTCGTCGGAGCGCACACCGTGGCCGACGACGGCCGTGTGCTGCTGCAGGTGCCCGAGGACAGCACGCTCGTCACGGCCGCGATCTGCGCGCCGCGCGGCGAGCCGTCCGCCGTGCTGGAGTTCGCCGACGTGGCGCCCGTCGCCGTGCGGGGCCGTATCCGCGCCCGGCTCTGGATGGCCGGCTGGTTCGCCTCCGACGACGGGCAACTGGCCTTCCGGCCCACCCGGGTCGTGCTGCGCCAGCCGTCCGGCGCGGTCGTCGTCGATCTCGACGAGTACGCCGCCGCCGCGCCCGACCCGCTCGCGACGGCCGAGTTCCAGCTGCTCACCCACCTCGCCGACGCCCACCCCGACGCGGTCGAGCGGCTCACGCGCCTCGTCGACTCCGACAGCCTGCAGGGCGCCGTCCGCGTCCAGCCGCTCGCCGTGGACCGGCACGGGCTCACCCTGCGCATCGAGCGGACGCGCGGCCACGGGGATGTGCGCCTGACGTTCCACAAGCCCGCCGACGACCTGGCGCAGCTCACCGAGCGCATGCACATCCTGCTCGCCCAGGCCGGCGCCGCCCGCCGCCCGCGCGCCCTACAGCGGCAGCGCACAGACGGCGACGGGTGACGCGAACGGCGCGCCCGCGCGCCGCAGTTCACCGCTCTCGCGGTCCACGTGGAACACACTGACCGCATTCGACTTCTGGAGCGAGGCGAACAGCAGCGTCCCGTCGGGGGAGAACGCGATCTGACGCGGGAAGTCCCCGCCCACCGGAACCGTGTCCAGCAGCTTCAGCCGCGCCCCGCCCGCCTCGACCGCGTAGCGCGTCAGGCTGTCGTGGCCGCGGTTGGCGAGATAGGCGTACGACCCGTCCGCCGTCACCAGGAGCTGCGCGGGATAGTTCGTGCCGGAACCCGTCCCGGTGGACTGCGGGTCACCCGGCGTCAGCCTGCCGCTGCCCGGGTCGTAGGCGCACACCACGACCGTGTTGTCGACCTCGTTGGCGAGGTAGGCGTAACGGCCCCCGGGATGGAACGTCAGATGCCGGGGCCCGGCTCCCGCCCGCGTCCGCGCCCGCCCGACCTCCGTGAGCGAGCCCTTCGACTCGTCCAGCCGGTACGTGTACACGGTGTCCGTGCCCAGGTCCACGGCGAGGACATGACCGCCGTCGGGGCTGGTGACGATCTGGTGCGCGTGCGGGCCATCCTGTCCCGGTCCGGGCTGCGGACTGTCGTGTACGACGCGGTCCGTGCGCTCGCCGAGCGCGCCCGAGGAGTCGATGGGGTGCACGGCCACGCTGCCCGAGCCGTAGTCGGCGCTCAGCAGCCACCGCCCGCCCGGGTGCACCGACAGATGACAGGGCGCCGCGCCACCGGTGCTCCGCGCGCCCAGGACGCGCTGGTCGGAGAGGCGTACGGCGGTCACCGTGCCCTTGGTCCGCTCGTTGACGGCGTACAGGGTGCCGCCGTCCGGATGCGGCGCGAGGTACGACGGGTCGGCGACACCGGTGATGGTCTCGCCGCCCTCGACCCTGCCGGACTCCGCGTCGTACGTCGCCACGCGGATACCGTCGCCGCCGCCGTCGACCGAGGTGTACGTACCGATGTAGAGCGGGTGGGGGCCGGTCGGGCGGGGGGAGGGAGAGGTGGTCCGGGAGGAAGTGGAAGGGGACGCGGCGGCGGAGGTGCTCGGTGTGGCCGGTGGTTCCGGGTCGGCCGTCGTGGTGGACTCCGAGCATCCCGCCAGCGACGCCGGGACCGCCGACGCCGTGAGTGCCGTCATGAAACGGCGCCTGGTCCAGTCGTGTCGGTACCGCGCCGGTCCACTCGTCACTAGCCGCACCTCGGTCAGTCGGTCGTCGTCCGTCAGTGATCCACCTTCACCCGCGAGGCCGCCGCAGCGCAAAACAGGGCGGTGGGCGCGCGCCACGCGCGGGCACCCACCGCCCCCGGGCCCGGTCTACCAGTCGCCGTCCTCGACCGGCTCACCCGGAGCGTCCCCCAGCGGCTTCACCTGGTGCGGCGAGGGCTGCTGCCAGGGCTCGTGGTCGTCGCCGAGCCAGTCGCCGACCGGCTTCACCTCGCCGAGGGTGTCCGTGGGCGCCAGGTCGTGGGCGTCCTGGTCGTAGTAGTCGAACCAGGGCAGCCCGGCCCGGGTGTAGGCCGCGCGGTCCACGGGCGACGGCGGGGGCGTCTCGCCGGTGATCCGGCGCCACTCCGGCGGGGTGACGAGGTGCACGAAGACGCGCCCCGCGGGCTCCTCGGCCCAGCTGCCGCGCGGCCAGGTGTCCCGGTAGACCTCCTGGCGCATCGAGCCGCCGACGCCGAGACCCATCGCGGCGGGAGCGCGGGGCGGACCGGCGGGAGCACCGGCCCGCACGGCGCGCGGTGCGGCGCCCGGCGCGGGCGGAGCCGCCAGGGGCAACGCGGCGCCGTAGCCCCCGGCCGTCTGCACGGACCGCGTGACGGGATGCTCCTCCGAGGCCCGCCGCCGCTGCTCCTCCCGCCACTCGGCCAGCCGCTCGCCGTGCAGCGGGAACGACTGAAGCTGTACGCCGCCCCACACCTCCTCGCCGCTGACCTGGCCCTCGACCGTGGCGCCCAGGCCCAGCGGGACGGCCACGAACTGGCGGACCGTGCCCTTCCCGGAGTTGATGCCGTCCAGCCACGGTTGCCGTGGCAGCACCACGTAGTTCTGCGGGTCACGGCTCAGCCGGCTGCTCCACGGCTTGCCGGAGACCGCGCACACCTTGCCCACGCCCACCTGGAGCGCGGCCGGCTCCGTCGTACCCCCGAAGTGCAGCCACATGGCCTCGCGCAGGTACACCGGCAGCATGACGCCGCCACGGGCCCGCATCCGCTCCGGCGCCGTCCGCGGGTAGTCCTCGACGCGGCGCACCGGGAAGTCGCCGAGCCCGGGCGGCAGCTGGTGCGTCCCCGTCTCGGGCAGACGCAGGGTCCGCTTGAACCGCACCTGGACGCCTCCCGGCAGACGCAGTGTGGTCCCGTCGATCCGCACGGTTCCCTCGGCCATCCCGTACGCCCCCCTCGCTTCGTGCCGTTCTCGCGTCGGCGCTCTGTACGCCGCCCCTCACTTGGAACGCCGGATGAGGGCGGGCCGGTTCCGGTTCCGCAGGGACTTGCGGGTGCGGCGCACGCCGTCGCGTACGCGGGTGAGTCGGGGGCTGCGCTCGCGCTCCTCGCGGGTGCAGCGGTCCAGTTCCTCCAGCAGGCGGCGGGAGCGGTGCTCGGTGTCGAGCTCGTCCAGGATGCGGTTGACCTCGGTGAGGACGGCGCCGCGCAGCTGCCACTGGCGGGCGTCCCGCTGTACGTCGTCGAGCAGCAGCTGGGCCAGCTTGTCGCGGGTGGCCGACGCCGTGGCCAACTCGGCGGCGAGCCGGGCCTCGGCGGACTCGGCGTTGCGGCTGACGTCGGTGGTGACCAGCACTGCGAAGCTGACGACCGCGTCCGCGATCTCGGCGAGCAGCTGCTCCAGGACCGCTCCCGTCTGGGGCTCGAACAGGGGCTCGGGCTCCCGCTCCCGGGCGAGGTCGGTGAGGGTGCGGGCGATGACCCGCAGGACGACCGTGCAGATCTCCAGCGTGTCGAGGCCGGTACGCAGTACGACCCGGTGCAGCAGCCCCTCCCGTACGCGCGGGTTCAGCCTCAGGCTGTCCTCGGCCTGCTTGAGGGCCGCGTCCACCTCGACGATGTCGTGGTCGAGCTCCCGGGCCTCGTGCAGTTGAGCGGCGGCCTCCTCGGCGGCGGTCCGGCCGGCCGCCTCCTCGCCGACCCGCAGCATCAACTGCCGCATCCGGCGTGCCATGTCCTCGATGGACTCACCAGCCGCCTCCACCCACACCGGGGGAGCGAGCAGGAAGTTGAAGGCGAGCCCCACGACGGCTCCGATCAGCGTCTCCAGCACGCGCGCCCACGCCGTGTCCCCGACGCGCGTGACGCCGAGCACGAGCATGGCGCTGATCGCCACCTCGGGTACGAACTCGCTGACCCGCACGAGATGCCCGACCGCGAGCGAGGCGAGGATGATCAGCGCGAGACTCCACCAGGTGAGCCCCACCAGGACGCTGAACGAGATGGCGATGACGACGCCGGCCACCACCGCGTTCACACGGCGGATGCCCGCGGTGAGCGTGGCATAGAGGGTGACCTGGACGACGAGGAGCGCGGTCAGCGGGGCGGTCAGGGGCGCCGCCTCAGGGCTGAACTGCAGCGCGACCACGTACGCCAGCGTGGCGGCGGCCGCCGCCCGCACCGACTGCACGACCACGGGGTCCTGGCGCCACTTCTCCACCTGTGTACCGATCACGGCCCACACGTCACGTACGTCTCGCATCCTTGGGCTGTTCCCCCTCGACCGCTGCCCGGAACGTTTCTCCACGGACGTCGACCGTCCGCCACGGGAGCGTAGGCCGTCCTCACCGGGCGCGAGGTCGCGGACCAGGGGATGAGAGCCGCCGGGGCCGGATCACTCGTACAACTTCCGCAGGAATGAGGACAGGTTGCCCACCGTCCGGGCGATCTGTTCCTCCTGGGTGAGGGTCTCCTCGAAACGGCCCCCGGAGTCCGGGGTCTTCTTGCCGCGTACGTAGAGGGAGCAGGCGAGGTCGGAGCACATGTACACGCCGACCGAGTTGCCCTCGCGGCCGGCCGCGCCCGCCTTGCGTGCCGTCATCAGGGAGACGCCGTTGCCCGGGTGCGTGGTCAGGCAGACCGAGCACAGGCTTCGGTGGAGGAGGCCGCGGCGAACGTTCGGGAAGCGCAGTGCGACGCCCACCGGGGTGCCGGCGTGTTCGGTGACGAGGTAGCTCCGGTCGGGGGCCCCCGGGTCACGCCAGCCCAGGAAGTCCAGGTCGTCCCAGGGGCGTTGGTCGAGGTCACGGGGTATCGCGAGGCGCTTCGCCTCTCCCTTGGTGCAGTTGACGAAGGACTTGCGGATGTCGTTCTCGGTGAGTGGCCTCATGGGGCCTCCTGGGTCGGTGGGCGAGTGCGGAAACCTAGGGGTACTAGGTTGTGGCCCATGTTATGTAGGCAGATCCCAGTAAAACCAATGGATTTCGGGGTGGGGTTCCGCGAGGGCGTGTTGCGTTCCGGCGGGCGGGTTTTCGCGGGAGGGCGCGGGGCCACGCCCCGTAGGGGGCGCGGGGAACTGCGCTACCAGCCACACCTGACCCGCAGCCAGCCACTCACCCCGGAGAAACCCTCGGCGGCCACTCCCCGGGCGCCAGCACCCCCAGCGCGTAGGCGCGCGCGACGAGTTCCGTACGGTTGGCCGCGCCCAGGCGGGTGGACAGGCGCCGGAGGTGGTAGTTGACGCCGTCCACGGTCAGGGACGTCTCACGGGCCACCCGGGCGGTCGTGGCGCCGCCGGCGACGAGCTCCAGGATGCGGGCCTCGGACGGGCTCACCGGGGGAGGGGAGGACGGGGTCCCGGCAGGGTCCGCCTCGGCGCTCAGTACGCGCACCAGGACCAGCAGGGTCGTCGTGCCGTCGGGCCCGTCGCTGACCGGGTCGGCGGTCAGCTCGCCCTGCCGGCGGGCACCGTCGGCCGCGTCCCACCGCACGGACACCGGGTAGCGCGAGCGGTGGCCCAGCCTCAGCGCCTGGGCGATCCGCTCGACCTGGGCGGCCTCCTGCGGCCGGAACAGCTCCAGCACCTCACGGCCACGCAGACTCCCCGGCGTCGTACCCCACTCGGCCGCCATAGCGGGATTGGCGATCATGACGAAGCCGTACACGTCGCACACCGCGACCGGCATCGGGATGCGGTCGAAGAGCCGCATGGCCCGGTTGCGCCACACGACGCCGTCCAGCCGGAGCGGGTCCACCTCGCACCCCCGATCCGTCGCCCGCCTGGCCGCGCCTGCCATGTCCGGCAGGCCGGGGCAAGTGCCGTTCGCCCTTCGCCCACTACACAATCATGCAGTCCAGTGGTCCGGGCGAGCGGCCCCCGGCACGCACAGTGGATCGCAGTGATCCCGCACCGCGAAAGGCAGTTGTCGCGCCATGTCCCCCACCGTGCCGCACTCCCGGGACGCCGGCCCGATGCCCGGCGTCCCCGTCGTGGACATCTCCGCCACCGGCCCCGGCAGCACCCCGCTCCAGCAGATCATGGACCTCATGCGCCGGCACGGGCCGGTGCTCGTCCGCCGGCTGCACGGGCGGGACACGCTGTTCGTCAGCGACCTGGACCTGGTCACCGAACTGGCCGACGAGCAGCGGTTCGCCAAGGCGATCGGGCCCGCGCTGCACAACGTCCGGGAGTTCGCCGCCGACGGGCTCTTCACCGCCTACAACGACGAGCCGAACTGGGCCAAGGCGCATGACATCCTGATGCCCGCGTTCGCGCTGGGCTCGATGCGGACGTACCACCCCGTCATGCTGCGGGTGGCGCGCAGGCTGATCGACGCCTGGGACCGGGCCGCCCGTGACGGGCAGCCCGTCGACGTGCCGGACGACATGACCCGGATGACGCTCGACACGATCGGGCTCGCCGGGTTCGCCTACGACTTCGGCTCCTTCGAGCGGGACCGGCCGCACCCGTTCGTGGAGGCCATGGTCCGCTGCCTGGAGTGGAGCATGAACCGGCTGAGCCGGGTGCCGGGCGGCGACTACGCGGCGGCCGACGCCGCCTTCCGGGCCGACGCCGACTACCTCGCCCAGGTCGTGGACGACGTGATCGCCGCCCGCGTGGACACAGGCAAGGCGGACACGGGGCAGAGCGACACCGGGGACCTGCTCGGGCTGATGCTCTCCGCGGTGCATCCCGCCGACGGCACCACGCTCGACACCGCCAACATCCGCAACCAGGTCATCACCTTCCTCATCGCCGGCCACGAGACGACGTCCGGCGCGATGTCCTTCGCCCTGTACTACCTGGCCAAGCACCCGGCGGTCCTCCAGCTCGTGCGGCGGGAGGTGGACGCCCTGTGGGGCGACGACCCCGGCCCCGACCCGACGTTCGACGACATCGGGCAGCTCAGCTACACCCGGCAGGTCCTCAACGAGGCGCTGCGGCTGTGGCCCACCGCCGCCGCGTTCAGCCGGGAGGCCCGGGAGGACACCCTCCTCGGTGGCCGTATCCCCCTGCGCGCCGGCGAGGCGGCCCTGGTCGTGGCACCGATGCTGCACCGCGAGCCGGTGTGGGGCGACAACCCGGAGCTGTTCGACCCCTCCCGTTTCACACCCGAGGCGGAGGCGGCCCGCTCGGCACACGCGTTCAAGCCGTTCGGCACCGGTGAACGCGCCTGCATCGGGCGGCAGTTCGCGCTGCACGAGGCGACCATGCTGCTCGCGCTGCTCGTCCACCGCTACCGGCTGCACGACCACGCCGGCTACGAGCTCAGCATCAAGGAGACCCTCACCCTCAAGCCCGACGGGTTCACCCTGACGCTCTCCCCGCGCACCACCGCCGACCGGTCGCACGCGCCCCTGCCGGGCACGGCCGCGATGGCACGGCCGGACGCGGACGCCACGGAAGGCGCTCTCCCGGCCCGTGTCCGCCCCGGCACCCGCGCCCTCTTCCTGCACGGCAGCAACTACGGCACCTGCCGGGAGTTCGCCGCCTCCCTCGCCGACGAGGCCGCCGCGCTCGGCGCCGAGACCGAGGTCGCGCCCCTGGACGCGTACGCCGGCGGACTGCCCGCCGACCGGCCCGTGATCATCACGGCCGCCTCCTACAACGGCCGCCCCACGGACGACGCCACCGCCTTCGCCGCCTGGCTCGACAGCGACACGGCGGCCTTCGACGGCACGTACGCCGTGCTCGGCGTCGGCGACCGCAACTGGGCCGCCACCTACCAGCACGTCCCCACCCGCTTCGACGAACGCCTCGCGGAACTCGGCGGCACCCGCCTGACGGACCGTGCCGCCGCCGACGCCTCCGGCGACCTGGGCGGCACGGTGCGCGCCTTCACGGCCGGCCTGCGCACCGCCCTGCTGGAGCGGTACGGCGACCCCGACGCCACCACGCCCACCGACGAGCCCACGGCCGCCTACGAGGTCCGCACGATCAGCGGCGGACCCCTCGACGCCATCGCCTCGCGGCACGACCTCGTCCCCATGACCGTCACGGAGGCGTACGACCTGACCGCGCCCGGCCACCCGCGCGCCAAGCGGCTGGTCCGGCTCGCCCTCCCGGACGGCACCACCTACCGCACTGGCGACCACCTGACCGTCCTGCCGGTGAACGACCCCGCCCTCGTCGAGCGGACCGCCACCGCGCTGGGCCTCGACCTGGACGAGGTCCTCGACATCCGGTCCCGGCGGCGCGACGGCATCGCCGTGGACCGGCCGCTGACCGCGCGCCGGCTCCTCACGCACCACGTGGAGCTTCAGGAGCGCCCGACCGCCGCCCAGCTGTCCGCCCTCGCGGCCGCCAACCCGTGCCCGCCGGAGCGCGCCGCCCTCGACTCCCTCGCGTCCGGTGCGGACGACCCGCGCACCCTGGTCGAGATCGTCGAGGCGTACCCCGCCCTGCGCGGCGCACTTCACTGGCCGGACCTCCTCGCCCTCCTCACGCCGCTGCGCCCGCGCCACTACTCGGTGTCCTCGTCGCCCGCCGCCGACCCCGGTCACGTCGACCTGATGGTCTCGCTGCTTCAGGCGCCGGCCCTCCCCCACTCTCGGCTGCGCTCGAGCGGGGGGACCCCCATGGGCAACGGCACCTACACCGGTGTCGGCTCCGGCTACCTGCACTCGGTCAAGCCCGGCGAGACGGTGCTCGCCCGGATCCAGCCCTGCCGCGAGGCCTTCCGCATCGTCCACGACGACCCCGCGCCGGTCATCATGGTCGCGGCCGGTACGGGGCTCGCCCCGTTCCGGGGAGCGATCGCCGACCGGGTCGCGCGGCTCGCCTCCGGGACGCGGCTCGCCCCCGCCGTCTGCTACTTCGGCTGCGACGCCCCCGACGCCGACTACCTCCACGCCGACGAGCTCCGTGCCGCCGAGGCCGCGGGCGCGGTCCTGCTGCGCCCCGCCTTCAGCGCGGCTCCCGTCGACGGTGCCGCCTACGTCCAGCACCGGATCACCGCCGAGGCCGACGAGGTGTGGGACCTGCTGGAAGCCGGGGCACGGGTGTACGTCTGCGGCGACGGCTCCCGCATGGCACCGGGCGTGCGCGCGGCGTTCCTCTCCCTGCACGGGGAGCGATCCGGCGGGGACTCACACGCGTGGCTGGACTCCCTCGTCGCCGAGGGGCGTTACGTGGAGGACGTGTACTCGGCCGGATAAACGGGATGTGTCCGCCGGGCCGACCTGCCAGAGTGTGGTCGGCCCGGCGGACACGGACGAGAGGGAGACGCACGGTGACGGACGCGGGGAAGCGGGCACGGCGGATCCTGGCCGCGGCCGGGATCGGTGAGGACGACCTGGTCACGGTGCGGACACTCGACGGCGGCACCTACAACACCGTCGAGGAACTCCTGCTCACCGAGGGCCGCCGGCTGATCCTGAAGACACCCCCGCCGCCCCAGACGCCGATCCTGCGCTACGAACACGAACTCCTCGACCAGGAAGCCGAGTTCTACCGCGGAGCCGCCACCGTCGGCGTACCCGCCCCCCGTGTGCTCGTCGTGGCGGACGGCCGGCTCCTGATGACCGCCTGCCCCGGGACGCCCTGGCACCTCGCCTCCCTGGAGGCAGCCGAACAGCGGACGCTGCGCCGGGAACTGGGCGGTCTGGTGGCCCGCCTCCACCGCGTGACCGGCCCCGGCTTCGGCTACCCGTCCGGCGCCGTGGGCCCGCTCACCCCCGACTGGCGCACCGCCTTCACCGCCATCTACGACGCCGTGCTCGCCGACGCCCGCCGCTACCGGGCCTGGCTGCCGCGCCCCGTGGACGAGGTGGCGCGACAGGCCAAGACCGCGTACGACGCCCTCGACGAGGTCACCGTCCCGCGCCTCGTCCACTTCGACCTGTGGGAGGGCAACATCCTCGTGGAGCGCGACGGTGCTCCGCGTATCGGCGGACTCATCGACGGCGAGCGCATGTTCTGGGGGGACCCGCTGGCGGACTTCGTGTCGCTCGCGCTGCTCGGGGACATCGAGCAGGATCCGGACTTCCTGACGGGCTACCAGGAGGAGTCAGGCCCGGCCGTGTTCACGTCGGTCGCCCGGCAGCGCCTCGCCCTCTACCGCAGCTACCTCTATCTGATCATGCTCATCGAGACGGTGCCGCGCGCCGCGGACAAGGAGCACGTCAGCTGGGTGCGCGAGGCGGTGGCACCACAGCTCACCGCGGCTCTGGACGAACTCGGCGGCTGACACCGCGCGCACTCGCCGCGCCCCGTTTCGGCCGCTCCGCACGAGGTACTCGCCGGGCCGGATGAAGGGAGCACACCGTGACCGAACGCCGTCAGGACGCTCCCGGTGAGAACGGGGAGCCCGTACCGCGAGACATGCCCGACCAGCAGGCCCACGGCGGAGACGACCCGTGGGACGTCGCCCCCGAGGGCGATGGCCACAACGGCGAGGGCACACCCGCCACCGACGTGCCCGACACGGAGGAGGCGGGCTCGGGCAGGCGCGGTGCCCCGAAGTCGGGAAGCACTCACCCGGAGCAGCCGGTGCCGAACGAACCCACCGACTGACGCCGCCTCCACGGGAGGACACCGCACGGTGCCTTCCCGTGGAGGACGGCCCGGAACCGGGCCCTCCCGTGGCCCGTTCAGCCCACCTTCCGCCCCCGCATCGGCTCCGTCTCCGCGCCCTCCCCGCGCCGCATGCCGTCCAGGAACTCCTGCAGAACCTCGACCGCCGTGCGCTCGGGGCGCCAGCGCAGTTCGTGGCGCGCACGCGTGCAGTCCATCAGGGGCAGCCGCAGCACGGCGTCGAACAGGTGGGGCGACGCGGGCAGCAGATGCAGCCCCCAGGCCGCGGCGATGGCCGAGCGGGCGGCCGCGCGGGGCAGCCGTACCGGACGGGCACCGAGCATCTCGCCCAGCACGGCGGCGTCGACGGGTGGCTCGGCCGCGAGGTTGAACGCGCCGCGCACGTCGCTGTGCAGCGCCAGCCGGTACGCCTCGGCCGCGTCGTCCGTGTGCAGGGTCTGCACCCGCAGCCCGGGAACATCGGGCAGGACGGGAAGCAGATCGGGGCGGACGATCTGTCCGGGCAGGAACCGCCCGCCGAAGATGCGCCGCTGCTCGCTCGCGGACTCCTGCTTGAACAGGAACGCGGGCCGCATCCGCACCACCCGGATCGACGGGTGCCGGTGCTCGAACGAGTCCAGGGCCCGCTCCAGATAGGCCTTCTCCCGGCAGTACGCGGCGTCCGGCCACCCGTGCGTCGGCCACGACTCGTCCACCGAGCGGTCCTTGGGGCCCGGCGAGTACGCGCCGACCGAGGAGGCGTGCACCAGGGCGGGCACCTTCGCGGCCGCCACCGCCTCGAAGACGCGGATGCTGCCGAGGACGTTGGTGCGCCAGGTGAGGGCCGGATCGTGGGTGGGCTGGAAGGCCCAGGCGAGGTGCACGACGGCGTCGGCGCCCTCGAACTCCTCCACCAGCCCGGTCTCCTCGACCGCCAGATCCACCGCCGACCACTCCGTCTTCGCGGGCTCCCAGTCGGGAATCCGCCGGGCCAGTCCCCGTACGGATCCGACCCGGTCGTCCTCCGCGAGCAGACGTACGAGACTGGTACCCACGTTGCCGGTGGCACCCGTGACGACGATCCTGCGTCCGGTTTCACTGCTCACCGCTGGCTCCTCTCACAGGGCTACCCCGCCCGTCCCGAGGCGGGAAGCCCGAGTACCCGCCCCTACGGAGGTCCACGCGATGTGCCGCGCATTCCGGCCAGGCGTTTTCCGTTCGGGCGTATTCGGTGCGGATGCTTTCCGGTCAGTGCCGGGCCGCGAACGCGTCCACCCCGGTGAGGTCCGCCGACAGGGCCCAGAGGCGGGCGGCACCCTCCGGGTCGATCGCGTAGGCCTGTACGCCGCCCCGCCCGCCCTCCGCAGGCGCGACTGCGGCGACCTCGCAGTCCTCGCAGTAGAGCCCGCCCAGGCCGTCGAGCCGCGGCGAGGTCGCGGCCCACACCTGGGTGGCCGCGCCCTCCTGCGGGGTCTTGAAGCTGTCGCTCACCCTGCCGTCCGCGTCGATCCAGCCGCGCTCGATCATCTCCTCGCGGGTCAGATGGCGCACCAGCTCGGTGAGGATCTCACCGGGATGCAGCGAGAACGCCCGCACCCCGGTCTCCCGGGCGAGGGCGTCCAGGTGGACGGTGAACAGGACGTTGGCGGTCTTCGACTGGCCGTACGCCTCCCACTTGTCGTACGCGCCGTCCGCGAAGTGCGGGTCGTCCCAGCGGATGTCCGACAGGTGATGCCCGGACGACGACACGGTGACGACCCGGCCGCCGCCCCGTTCGATCGCCGGCCAGAGCCGGTTCACGAGGGCGTAGTGGCCCAGGTGGTTGACCGCGAACTGGAGCTCCCAGCCGGGTCCGACCCGTGTCTCGGGGCAGACGGCGATTCCGGCGCTGTTGACGACGATGTCGAGCGTGCGCCCCGAGGCCAGGAAGCGCTCGGCGAAGCCGCGCACGCTCTCCAGGTCACCGAGGTCCAGTTCGTCCACCTCGGCTCCGGCGACGCCGTCCAGCGCCTCGCGGGCCACGTCGACGCGCCGCGCGGGGACGAGGACCCGGGCGCCCGCCGCCGCGAACGCCCGGGTGGTCTCCAGGCCGAGCCCCGAGTATCCGCCCGTGACGAGCGCGAGCCTGCCGGTGAGGTCGATGCCCCGCAGGACGTCGTCGGCGGTGCTCCGTGCGCCGAATCCCGATCCGATGGTGTGCTGTGCAGAGGTCTGTGCAGTGGTCATGCGGCGCACGCTACGAATTGAAGAGCGCTCGAAGTCAACCGCCTCAGGTGCCCGCGGCGGCGGGCAGGAGAAAGCCCCGACCGGACGGGGGAATCACGGTCGGGGCGGCCTGTGGTGGGCACGGACGGCGGTCGCCTCTCGGCGAAAGGCTCCACAGGGCTTCAGCCGAACGATCGTCCCTGTGGGCGGATGGTGAGGCCCGGGGACACTGTCCCATCCGCACCCACGGCTGGTTCAACGGGAAAGTACCGGAGGGTGTTCCTGCGGGATGGGGGCATTCACGGTGATCTGCGTCACGCGATGTGCGGTGTTTCGGTCACTTCTACCGTACGGTTTCGGCCCACACGTTCTCCGCCTGGAGCAACAGCGCGCCCAGGACGGCGGTCCGCGGGGCGCTGTCGCTCGCCTGCTCACGCAGCCGGGCCTCGAGTTCGCCGCGCAGTTCCTCCATCGTGGCCCGCGCCCCCTCGTCGGGGCCGTCACCTGCCGAGCCCCTGATGCGGCGGCCCTCCGCGTGGCACGCGTCCCCGAGCAACTCCAGCAGACGCGCGTACGACCCCAGCGCGCTGACGTCGGGCGGGCTCGGCTCCCGCTCGGTGTCGGCCGCCACGGCCAGGGTGCGGGCCAGGGCCATCACATACCCGGTGACCCGGCTCCAGCGCTCGTCCTCGTCGGCGGGCGGCACGTCGAGCGGCACCCGGTGGAGGGCGCGCAGCCAGCCCGCGGTCAGCCGCAGGCTCTCCTCACTCCACCGCCGTGCCGAGCGCAGCCCGTCCAGCCGCCGCTCCAGGGCGAACGCGGTCCGTGACCAGCGGGCGGCGGTGGACGGGTCCCAGTCGCCGTCCCGCAGGTGGGCCGCGGCGGCGTGCAGGACGTCGCCCGTCTCGTGTGCCAGCGACGCGAGGTTCTCCCGTATGTCCCGCAGGTGGATCGGCGGCAGCACGAGAGCGTTCACGGCGACGCCTATCACCGCTCCCAGCGCCGCCTGGCCCAGGCGATGGGTCACCGCCGACGCCGTGACCGGGCCCGCGGTGAGCGTGAACAGGGCCGTCGTCGCGGCGTAGACACCCTGGTCGCCGAAGCGGGGCCAGTTGCCGAGCAGCATCAGCACCGGAAGGCACAGGGCGAGCGCGGCGGTGATGTCGCCGGTCAGCTCCTGCGCCCCGGACGCCAGTAACGCGCCCAGACAGATCGCGGCGAACTGCTGCGACGCCCGCAGCAGCGAGCTGTACACCGTGGCCTGCACCAGCACCACGGCCACCCAGGGCGCCATCATCGCCATCGGGTCCCCCAGCCAGTTCCGCGCGATCACCCAGGCGAGCAGCGCCGCCGCCGCGGCCTTGAGCGACTGGATGATGAGATCCCGCTCGCGACCGGGACCGCGCGCGGCGTCGCGGGCGGCGCGGAACAGGGCATGGGCTTCGGAACGGACAACGCGGGCCGGGGACGTCATACGGTGCGGGGCGCCCGAGGCGCCGGTGGCTGGACAGTCATGCGGGACGGGTGTCCGGGGAACGCGCAGGATCACATGTCCGCCGCCAGAGGACTCTCCTCCAGGGACGCCAGCAGATGCGCCGGGTCACGGTAGACCGCCTCGGCGCCCGCCGCCTCCAGGTCGCCACGGGGGATGCCGCCGCTCAGTACGCCCACGCAGCGCACCCCGGCGCGGGTGCCGGCGCGCATGTCCCACACCGTGTCACCGACGAAGACCGCATGCTCGGCGGGCACCCCGGCCAGGTCCAGGGCGTGCTCGACCGGCTCGGGAGAGGGCTTCCCGGCGTCCACGTCGTCCGCGCTCGCCGTGGCCGTGATCGCGTCGTCGGCGTCGATCGCCCGGCGCAGCGCGGACAGCTCGGAACCGCCGGCCGAGGTTGCCAGAACGACGCTCCAGCCGTCGTGGTCCAGACGCCGCAACAGCCGCCCGGCGCCCCGCAGCGCGGGCAGCCGTTCGAAGTACGTGCCGTACAGGGTCTTGTGGGCGGCGCTCAGCGCGGACACCTCGTCCGGATCCCGGGTCTCGCCCAGGACGTGGGTGATCAGATCGCCCGAGGCGAGCCCCACGGCCCGGTGGATGGCGTGCATCTCCACGTCGTGACCGGCCTGCCGGAACGCCTCCCACCAGGTCGTCACATGGAGATGGTTGGTGTCGACCAGTGTCCCGTCGACGTCGAACACGGCTGCTCGGCCCATGTACATGTCCTCCTTTCTCGCGGCGGCCACAGCACCTGGCAGGTCTCACGGCGCCACGGCTCGCACGGCTCTCACGGCCCGAGGCCGTCGGCGCGGGTCCCGCGCCCCGGGTACCGCGTCACGCGCTCCCCACGCGCGACGGCACCACGCCGTCACGCGTCCACGCCAGCAGCTCGTCCGCGGCCCACGTCGTGATCACCCGATCGGCGGGCACACCGCACTCCTCGGCCCGGGCACAGCCGTTGATCTGCCAGTCCAGCTGGCCGGGAGCGTGCGCGTCGGTGTCGATCGAGAACAGAGTGCCCGCGTCGAGCGCCCGGCGCAGCAGCCGTACGGGCGGGTCGAGCCGCTCGGGGCGGCTGTTGATCTCCACGGCCGTACCGGACTCGGCGCAGGCCGCGAAGACCTCGTCCGCGTCGAACTCGCTCTCCGGCCGCCCCCGCCCGGACAGCAGCCGTCCGGTGCAGTGCCCGAGGATGTCGGCGTGCGGGCTGCGGACCGCGGTGACCATGCGCCTGGTCATCGCCCGCGCGTCCATGCGCAGCTTCGAGTGCACGGACACCACCACGACATCGAGCCGCTCCAGCAGCTCCGGCTCCTGGTCGAGCGACCCGTCGTCGAGGATGTCGCACTCGATGCCGGTGAGCAGCCGGAACGGAGCCCAGCGCTCGTTGAGGGCGGCCACCACGTCGAGCTGCTCGCGCAGCCGGTCCGCGGACAGCCCCCGGGCCACCGTCAGCCGGGGCGAGTGGTCCGTGAGCGCCGCCCACTCGTGTCCGAGGAGAGCCGCGGTGCGCCCCATCTCCTCGATCGGGCTCCCGCCGTCCGACCAGTCGGAGTGCAGGTGGCAGTCGCCGCGCAGCAGCGCCCTGAGCCGTTCGCCGCCCGGTGCCACCGGCTCCCGGCCCTCGCCCTGAAGCTTCCGCAGATAGCCGGGCACCTCGCCGGCCAGCGCCTCCCGCACCACCTGCGCCGTCTTCGGTCCGACCCCGCGCAGCGACTCCAGCGAGCCGTCGGCCGCGCGCTCCGCCACCTCCCCCGCGGGCAGCGCGCCGACCACGGCGGCCGCGGTACGGA
This sequence comes from Streptomyces sp. NPDC030840, assembly GCF_055572015.1. Lineage (NCBI taxonomy): Bacteria > Bacillati > Actinomycetota > Actinomycetes > Kitasatosporales > Streptomycetaceae > Streptomyces > Streptomyces sp. NPDC030840. The sequence continues at coordinate 296,179 of NZ_JBVIEE010000002.1, read as the reverse complement.
ACGCCCGTACGCGATAGGTCGGCTCCTGGGACCGCTCCAGCAGGAACGCGATCCTCTCCAGGGCCTCCACGGGATCCATGGGCACCTCCTCGTCCAGGGTTGCCCAACCGCACCGGTACCGCACACGGGGCCGGTTTGTCCCCCGCGTCCCCGGGTACTGCGAGGAGTCGTCCGAACTCCGAACGTCTCCGCACGTCTTCGTACGTCGCGGTCGTCACGCAGTCGAGGAGGCGCGATGTCCGCGCGCGAACGCAGCGGGGTGGCCGTCGTCACCGGCTCCGACTCCGGGATCGGCCGGGCCACCGCGGTCCGGCTCGCGGAGGAGGGGATGGACGTCGGCATCACCTGGAACAGCGACCTGAAGGGTGCCGAGGAGACGGCCGAGGAGGTACGGGCCAGGGGGCGGCGCGCCGCCGTCGCGCAGATGGACCTCACCCGGCTGCCCGGCGCCGCGGGCACGGTGGACGAGCTGTGCGACCGGCTCGGCCGCATCGACGTGCTCGTCAACAACGCCGGTACGGGGACGATGACCCCCTTCATGGATCTGGAGTTCGACGACGTGCGCCAGGTGCTGGACGTCGATCTCGTCGGGCCCTTCCTGTGCGGCCAGCGGGCCGCGCGGCACATGATCCAGCAGGGCGACGGCGGCCGGATCGTCAACGTGACCTCCGTGCACGAGCACCAGCCCCGCGTCGGCGCCGCCCCGTACTGCGCGGCCAAGGGAGGCCTCGGGCTGCTCACGCAGGTGATGGCCCTGGAACTCGCAGAGCACGGCATCACCGTCAACGCGGTGGCGCCCGGCGAGATCGCCACGCCCATGACCGGGCAGGAGGACGTCGACGTGCACACCCGGAGCCGCCCGGGCATCCCGCTCGGGCGCCCGGGCGACGCCCGCGAGGTCGCGGCCCTGATCGCCTTCCTGGCGGGCCCCGACGCCTCCTACGTCACCGGCGCCTCGTGGGCCGTGGACGGCGGCATGCTGCGGATGGGGCCACAGGCGGGCTCCCATCTGGAGAGCGACGACTGGCGGCGTCCCTGAGCGATCTGCCCGGGCCACCCGGGACCGACGAGTCCGCTTCGGGGCTCATTGACCCGATGCGATCTACGCTTTCTTGTATGACCGAAATCGCGAGCCCCTACCTGCCCCACCCGCGGATCATGGTGCTCGGGGTGCAGCCCGGCACACCTCCGTTCCGGATCGTGGAGATCGACGGGCAGGTCGTCGGAGAGGCCACGGCCATCACCGACGTCCTGCTCGCCGCCTCGGCGGCCGGCATCACGGTCCACGACCTGGACGACCCGGACGTGGTGCGCTGGGTCGGCGGCGACAAGTTCACCTGGTCGCTCCGCTAGACCTTGCGGCGAAGGACGGGGAAGCGAGGACGCTTGACGCCCCTGCCTCCCTTGACGCCTTTCCCGGCTGCGCCGCCTTTCCCGGCTGCGCCGCCCTTGGCGTTCACGGACTTCGTCTGCTCGGGCGGGTGCACCGCGCGGCCCAGCCGCCGTCCCAGCAGCACGTACCCCAGCAGCGCGCCCGCCGTGTTGAGGATGACGTCGTCGATGTCGAAGGCGCGCCCCGTGACGACCGCCCCCTGCGCCAGTTCGACCAGCAGCATGACCAGGGCGGTCAGCAGCGGCACGCGCAGGAGGCCCCGCGCCCCGGGCGCCAGCATGGGCAGCAGCACACCGAACGGCACGCCGAGCAGGATGTTCCCGCCGATCTGCTTGACGGCGTCACGCAGCGCGGGCTGGTTCAGATAGGCCTCCAGGGACCGGCCGGGGCGCAGGTTGCTGTGGGTCAGCGCCTCGGAGGCCGGTGACGGCTGGAGCGTCAGCCGGGCCAGCGCCGCGGCGAACGCGACCATGGCGGCGAAGGCCACCACCATCGCCAGAAGGCGCAGCGGGAACGGGAGCGGTGGCCGGCCGCGCGGGACTGGCTTCCCCCGGCGGCCGGATGTCGAGGTGCGGGAACGTGACGTGGTACGGGCCATGTAACCCTCCCAGTTTCAACTTCCCTTCTCCCCAAGGTGGTTACCCCCGATAACTGCTCCGATGCCGCCCTGGGCGTGGCATCGGCCACCGCGTCCACCGGTTCTCCGCCCAAGTGGGCTCAGGCGTCGCCGTACGTCACCTTCACCTCCTTGAAGCCGAGGGAGCGGAGCAGCCCTTCGAGCATGCCGGTGGTGTTGGACTCGGCGCGGGCGGTGAGGCGGCTGTCCTCGGCCGCGTCACCGATGTGCTTCGACGCGAGTTTCTGGACGGCCTGTTCGCTGTTGGGGTTGTCCGAGAAGAGGTCGCCGATCCGGTCGAGCAGACCGCGCTGCTTGGAGACGGCGTAGGAGCGTTCGGGGTCGAGGGCGGGCTTGCCGAGCTCCGCGTGGGGCAGGTGGAGCGTGGCGGACGTGCGGTCCTTGTTCACCGTCACGTCCCTCTCGCCCACCTTCCCCAGGTCGACGTAGGCGTCGACCGTGCCCGCCCCCACGTACAGGGTGCGGGTGCCGCGGATCGCGTCCGGCAGGTACTTGGCGTCCTTCTCCAGGTCCACGACCACCTGGAAGTTGCCCGAGGCCGCGTCGTAACGGCTGAGGTCCTGGATGGACTTGAGGAGCGCGGGGCCCGACCGGTCGTGCGTCTCCTCGCCGAACACGTCCTTGATCGCGCCGAAGAAGAGCAGTCGTACGGCGGCGAACACGACCACGAGGAGCACCACGATGATGGTGAGGAGCTTCGCCCAGCCGGGCAGTCGGCGGGCGCGCTCGATGGACGGCGTCGTCATGTCGACGGTCCTCCTTCCTGTTTCAACGAGTGCCCGCCAAATCCCTTGCCAGAACGCACGGTTGGCTGTTTGAGGACGTCGGTCCGGGGCACGGGAGCCCTGCGACGTACCCTGTTCGGCGTACGGGGACGCCGCACCGCGTCCGCCCGCCGTACGGGATCGTGCCGAGGCGGCCTCCGCGCTACCGCTCGGCCCTCAGCGGCCGGTCACCCGACGGCCGCGACCACCACACGCCCTCGCCGTGCGTGAGCCCCGGCAGGGCCAGCTCCACCTCCCGCACGTGCCGGGCCGGGAGCTCGCCCGTCACCAGCCACGAGGTACGGCCGCCCGTCGTCTCCCCGAACTCCGTGCCACAGGCGGCGAGCCGGGCCGTCACCGGGGCCAGCGCGTCCAGCGGAAGCTCCGCCTCGAAGGCGTGGTACGGCTCGTACACGCACGTGCCCGCCCGCTGGAGGGCCCCGCGCAGCACGACCGGGGTGAGCCCGCGGAAGTCGGCCGCCGTGCTGACCGGCGCGCAGAAACCGGACCGGACGAGTGTGACCCGGCAGTCGGTCACCGCCCACCCGTGCGGGCCCGAGGACAGCGTCGCGTGGACCGTGTCCTCGATGGCCTGGTGGAAGGCGCGGGGCAGGGCGCCGAGTTCGGTCTCGTACGCGAAGACCGCGCCCGAACCGCGCGGTCCCGGATCCACGCGCAGACCGATCGTGGCCCAGTGGCGCGTGTGGTCGAGCCACGGCATCTCCTCGTACGCCTCACCGGTGCCCGCCGGGCGCTCCAGGAACCGCACACGGCTCGGCTCGAAGTCCGCCTCGATCCCGAAGTCCTGCGCGAGCGTCGCCGCGAGGACCTCCTTCTGCACCTCGCCGTACAGGAGCAGCGCGGTGGCGCCGGAACCCGCGGGGCGGGCGTGCAGCAGCGGGTCCTGGTCGGCCAGGGTGAGCAGCGCGGACCGCAGGGACGCCGCCTGCTCGGTGTGCCGCGCCCGCACCAGGGTCTGAAGGGTCGGCGCGCTGAACTGCGGGGCACGGCCGGAGACATCGCCGAGCCGGTCACCGACGCGGATGCCGGGCACGCCGCGCAGCTCGGCGATGTCGCCCGCGGTGAGGGACGGGGCCCCGGGCCGCCCGACGACGGTGAGGTCCAGGGCCCGCCCCGGCACCTCAGTGGTGCGTCCGTCGGCCTCGCGCCGCACGAAGGTCAATCGCTGACGGTTCCTCACCTCGCCCTCGTACAGGCGGAGATAGGCCCTCCGCTCGCCGCCGGGGCCGGGCCGTACGGCGAAGACCGTGCCCCGGGGGGTGTCGGTGGCCTCGCTCTGCTGGGGCCGGGGAACGAACCGGACCACACCCTGGACCAGTTCGGCGACTCCCTGTCCGTCCAGTGCGCACCCGAAGAACAGCGGGTGCACCGAGCCGTCGGCGGTGCGGGCGGTGAGCGCGGTCCGCAGGTCGTCCTCGGTCGGCGCGGGGCCGTCCACGAGGGCGGTGAGGATGCCCGTGTCCACCTCGGCGAGGGTGGAGGCCACGTCCGGGGCGGTGAGGGGGCGCCGTACGACGCGGGCGTGCGGGGTGCCGATGTCCTCGACCCGGGTGAGCGGTACGACGTACGGCGTGAGCAGGCGGCGGACGTCGTCGAGCAGGCCCTCCTCGCGGGCGCCCCTCCGGTCGATCTTGTTGACGAAGACGAGCGTGGGCAGGCCGAGCCTGCGCAGGGTCCTCAGCAGGACCCTGGTACGGGCCTGGACGCCCTCCACGGCGGAGAGCAGCAGCACCGCGCCGTCGAGGACCTCCAGGGCACGCTTGACCTCGGCGACGAAGTCGGAGTGCCCGGGAGTGTCGATGAGGTTGATCTGGACGTCGCCGGCGGTGAAGGCGGCGACGGCCGAGCGGATGGTGATGCCGCGCCGGCGCTCGATCTCCCCGTCGTCGGTGCGGGTGTCGCCGGTGTCGACGCTGCCGAGCCGGTCGATGGCGCCGCCGTCGAAGAGGAGCCGCTCGGTGAGGCTGGTCTTACCGGCGTCGACGTGGGCCAGGATGCCGATGTTCAGGGTGTGCGGGGTGTGCATGCGTGGTCGAGTCCTCGGGAACCGTGAGCCAGTGGGGGCGCTGGGGTGTTCCGAGGAGTCGGCGCATTCGGGGTCTCCCGGGGTTCGGCAGTACGGTCGCCGCCATCATGGCGTGCCCCCGGTGACCCTCCGCAACCGAATTTCCCGGGCCGGGACGCGTGGGGCACGGCCAGTAGCATGAGGCGCGCAACCCGTAATGATCATGCTCATGCGAGGAGCGGACCGTGCGTGACATCGCCGTGTTCAGCGGTAGTGCCCATCCCGAGCTGGCGGAGGAGGTCTGCGCGCATCTGGGAGTCCCGCTCCGGCCGACCCGGGTCAGCCGGTTCGCGAACGACTGTCTGGAGGTCCAGCTCCAGGCCAACTGCCGTGAGCGTGACGTGTTCCTGGTGCAGCCGCTGGTGGCCCCCGTGCAGGAGCACCTGGTCGAGCTGCTGCTGATGTGCGACGCCGCGCGCGGCGCGTCCGCGGGACGCATCACCGTGGTGATGCCGCACTACTCGTACGCCCGGTCCGACAAGAAGGACGCGCCCCGGATCTCGATCGGCGGCCGGCTCGTGGCCGACCTGATGGTGGCGGCGGGCGCGAGCCGCGTGCTCGCCATGACGCTGCACTCGCCGCAGGTGCACGGCTTCTTCTCGGTTCCCGTCGACCACCTGCACGCGCTGCGCGAACTGGCCGCGCACTTCCGGCAGTACGACCTGTCGCGCACGACGGTCGTCTCGCCGGACCTGGGAAACGCCAAGGAGGCGGCGGCATTCGCCCGGATGATCGGCGCGCAGGTCGCCGCGGGCGCCAAACAGCGGTTCGCGGACGACCGGGTCAGCATCAGCTCGGTGATCGGCGAGGTCGCGGGGCGGGATGTGATCATCCTGGACGACGAGATCGCCAAGGGCAGCACCGTTATCGAACTCCTGGGGCGGCTGCGGGAGTTGGGGCCGCGTTCCATTCGGGTGGCGTGTACCCACGGCCTGTTCGCGGCCGGGGCCCTGAAGCGGATCGGCGAACAGCCCGACGTTCTGGAGATCGTGTGCACCAACACGGTGCCGATCCCGGCCGAGGAACGCACCGAGAAGCTGCGGGTGCTCTCCATAGCCCCGGCACTTGCCGAGGCCGTTCGCCGCATCCACAACGGCGAGTCCGTCAGCGCCCTGTTCGACGCGCCCGCGGGCGAATAGACCGGAGGAGGAGAAGCGGGGAGAGACGGGGGAGGGGGGAGGGAGAAAAGGGGAGGGAAGGAGGGGGAAAAGGGGAGGGGGTCGAGGTGACACGGGGGCCTCGCGCCGCGGGAGGCGGTCGCGTGCCCCGGTCATAAGGTGCCCGACGTGGCCTCCGGACGGGCCAGGGCCTCCTCCAGGGATGCCGACGGCGGCAGCAGGCGGGCCAGGCCGGTCGCCTTCAGGACGCGCAGGGTCAGCTCGTGCGTGCACAGCAGGTGGAGCCGTCCGCCCTGGGCGAGGACCCGGCGCCGGGCCCGGTACAGCAGACGCAGCCCGGAGCAGTCGAAGAACTCCACGGGCCGCAGGTCGATCACGATCAGTGGTTGCGGGCGCGCGGTCGCGGAGTCCAGGTACGGGATGATCTCCTGCGCGGCGACGATGTCGATCTCGCCGTGGAACTCCAGCACGGTGTGCCCGTGCTCCCCACGGACACGCAGATGCCTGAGGGGCGGCTCGGGGTCGTCACGCACCGACATTCGCCTCCATCCGGCTCCCTCACGGCAGGGCTCTCACGTCACCGGGGGCCGGGATGACACGTCAGGCGAGCCTGCACGTGTCACCGGGTCCCCGCGATGGCAAAACCGTTCCTCGCTCTGCAAGTTACCCCCGTAGGGGTGAATTTCAGCATGTTCGATTGACATATGTCTTCGATTTGCGACGCGAGTCGTCCGGCACGTCGCGTGCCCGTTCTGCGACGGGGCGTGCGCCGGAGCTAGGACAGGGCGTGCCAGGCCTTGGACAGGGCCTGGCGGAACTGGTCGGCCTGATGGGCGGTGAGGTCCCTGACCATGCGTTCCTCAAGATTCCGCACGGGCTCGGCGAACCGCGCGAGCAGCTCGCGCCCCTCGTCGGTCAGCAGGATGAGCAGCTCGCGCCGGTTGCGGGGATTGCGCTCCCGTCGTACCAGCCCGCGGTTCTCGAGGCTGCGGACCACATCCGCGATCGACTGCGCGGTGACGAACGAGTCGCGTGCCAGCTGGGCCGCGGACAGGCCGTCGTGCCGCTCCAGGACGGTGAGCGACGTGTACTGCAGGGCCGTGATCCCGGCCGGCTTCACCAGGTCGTCGAGGTGTGAGCGGACAACGAGCTCGACCTGCTTGACCATGTAGAGGAGGTTGGGAGGTGCCTTGGTGCCGACCATGCGTTCAGCGTAAGGCATTGACAGGAAACCTGTGTGTAATGAAACTGCGAACCAACAGGAATCCTGTTTGTTGAAGACTAAGCGATCAAGGCTGGATCAAGGCTGAGGAGTGGGCAATGACGACCACCTTCGAGAGCGAGCCCGGGCGGCTGTTCATCGGTGGACAGTGGCTCGAGGCAGCTGACGGGGCACGCACGGACGTGATCGACCCGTCCACGGGTCAGGTGGTCACGACCGTCGCCGAGGCGGGCGCGGGCGACGTCGACGCCGCCGTACGGGCCGCACGCGAGGCGTTCGACAAGGGGACCTGGTCCGGGCTGAGCGGACGCGAGCGCGGGCGGATCCTGCACCGCGTCGCCGAGCTGATCCGGGAGAACGCGGACGACATCGCAGCCCTGGAAAGCCGGGACGTCGGCAAGCCGATCACGCTGTGCCACGCGGTCGACGTCACCAACGCGGCCAACGACTACGAGTACTACGCCTCCCTCGCCTGGACCCTGGACGGCGCGACCCGTGACACCCCCCTCAACGGCCTCGCCTACACCCGGCGCGGCCCCATCGGTGTGGTCGCCGCGATCACACCGTTCAACTTCCCGCTGATCCTCGCCGGTTCCAAGATCGGCCCGGCCCTCGCGGCCGGCAACACGGTCGTGCACAAGCCCGCCGAGGAGACCCCGCTCAGCGCCCTGTACATGGCGGAGCTGCTCAAGAAGGCCGGCGTCCCGGACGGCGTGTACAACGTCGTCACCGGCACGGGACCGGTCGCCGGCGAGGCGCTGCTGCGCAACCCCGGCGTCGACAAGATCGCCTTCACCGGCTCCACCGCGGTCGGCCGGCACGCCGCGAGCGTCGCCGGAGAGGGCCTGAAGTCGGTCACGATGGAGCTCGGCGGCAACGCGGCGCACATCGTCTTCGACGACGCCGACATCGAGAAGGCGATCGGCGCGATCATCAAGGGCTTCGTCTTCAACACCGGCCAGTTCTGCATGGGCGGCCCGCGCCTGCTCGTGGCCCGCCCCGTCTACGAGACGGTCCTCGGCATCCTCTCCGAGGCCGTGCCCGGTGTGCCCGTCGGCGACCCCCGGCAGCCCGAGACCGTCGTCGGGCCGATGGCGGGGGAGAAGCACCTCAAGAAGGTCGAGGAGTACGTCGAACTGGCCCGCAAGGAGGGCGCCCGCGTGGTGTGCGGCGGCGAGCGCCTCGACCTGGGCGGCGGCTTCTACTACAAGCCCACGGTCCTCGCCGACCTCACGAACGACTCCCGGGTCGTCCAGGAGGAGATCTTCGGCCCGGTCCTCACCGTGCAGCCCTTCGACTCCGAGGACGAGGCCGTGTCGATGGCCAACTCCACGCCGTACGGGCTCGCTTCGGGCATCCAGACCACGAACCTCGCCCGCGCCCACCGCGTCGCCGACCGGCTCCAGGCGGGCATCGTCTGGGTCAACGACTGGGCGATGCTCGACCCCGCCGTGCCCTTCGGCGGTGTGAAGGCCTCCGGCTTCGGCCGCGAGTACGGACCCGAGGCCCTCGAGGCCTACACCAAGGTCAAGTCCGTCGTCGTCTCGCTCGACTGAGCGCCTCCCCGCAGAGGAGTTCCATTCATGTCCACCACCACTCGTGCCGCCGTGGTCGAGTCCGGGGGAGCCCCCTTCACCCTGTCCGAGGTCGTCCTGGAGGAGCCCGGGCAGGGCGAGGCCCTCGTCCGCATGGTCGCCGCCGGGCTGTGCCACACCGACCTCGGAGTGGCGAGCGGCGGACTGCCCTTCCCGCTCCCCGGCGTCCTCGGCCACGAGGGCGCGGGAGTCGTCGAGGCCGTGGGCCCGGGCGTCACCGGCGTGGCCCCCGGTGACCACGTCCTGCTGTCGTTCACCTCCTGCGGCGGCTGCCGCAACTGCCGTGACGGTCACCCCGCCTACTGCGCCGCCTGGCTGCCGCTGAACCTGCTCTCCGGCCGCCGCGCCGACGGCAGCAGCACCATCAGCCGCGGCGGCGAGCCGCTCGGCGGCCACTTCTTCGGCCAGTCCTCCTTCGCCGAGCGCGCCCTGGTCGACGAGCGCAGCCTCGTCAAGGTCGACCCGGACGTGCCGCTCGACTCCATCGCCCCGCTCGGCTGCGGTGTCCAGACGGGTGTCGGCGCCGTCTGGAACGTGCTGGAGCCGCGCGCCGGCAGCACCCTCGTCGTCCTCGGCGCCGGAGCCGTCGGCCTCTCCGCGGTGATGGCCGCCGCGCTGACCCCCGCCACCACCGTCATCGCCGTCGACCGGGTCGGCGAACGCCTCGAACTCGCCAGGGAGCTGGGCGCCACCCACACCGTGAACGCGGACGAGGTCGCCGACATCACCGAGGCCATCATGGACATCACCGGCGGCCAGGGCGCCGACGGTGTCGTCGAGACGACGGGCAGCGTGGCCGTGCTGCGCAAGGGCGTCGACTCCCTCGCCCTGCGCGGCACCCTCGTCATCGTCGGCGCCCCGCCCTTCGGCACCGAGGTGTCCCTGGACGTCAACGGGATGCTCGGCGGCAAGCGGGTCGTCGGCCTCACCCTCGGCGACAACGAGACCCAGACCGCCATCCCGGTCCTCGTCCAGCTGGTCAAGGAGGGCAAGCTGCCACTGGACCGCCTGATCAGCCGCTACACGTTCGAGGACATCGACCAGGCCGTGGCGGACATGAGCGGCGGAAAGGCCATCAAGCCCGTCCTGACGTTCTGACCCGCACCCCGCCCCCGGCGAGCCGCCGGACGTCCGCATCTCCCTGCCTCCTCAGAGGGGGGGACACGGCGTTCGGCGGCTCGCCGGGGGAGCGGACATGCGCGACGGGCCGGGACTCGCCTGTCCCGACACCCCGAATGATCAATAGCCTTGTGCGGAACGCCCATTGCTGATCTCAGGGAGTTTCATGTCCACCGCGCAGCAGGCCCCCGACATCCTCTCGCCCGAGTTCGCCGCCGATCCCTATCCGGCCTACCGGGTGATGCGCGAACGTGCCCCCCTCATCTGGCACGAGGCCACCCAGAGCTACATCATCTCGCGCTACGAGGACGTGGAGCGCGTCTTCAAGGACAAGAACGGGGAGTTCACGACCGACAACTACACCTGGCAGATCGAGCCGGTCCACGGCAAGACCATTCTCTCGCTCAGCGGGCGGGAGCACGCGGTGCGGCGCGCACTGGTCGCCCCTGCCTTCCGCGGCAGCGATCTGCAGAGCAGGTTCCTTCCCGTGATCGAGCGCAACTCCCGTGAGCTGATCGACGCCTTCCGGCACACCGGATCCGTCGACCTGGTGGCCGACTACGCGACCCGCTTCCCCGTCAACGTGATCGCGGACATGCTGGGCCTGGACAAGGCCGACCACACCCGGTTCCACCGCTGGTACACCTCCGTCATCGCCTTCCTCGGCAACCTCTCGGGCGACCCGGAGGTGACCGCGGCCGGCGAACGGACCCGGGTGGAGTTCGCCGAGTACATGGTCCCGATCATCCGGGACCGCCGGGAGAACCTCGGTGACGACCTGCTGTCCACGCTCTGCGCCGCGGAGGTGGACGGCGTGAGGATGAGCGACGAGGACATCAAGGCCTTCTGCAGCCTGCTGCTCGCCGCGGGCGGTGAGACCACCGACAAGGCGATCGCCAGTATCTTCGCGAACCTCCTGCAGCACCCGGAGCAGCTGGCGGCCGTCCGGGAGGACCGCGGGCTGATCGCCCGGGCCTTCGCCGAGACGCTGCGCTACACACCGCCCGTCCACATGATCATGCGGCAGTCCGCCACCGAGGTCGCGCTCAGCGGCGGCACCGTACCGGCCGGCGCCACCGTCACCTGCCTGATCGGCGCCTCCAACCGGGACGAGAACCGCTACGCGGACCCCGACCGCTTCGACATCTTCCGCGACGACCTGACGACGGCGACCGCCTTCTCGGCCGCCGCCGATCACCTCGCCTTCGCGCTCGGCCGGCACTTCTGCGTGGGGGCGCTGCTCGCCAAGGCCGAGGTCGAGACCGGAGTCGGCCAGCTCCTCGACGCCATGCCGGACGTGCGGCTCGCCGACGGCTTCGACCCCGTGGAACAGGGAGTCTTCACCCGAGGACCGTCGTCCCTGCCGGTGCGTTTCACACCCGTCACGGGCTGACCACGCGCAGGGTGTCCTGCCGTCACCGCGCCGGTGGGGCGGTCTACCGCACCACCGGCGTGAACCGCACGGGCAGTGCGGTCAGTCCGCGCATCCAGATGGAGGGGCGCCAGCTCAACTCGTGCGGCTCCACGGCCAGGACGAGGTCGGGCAGCCGTTCCAGGAGGGTCTCGACCGCCGTACGGGCGATGACGTCGGCCAGCAGCGGGGCCGGGTACGGGCACCGGTGCTCGCCGTTGCTGAAGGACAGGTGTGCGGCGTTCTCGGCGCCGACGTGCCCGTCGGGCCAGATCTGCGGGTCGGTGTTGGCCGCGGCGAGCCCCAGCACGAGGCAGTCTCCCGCCCTGATCTGCCGTCCGCCGAGCTGGGTGTCGCGCACGGCCCAGCGGCCGATGAAGTTCTGCGTCGGTGTATCGAGCCACAGCACCTCGTTCAGCGCCTCGCCGACGCTGAGCCGGCCGCCCGAGACGTTCAGGGCGAAGCGCTCGTCGGTGAGCAGGAGCCGCAGGGTGTTGCAGATCCAGTTGGCGGTCGGCTGCTGTGCCGCGGCGATGACGGAGATCAGGTCCTGGACGACCTCCTCGTCGGTCAGCCCGGCCGGGTGCAGCAGCATGCGCGAGGTGACGTCGGCTCCGGGTGTGGTCCGCTTCTCCTTCACCAGCTGCTGGATCCGCTCCCCGACCCGCGTGTACGCGGCCACCGGGTCGTCTCCTTCCGCGGCGTCGAGGGAGATGCGCAGGTCGTCCACGAGCTGCTGGGTGTCCGTGCCGGTGTGCGGCATCCCGCACATCTGGACCGCGGCCCGCATCGGCAGGGCGTGGGCGTAGGCGCTCATCAGCTCGGCCTGCCCGCTGCCCGCGAAGGAGGTGATGAGCCGGTCGGCGATCTGCCGGCAGTCACGGCCCAGCTCGAACTGATCGACGTCCTCCAGGGCCTGAGTGATCACTCCGGCCCGCCGCTGGTGCTCGGCGCCCTCGGTGAACAGCACCGAGGGCTGGTATCCGACGAAGGGCAGCAGCGGCCAGTCCGCGGGGATGTTCTCCCACTGGTTCCAGCGCCGCGAGTCCCGTGCGAACAGCTCGTCGTGGGCCGTCACATAGCCGACCTCGGAGTAGCCGAGGACCAGCCAGGCGGGAACGTCCCCGTCCAGCAGCACGGGAGCCACCGCGCCGTGCTCCCTGCGCAGGGTGCGATACAGCTGCGACGGTGTCTGCTGGTACTCCAGACCGGCCAGGCGCACCGCGCCCGGGTGGGCGGGGCAGCCCTCGACGGCCGCGTGCGCGGAGGTGGATCCGGTGTCGGTCACGGTGTCGTCTCCCGGGTCATGGCCTGTTCGTAGAGGTGGTGCACGAGGGTGATCAGTACGTCCTTGCCGGACGACCTGACCCGCGCGTCGCACTCGATCAGCGGCACGTCCCCGGGCAGGGCGAGCGCCTGGCGGATCTCGTCCAGGGAGTACCGGGACGGGTCGTCGTCGAAGCGGTTGACGGCCACCACAAACGGCGTCCGGTGGTGTTCCAGCCGGTCTATCGCGTACCAGGAGTCGTCCATCCGGCGTGTGTCGACCAGGACGACCGCGCCGAGTGTGCCGGAGAAGAGCCGGTCCCACAGGAACCAGAAGCGCTCCTGCCCCGGAGCGCCGAAGAGGTAGAGGACCATGCGCTCGTTGAGGCTGATCCGCCCGAAGTCGAACGCCACGGTGGTGGTGGTCTTGGCGGCCACCCCGTCCGTCTCGTCGACGCCGACACCGGCCTGGGTCATCACCTCTTCGGTGTTGAGCGGCCGGATCTCGCTGACCGAGCGGACCAGGGTCGTCTTGCCGACGCCGAATCCGCCCACGATGACGATCTTGAGGCCTGCTTCGGCGGCGTCGGCCAGGGGCGTACGCCGGGACGTCAGCTCAGAGGCGGCGGAGCCCATGGAGCACCTCCTGGAGAAGGGCGGAATCGGGGAGCGAGGCGACGGACCGCGCCGCGCGCGGGTGGCGGGCGGTGATCCTGCTGGTGGTGAGGAGGTCACCGAGCAGGATGCGCACCACCGTGATCGGCAGCCGCAGCTCCGCGGCGATCTCGACCACGGCCGTCGGATGGCGGCACAGCTCGAGGATCCGGGCGTGCTCCGACTGCATTCCGGCGGTGGGTTCGCACTCGCTGACCACGAGAGTGACCAGATCGAAGGTGTCGTCGGCGCGGCTGCGTCCGCCCGTGACGGTGTACAGCCGGTCCGGATCACCGGTGTCCACGGGCCTGCGCATCACGACGAGGTGTTCGCCTGGGCGCCCAGGCGGGGCTCGGCCCGCAGATGCTCACCGATCTTGTCGATCAGTTCGGTCATCTGGTGACCCACCACCCCGGGGTCGGCGTCCTCCTCGGCGACGACCGCCAGATGTGCCCCTTCGCCGGCCTCGACGATGAAGAGCAGCCCGCCGTGGAACATGGTCATGGAGTGGCGGACACCACCGGTGCCGTCTCCGAACTCCACGGACGCGCCCTGGGCCAGGGCCTGGATCCCCGAGCAGAGTGCCGCCAGCTGGTCGGCCTGGTCGAGCGTCAGGTGCTGGGTCCAGCACAGTTTCAGGCCGTCCCGGGACAGGACCAGGGCGTGTCGCGTACCCGGAGTGCGCTCCAGAAGGCTCTGCAGGAGCCAGGTGAGGCTGTTGTCGGTGGTCTGCATGGTGAGTGATGGGACGGTAGGCCCGGCTGTCGGGTTACCGGCCCGTTCCTCCAATCCTCGGGAATGCGAGCAGGGCGTCGGCGCCAGGACCCCGAGCGCCGTGATGGGGGAGAGGGGGCTTACGGGCTGGTCGGCGGCTCGGGATCGGAGTCGGGACCGTGGTCGGGGCGGGCCCACGATCCGGTGTCCCCGGTGCCGGACCGGCGCCCGCGATCGAAGGCGCCGAACAGCGACCCCGCGTCGCGCGTCGCCGGGCGTTCCCCCGTCTGCCGCTCGACCGGTGCGGCGGCATCGGCCGTCGCCCTGCGCCGTTCCCGCTCGGCTTCCGCCTCGGCCATGGTGCGGCCGGGGGCACGGACGGGCAGGCCGTTCGAGGTCGAGGCCACGGGACCGCGGCGCGTCTCCCGCCCGGCGGGTTCCGTCCGGTGCCGCTCGGGGAGCTCCGTACTGGCAGCGGGCCGGACCGTGGCGGCCGGCCGCGCCGCCGGGTCGGGCGGTCCGGCCGCCGTGCCCTGCGCGACGCCGGTGGGCGTGAGCGCCGGTGCCGCCGCCGCGGGAGGTGGCGCGGTCCGCTGGGGCGCGGGTTCGCGCTGCTGGGCGAGGAGTTGCGGGGGCAGCAGGACGACGACGCCGGTGCCGCCGCGTGACGAGGGCCGGTAGTTGACGCTGATGCCGTACTTGACGGCCAGCCTCCCGACCACGGCCAGACCGAGGCGCGTTCCCTGCAAGGAGGCGAGGTCCGTCATCCGCCCCGTCACCGCCTCCTCGGCACGCCGCATCGCGGCGTCCGCCATCTTCAGGCCGCTGTCCTCGATCGTGACGACGATTCCGGCGCTGCGCTCCTCGACGTACACGTGGACCTCGTCGATCGGCGGCGAGAAGTTGGCGGCGTTGTCCACCAGTTCGGCGAGCAGGTGCATGACGCCTTCCGCGGCGAACCCGGAGATCGCGGCGTTCGTCGAACAGTGCAGCCGGACGCGCCGGTATGCGGCGATCCGGCCCACGGCGCCCCGGAGGATGCTCTCCATCACGATCGGCTTGTTCCACGCCCGGCTGGAACGGCCGCCCATGAGCAGCGCCAGCCGGTCGGTCATCAGGCCCAGCTGCGAGGTGCTGTGATCCAGCTTCAGCAGGTCACCGAAGACCTCTTCGCCGTGGCGCTCCTGCATCTCCCGCAGATCGGCGAGCATGCTGACGGCCTTGGCCTGGACCCGGCTCAGGGCCTTCGCCGAGGCGGCCTGCGCGGCGGCGGCCCGCCGTTCACTGTGGGCCAGTTCCCGAATGAACGATTCGGCCGGGGCCCGCAGCAGAGGAACCTGCGGCAGCTTCAGGTCGGCGACGACCGTGTCGGCGGAACCTCCCTCCCGTAGCTGCGTCAGCGCGGCGGGGAGGGTCTCCTTCGTCAGCCGCTCCAGTTCGGCGGCGATCCGGGTCAGCTCCTCCTGAGCCTGCCGTCGCTCGGAGTCCAGGGCCTCGGCACTCTTGACGTCCTGCTCCACCGCGGTGGAGAACGCGTGCATGAGCTTGCGCAGCTGTGCGTCGGACGGCTGCGTCACGCTCGTCAGCGTGTCACTCGCGCTCACTCCCTCACGCAGCCGTGCGGCGACGGCGGGCAAGGTGACGTTCACCAGATGCGCGGACTCGGCCGCCCGCTGCGCCAACTGCGCCTCGAGCAGGCCCGCTTCGGCTGCCTGAGCCGCGGCGGACCGGTGCGAGCGCCGGACCAGCGACGCACTGACGACAACGGTGACGGCCACACACAGCCAAGCGCCCAGCACTGACGTCATCGCCCAGGTGCGGGCACTCGTGGGCGCCGCCGCGACCGCCGTTCCAGCCGCCGCCGCACTCACCACCAGCACGGCCACGGGTATGAGGCGTGAGGCGTGGGGCGCCTTCCCTGACCGGTGCTGGCTGAGCGGTGAAGGCACTGACATTCAGCGGTCCTCGGTCCTTTGACGGCAGAAAAGAACAAAGCGGCCGAGCGCACGGCCGCGGACAGACGGAGATGCGCCAAGAGGACGACGATCGTCCGGTAGGCGTTTGCTCATGCTAGTCATCCATCACCGCGCCGAGATCCGACGAGCCGCATAGTTTGCTCAGGACACTATTTCGACGTGAAGCTGCCACCCCGGCGGGCGCGACATGGTAGAGCGAGCGGATGTGCCTCCCTCGCCCCTGACGACCGTGAACGTCCACCGGCACGTCGTCGCGGGCTGGTCGGCACCTACGGAACCACTGTTGTTACGGCGTGTCGGCGACGACGGATCGGCCTGTTTCCGGCCAACCTGTAGGACGGTGCGTCAGATCGACCGGCCGGACGGAGCCGAGAACGGCGACCGCGTACCGATCACCGACGTGCCCGCCTCCGAGGCCCGGTGCGTGCCCCCGGCCCCCTCACCGGCTGCGGTGGAGGGTGACGAGCAACTGCCACGACTGGTCGGCGATGTCGTCCGGCGCCGCGTCGATGAGGCCGTGCAGCCAGTCCGCGAGGACCCCCGTGAAGGTCGCCGCCACGGCGGACGCGACCAGCGGGGCGTCGGCGGCACCGGCCAGTTCGCGTTCGCGGAGGCTGTAGGCGCGCAGGTCACGGTGGAGAACGCGGCCGAGCGGGCCGCCGCCCCCCGGGGTGAGCAGGGCGCGGTACAGGCCGGCGTGCGGCGCGAGCCCGGCGAAGAACTCCCGCAGGGACGCTGGTGCCCGCACCGGGTCGGGGCGGCCCCGCCACGCGTGCAGGGCCTCCACGGCCTCGCGCACGAAGTCGGCACAGGCGTCCACGGCCAGTGCCTCCAGGTCGGTGTAGTGCAGGTAGAACGTGGCCCGGCCCACCCCCGCCCGCCGGACCAGCGCGGCCACACTCAGGTCGGCCAGCGGATGCCGGGCGCACTCGTCGAGCAGGGCCTCGCGCAGCCTGGCGCGGGTGCGGGCGGCCCGGGGATCCTCCGGGGCCGATGGCCGGTCGCCCGGGGTCACTGGGCGACGAGGACGGCGGCGAGGGCGAGGGCGCCGGGGAGCGCCTGGGCGACGAGGATGCGGCGGTTGGCGGTGGCGGCGCCGTACACACCCGCGACGATCACGCAGCAGAGGAAGAAGACCTGGACCCGGAAGCCGGTCGGGTCCCCGGCGACCAGCCCCCACACCAGTCCGGCCGCCAGAAAGCCGTTGTAGAGCCCCTGGTTGGCGGCCATGGCGGCGGTCCGCCTCGCCATCTCCGGATCGAACCCGTGGAACCCGAACCCGGGCTTCCTCTGCCACAGGAACATCTCCATCACCAGGATGTACACGTGCAGGGCAGCCACCAGCGCGACCAGCACGTTCGCGAATATCTCCATCGTCTGCGGACTCCGTCGTACGTTCGTTCACTTCATGGGCAGGTGTCCACTATAGCTGGACACCTGTCCACGAAGTGAGGAGCGTCGGACCCGGCCGTTGGCTGCGGGCATGGGTGATCACGAAGTGACCGTGCGGCGCGAACGCATCGAGGACCGGCCGTGAGGGGAGCGGCGGCCCCGCATCGAGGACGGTCCGGGAGCGGGGGCCCGCGATCCGGTTCTACGAGAGGGCCGTCGCCCGCGGCCGGGCCGTCATCAGCAGGGTGCTCGGCCGTACGGTCGCCCGTGCCACGGGGCGGACCGTCTGTCCCGGAGCGAGTTCCAGGCGCCAGTCCCGGACGATCGTGGCGATCGCCGTGGTCAGCTCGGCCTGGGCGAACCGGTCTCCGATGCACTTGTGCTTGCCCGCGCCGAAGGGCAGGAACGCCCCGTCGGGCAGGGCGGGTCGGCTGTCGTCGAGCCAGCGGTCCGGGTCGAAGGACAGGGGGTCGGGGAAGAGCGCGGGGTCCCGGTGGAGGGCGTGCTGGCAGTACGCCAGCTCGGTGCCGGCCGGGATGTCCCAGTCGCCGAGGCGGGTCGGTCGCAGCGTGCGGCGGGTGACCAGCCAGCCGGTGTGGTGCAGCCGCAAGGCCTCCGTGATCACCCGGCCCAGATACGGAAGCCGGGCGAGGTCCGCGAAGGCCACGGGGCGCTCGCCCACGGCCTCCGCCAGCTCCGCGCGTACCCGCTCGTCCACCTCCGGGGCGCGTGCCAGCTCGTACAGCACCCAGGACAGCACCGACGCCGTGGTCTCGGTCCCGGCCACCGCCAACGTCAGGATCTCCGAACAGATCTGATGGGCGGTCAGTGGCTCGCCGGTCTCCTCGTCCGTCGCCCGAAGCAGCAGGGAGAGCATGTCCCCGGTGTCGCGGCCGGAGGCGCGCAGCGCGTCCACGGCCTCGCCGATCGTGGTCCGCACCGCGTCCCGGGCCGCGACGAACCGCCGGTTGGCGGGCAGCGGGAGCCGTTCCGCCCAGTCGGGCAGCATGATGCGGGTGCCGACACCGTTCATCACCACGGACAGGTCGCGTCGCAGCCGGTCGAAGGCGCTCTTGTCGATGCTGGACGAGAACACCGTCGCGGCGAGCATGTCGAGGGACAACTCGACCATCACCTCGCGCACGTCGAGCACGCGTCCGGCGCGCCAGCCGGCCGTGGTCCGGGTGACCTGCTCGCGCATCAGGTCGACGTACCCGGTTATCTCGCTCTGCTTGAACGCGGGCTGCAACTGGCGCCGTTTGCGGACGTGTTCGGTGCCGGCCGCGGTGACCACACTGTCGCCCAGCAGCTGGCCCATCTTCTCGAAGAAGCGGCCCTTGTCGAGCGTCGGACCGAGGTCCACCAGCATCGTACGGATCAGGGCGGGGTCGTTGACGACGATCATCGGTTTGGGGATGCGGATCTCGACGAGACGGCCATAGCCCCGTAGGGAGGCGATGAAGCCGAGGTTGTCGCGCATGAGGGGCTTCGCGTGACCCAGCAGCGGGAGCGAGCCCGCGGCCCTGGGTATGGGGGGAGGCGCGGTGGTTGTCACGACGGTTCACCGGCTTTCTTCAGGGTGATCCCAGCGCGTCTATGACTTCCCGCTTCCTCACCGGCCCCATACGTGTCCATGACCACTGGGGCATCGCAGGTTGCCGCGTGGACGTCGTGGGTAACCATGCGCTGTTCGCCCGCGCGAAGACGAGTCCGGCCGCCGCCGCCCCCGAACGCCCCATTCCGGGCTGGCGCCGGCTCCTCACCAGGGCAATGGCTCCTCACAAGGGCCGGCTCCTCACTTGGTGAGGCTCGGCAGCCGTACCCGCGCCACCACCCGCCGGTGCCGGCCCCGTCGGTGCAGGGTGAGGAGGGTGACCGCCGCCCCGGCCAGGACGCAGCACGCCGCGAGCCGCAGCCCGAGGTCGTAGCCCTCCAGGAAGGCGCTGCGGGGATCCGCTCCGGCGCGCAGCTCGGAGCGTTCGCGGCGGGTGAGCACCACACCCACCAGGACCACGCCGAAGACCCCCGACACCTCCCGTGCCGCGCTGAGGAGTCCGGTGGCCATGCCTGTACGGGCCTGGGGGACCCGCAGCAGCGAACGCACCGTCAGGGGAGTGGTCAGCGCCGACCCCGCCCCGATCAGCAGCAACCCCGGCTGCACGTCCCAGTACCCGGCGCGCCGGCCCGTCCCCGACACGGAGAGCAGCCCGACCGCCACCAGCCCCAGCCCGGCGGAGATCGACACGTGCGCGCCCAGCGTCCGCGCGGCGCGCTCGGCGAGCGGCGTGCACAGCAGCAGCGCGCCGGCCAGCGGCAGGAAGGCCAGGCCCGCCCTGGTCGGGGAGAAGCCGAGGACGCGCTGGAGGTAGAGAGCGGTGAAGAAGAACACGCCGTTGACGCCGATGCCCCACAGCATCTGCGCGAGCACCCCGCCGGTGAGGAACCGGTCGCTCAGCAGCCGCAGGTCGACCAGCGGGCGCTCGGCCCTGACCTCCACGACCACGAACACACACGCGGCGAGGGCGGCGACACCCAGGCAGAGCCGCACGGGTGTGGTCGTGAACCCGTGCTCGCCGCCGCGCACCAGGCCGTAGGTGAGGAGGTACAACGCCAGCACGGACCAGCACACACCGGGCAGGTCCAGCCCTCCGCGCAGCGGCGCCGCGGAGCTCTCCGGGGGCGGGACCGGGACCGCCGGCACCAGCAGCAGCGTCAGCAGACCGAAGGGGACGTTCAGGGCGAACACCCACTCCCAGGACCACCGTTCCGTGACGTACCCGCCGACCACGGGGCCGAGCGCCAGCGCCACCGCCAGAGCCGCCGTCCACAACCCGACGGCCGTGGATCGCCGGTGCGCGGGGAGATCCGCGGCCACGACGGCCAGCGAGGCCGGAACGACCAGCGCCGCACCCACGCCCTGCGCCGTCCGCGCCGCGATGAGCGTCCCCCCGCTGTCCGCGAGCGCCGCCGCGGCCGAGGCGACCGTGAACACCACGATCCCCGCGGCCACCACCGAGCGGCGACCGAGCAGGTCGGTCAGCCGTCCGGCCGGCAGCAGCAGCGCGCCGAAGCTCAGCACGTAACTGGCTGCCACCCACTCCAGATCCGTGACCGACAGGCCGAGTTCACGCTGTACGGTCGGCAGCGCCACGTTGATCACCGTGTTGTCGAGCGTCGTGACGAAACCGGTCAGCGTGAGCAGCGCCAGCAGCGCGAACAACCGTGCACGTCCCACCGTCGCCCCCTTCACCGCGGGTGTGGTGGCAGGAATTCTCGGGGGCGGGACGGCACCGCGGCTCTGCCCCCGAGCACCGAATCGGGATCCGCGTTTGTCAGCGAGCTGACAGAACCGGCGAGACGAACTGTCAGCACGTCGTCTAACCCCACCGGCACCCGACGGCGGAACCTGGTGCACCGCGCCACGACCGACAGCTCTCCCGCGCGACAGCACCCCCGCGCCACAGCACCCCCACGCGAGAAGCTCCGCACCCCCGACAACTCCCTACGCCCACAACGGTTCGACCGTTCCGGTCAGTTGGAGCCGCCATGCCTTCCGCTCGGCCCGCCCCCCAGGCCTTACTGACGGACCATCTGCGGCACTGGGCCCGCCACCGGCCGCAGCAACGCGCCCTCACCCACGTGGACTTCCCGGCCCCCGACTCTCCGGGAGCGCACCGCACCCTCGGCTGGCGGGCCCTCGACGCCCGTGCCCGAGCGGTCGCCGGACGCCTCGCGACCGCGGGCGCGTCCCCCGGCGACCGTGCCGCCCTCCTCCTGCCCCAGGGCCTCGACTACGCGGCGGCCTTCCTCGGCTGCCTGTACGCCCGGGTGATCGCCGTCCCCCTCTTCGGCCCCCAACTGCCGGGCCACGAAGGCAGACTGGCCGCCGTCCTCGCCGACTGCGAACCCGCCTGCCTGCTCTCCGACACGGGGACGGCGGACTCCGTACGGGACTTCCTTCGGGACTACGGTCTCCCCGAGCCGCCGGTCGTCCCCGTCGACCGACTCCCCGCCGACCGGGTCTCCGCCGGTCGAACCCCTTCCGTCAGCCCGGACCCCGGACACGACGCCCAGGACGCGCCCACCGGTCCCTCCGTGCCCGCCGACCCCCCGCCGAACCCCGACGACATCGCCTATCTCCAGTACACCTCCGGCTCCACCCGCACCCCCGCCGGTGTGATGATCAGCCACGCCAACGTCGTCGCCAACGCGCACCAGGCCATCGAGGCCTTCGTCGCCGACCCGGAGACCGCGACAACGGTCGGCTGGCTGCCCCTCTTCCACGACATGGGCCTCGTACTGAGCATCGCCGCGCCCGTCGTCGGCGGCTTCCCGTCCGTCCTCATGGACCCCGCGGCGTTCCTGGCGGACCCCTCCCGCTGGCTGCGCCTCCTCGGCTCGTACGAGGGCACGATCAGCGCCGCGCCCAACTTCGCGTACGACTACTGCGTGGCCCGCACCGATCCGGATCTGGCCGACGAACTGGCCCTCGACCGCGTACGGGTACTGATCAACGGCAGCGAGCCGGTCCGGCCCGGCACGGTGGAACGCTTCCAGGCCGCGTTCGGCCCGGCCGGGCTCGACCCGGTCGCCCACTGCCCGGCGTACGGGCTCGCCGAGGCCACCGTGTTCGTGACGGCCGACGCGCGCCCCGCGCCGCCGGCCACCGTGCCCTGCGACCCGGACGCGCTCGCGGCCGGACGCGTCGAGGAGTCGGCGGACCCGGGGGCGACCGTTCTCGTGTCCTGCGGCGCCCCCGTCGGACAGGAGGTACGGATCACCGGGCCCGACGGGAGCGAACTCCCGGAGGGCCACGTCGGGGAGATCAGGCTGCGCGGGCCGAACATCGGACTGGGCTACTGGAAACGCGACGCGGACGACACCTTCGGCGAGCCGGAAGGGTGGCTGCGCACCGGAGACCTCGGCGCCCTGCACGACGGCCGGCTCCTCGTCACCGGCCGTCTGAAGGACCTGCTCGTCGTGGACGGCCGCAACCACTACCCGCAGGACGTCGAGGAGACCGTCCAGACGGCCCTCCCCATGGTCCGCAGGGACCGCCTCGCCGCCTTCGGCGTGCCCCGCCCGGACGACGCGGGTGAGGAACTCGTCGTGGTCGCCGAACACCGCCGGGACACCGCACCGACCCCGCGGGAACGCCGGGAGGCCGAAGTCCGCGTGCGCGGCGCCGTGTCGGCACGCCACGGGCTGCGGCTGGGCGCCCTCGTGCTCGTACCACCGGGAGCGGTGCCCCGGACGAGCAGCGGAAAGGTGGCGCGGGCCGCCAGCCGGGCCCGCTTCCTCGACGGCGGGTTCGGTCCCCGGTGACCGCCACGGCCCTGACCCCCGGTGAGGTCCGTACCGTGGTCGTCGAGCGGCTGTGCGCCTGGTACGGGCTCGCCGCGCACGAGATCGCCGACGACCGGCCGCTCACCGAACTCGGACTCACCTCGCGGGACGCGGTCGCCCTGGCCGCGCTGCTGGGGGACCGCGCCGGGCGGCGGCTGCCCAGCACGCTGCTGTGGGAGGCCGGGACGATCGAAGCGCTGGCGGCGCGGCTGGGCGGGGAGCGGGCGGGCGGGGCCGCCCCCGACCGGCCTGTGACCGACGGGCCTGTGACCGACGGGCCTGCGCCCGGCCGACCCACGACACAGGACTCTCCGGCCGGCACTCCCGTCGCCGACACCCCCGTCGCCGTCATCGGCCTCGGCTGCCGCTTCCCCGGAGGCGCCGACTCGCCCGGCGCGTACTGGCGGCTCCTCACCGACGGCCGGGACGCCGTCGGCACCGTACCGGACGGGCGCTGGGACCCCTTCCCGGGCGCAGGCGAAGCACCACGGCACGGCGCGTTCCTCACCGATGTCGCCGGCTTCGACGCCGAGTTCTTCGGGATCGGCGCGCACGAGGCCGCCGCCATGGACCCGCAGCACCGCATGCTTCTGGAGGTCACCCGCGAGGCGCTCGACCACGCGGCGGTGCGCGTCCACGGCACGCGCACCGGAGTCTTCGTCGGTATCAGCGGCAACGAGTACGCCCATCTCACCAGCACCGCCCCCGACGCCTGGACCGCCACGGGCGGGGCCCTGAGCGTGGCGGCCGGCCGCCTGTCGTACGCCCTGGACCTGCGCGGCCCGAGCATGGCCGTGGACACGGCGTGCTCGTCGTCGCTGGTCGCCGTGCACCACGCGGTGGCGGCCCTGAGGACGGGGGAGTGCGACACCGCGCTCGCCGCCGGGGTCAACCTCCTGCTCACCCCGGCGGTCACCCTCGCCTTCCACCGGACGGGCGCGCTCGCACCGGACGGCCGGTGCAAGGCGTTCGACGCCCGCGCGGACGGGATCGTGCGCGGCGAGGGCTGCGGTGTCGTCGTCCTGAAGCGGCTCGCCGACGCCGAACGCGACGGCGACCGCGTGCTGGCGGTCGTCCGTGCCTCGGTGGTCAACTCCGACGGCCGCTCCAACGGCCTGACCGCCCCCAACGCCCACGCCCAGCGCGCCCTGCTCACCGAGGCGCACGCCGGCCCGACCACCGTCGACTACGTCGAGGCACACGGCACCGGCACCGCACTCGGCGACCCCATCGAGGCGGGCGCCCTCGGCGCGGTGCTCGGCAGCGGCCGCGACCTCGACCAGCCCCTGCTCCTCGGCTCCGCCAAGACCAACCTGGGCCACCTGGAGGCCGCCGCCGGAATCGCGGGGCTCATCAAGACCGTCCTGGCGCTGCACCACGGTGAGATCCCGCCCCAGCTGCACTTCACCCAATCAGGACCGCACGCCGACCTCGACGCGCTGGGCCTGCGCGTGGTGACCTCCCGCGAGCCGTGGCCCCGCTACAGCGGCACGGCGACCGCCGGCGTCTCGTCGTTCGGCTTCGGCGGCACCAACGCACACGTCGTGCTCACCGAACACCGGCCGGGAGCACGACGCTCACGCCGGTCCCCGCGGCCCGGCCCGACCGCCCCCGCCCTGCTCCTCCTGGACGGCCCGACACGCGACCGCGTCCGCTCCCACGCCGCCGAACTCGCCGACCGGCTGCCGCCGCGCGCGAGCGACAGCGACGTGGCGTACACCCTCGCCGGCCGCACCCCCCGCGGCGGCCACCGGGCCGCCCTCGTCACCCGCGACCGCGAGGAGACGGCGGAGGCGCTGCGGCGCCTCGCCGCGGGCGAACCCTCCCCGCACGTCGTCACCGGCGAGGGACGACACGGCGACGCCGTCTGGGTGTTCTCCGGCTACGGCTCCCAGTGGCCCGGAATGGGACGCGGACTCCTCGCCACCGAACCGGCGTTCGCCGACGCCGTGGCCCGCCTGGAACCCCTGCTGCGGCGCCACGCGGACCTCTCCCTCACCGAGGGCCTCGCCCCGGACGCCGACCTGTCGTCACCCGCCACCGTCATGCCCGTGCTGTACGGCGTCCAGGTCGCCCTCGCCGCGCTGTGGCGCTCCTACGGCCTGCGCCCCGCCGCCGTCATCGGGCACTCCCTGGGCGAGATCGCCGCGGCCGTGGTGTCCGGGGCGCTGGACGAGGACACCGGGGCGCGGATCGTCGCCCTGCGCTCCCGGCTCCTCGACCGGCTGACCGGCGGGGCCATGGCCGTGGTGGACCGCCCTGCCGACCGGATCCACGCCCTCGCCGGGGACCTGCCGACCCTCGATGTGGCCGTGCACGCGTCCCCGGTGCAGAGCGTCGTCACAGGCTCGGCCGAGGACGTGGCCGCGCTCGTCGCGCGGGTGACGGCGGAAGGCGGGTTCGCCCGGCCCATGAAGGTCTCCGGAGCCGGACACTCGGTGCACGTCGAGCCGCTGCTCGGGGAGTTCGCCCGGGCTCTGGGGAAGGTACCGGCCACGGCGCCCGGCTGCCCGCGCTACTCGACGGTGCTGGACGATCCACGGGACCCGGCACCGTACGACACCGCCTACTGGGTCGCCAACCTGCGCAATCCGGTGCGCTTCCTGCACGCCGTGCGGGCCGCCGCCGAGGACGGGCACCGCGTCTTCCTCGAAGTCGCCCCGCACCCGACGCAGTCGCATCCCCTCGGCGACACCCTGCCCGAGGACGCGCTCGTCGTCCCCACCCTGCGCAAGGACACCGACGACGCCCTCACCTTCCGCACCTCCCTCGCCACGCTCCTCGTCCACGGCGTACCGGCGCCGAAGCTGCGCGAGCGGCTGGGCGGCCGCGTCGTGGACGTACCGTCGCCCCGCTGGCGGCACCGCCGTCACTGGTTCGGGGAGCGGGCCGACGCACCCCCGGCCGAGGCCGAGCGGCCGGCGGCGACCGGTCCGCTGGACCGGCTGCGGCGGTGCGTGGCCGGGGTGATGGGCTTCGGCCCGGACCGGCTCGACCCGGACACGCCCCTCACGGACCTCGGCCTCGACTCGCTGACCGCCGTGCGGATACGGTCCGCCGTCGAGAGGGAGTTCGGGGTCACGCTCGAAGCCGGGGTGATGCTGCGGCGCGGCACCCTCCGGGCGGTGGCGGACCTCCTCCGGGCGCCCGCCCCCCTCCGCACGCTTCCGGCCGACGGCCCCGGCACCCCCCTCTTCCTCTGCCACGCGGCGGGCGGCGATTCCGGCGTCTACACCCGCCTCGCCGAACGTCTCGACGGCGACCGCCCGGTGTACGGCTTCGACCGGCAGCCCGACCCCGACGACGTACCCGGCAGGGCGACGGAGTTCGCACGGCGCGTCCGGGAACTGCGTCCCGACGGGCCGTGGATCGTGGGCGGCTGGTCGTACGGCGGACTCGTGGCGCAGGAGGCCGCCCGCCGGCTCGCCGCCCACGGCACCGTGTCCGCCCTCGTCCTGCTCGACTCGGTGCTGCCGCTGCCGGCACCGGCCGGTGTGACACCGGGCGACATCGAGCGCAGCCACTTCGAGGGCTTCGCCGCGTACGTGGAGCGCGCCTACGGCACCCCGCTCCGTCTCCCTCACGACGAACTCGCCGCCCTGGACGACACCGAGCGCATCGACCTCGTCCTCAAACTCCTAGCCGAGGCCGTCGACCCGCCGCCGTCCGTGCTGGAGCACCAGCGCACCTCGTACCTGGACCTGCGCAGCGGTGAGCGGCACCAGCCGGCGCCGTACGACGGCAGGACGCTGCTCTACCGGGCGAGCGGGCCGGCCCCGCACACCGTCCGCGACACCCGCTACGAGCGCGACGACGCCGCCCTCGGCTGGGACGCGCACTGCGCCGACCTCACCGTGGCCCCGCTGCCCGGCCACCACCTCGCCCTGCTCGACCCACCCGTCGTCGACACCCTCGCGCGGCTCCTGAGACGGGACCTGGCCGACGCCTGACGGTGACGGGCCCGGAAAGCCCGGCACCCCCCGGAAAGCCCGGAAAGAGACGAGGACCACCCCATGCCCCTGCCCCGACCCACGCGCAGATCCGTCCTTCTCGCGGCGGCCGCCGCGACCGTCGCCCCTGCCGTCGCGGCCACTCCCGCGGCGGGCGCCGGAGCCCGCATCACCGGCGAGCGGTGGCTCGACGCGCGGACCGTCGACCTCACGGTCGCGTCCCCGTCCGTCGGCGCGTCCCTACCCGTTCGGGTGATTCTCCCGACCGGGTACGCGGCGCAGCCCACCCGGACCTGGCCCGTCCTGCACCTCCTCCAGGGCGCGCACGACGACTACACGTCCTGGACACGGGAGACCGACATCGCGGCCTTCCTCGCCGACAAGGACGTCATCGCCGTGATGCCGTCCTCCGGGCCCACCGGCATCCCCACCGACTGGTGGAACTACGGGCTCGGCTCCCCGGACTACGAGACGTTCCACGTCGACGAGGTCATGGAGTTGCTGCGCACCACCTACCGGGCGGGCACCCGGCGCGTCGTCGCCGGTGTGTCGACCGGCGGCTACGGCGCGTTCGCGTTCGCCGCCCGGCGCCCGGGCCTCTTCACCGCGGCCGCCTCGTACAGCGGCATCCTCGACACCCTCGCCCCCCGCATGCCCCTCGTCATGAGCGCGATCGTCGCCCGCGAGTCACTGATCCCGCTGACCCTGTGGGGGGCCTCGGTGCTCCAGCGCACCAACTGGGAGCGGCACAACCCCTACACCCTGGCCGCCGCCCTCAGGGGCACCGCGCTGTACCTCTCCCAGGGCAGCGGGCAGTCCGGCGGCGCCCCCGACAACCTCGAAGGAGCGCTGCTCGAAGGGACGCTGTGGGAGCAGTCGCAGCGGTTCGCCGCGCGGCTGGGCGCGCTCGGCGTCCCCGCCACCACCCACTTCTACAGCGGCGGCGCGCACGCGTGGCCGTACTGGCAGCAGGAGTTCCGGGCGTCGTGGCCGATGCTCGCCACGGGCCTCGGCCTCAGCTGACCGAAGGAGGACACACTCATGGAGCCCCTCGACCCCCTTGCCGAGGCCGTCGTGGCCGGAGCCACCGCTGACGAACTCCAGCGACTGCCCCTGCCCGACCGGTTCACCGCCGCACACCTGAGAAAGGAGGACGTGGGCGGCTTCACCGGAGTCGCCGACAAGGACGTCCGCAAGACGATCCACGTCGGACCGGTCCCGATGCCCGAACTCGCCCCCAACGAGGTGCTCGTGGCCGTCATGGCGAGCGGCATCAACTACAACACCGTCTGGTCGGCGATGTTCGAGCCCATCCCGACCTTCACCTTCCTGAAGCACTACGCGCGCCAGGACCGCTGGGCTGCCCGGCACGACCAGCCGTTCCACGTCGTCGGCTCCGACGCGTCCGGCGTCGTCGTGCGCACCGGGTCCGGGGTGCGCAGGTGGCGGGCCGGTGACCACGTCGTCGTCAGCCCCGTGTCCGTCGACGAGGAGGACCCGGCCACGCACGCCGACGGCATGATGGACGCCGGCCAGGTGGCGTGGGGCTTCGAGACCAACTACGGGGGCCTCGCCCACTACGCCGTGGTGCGCACCACCCAGCTCCTGCCCAAACCCGCCCATCTGACCTGGGAGGAGGCCGCCGCCAACCCGCTGTGCGCCGGCACCGCGTACCGCATGCTCGTCTCCGACCGGGGCGCCCGGATGACCCAGGGCGACGTCGTGCTGATCTGGGGCGCGGCCGGCGGACTCGGCGCGTACGCGATCCAGTTCGTGCGCGGTGGCGGGGGCATCGCGGTCGGTGTCGTCAGCAGCGAGGCGAAGGCCGAGTACGTGCGGGGCCTCGGCTGCCAGGTCGTGATCAACCGGGAGGAGATCGGCCTCACCGGCGACGCCCAGGCCGACCCGATCGCCGTGGGCAAGCGGCTGGGACGGCGGATCCGGGCGGAGACGGGGGAGGACCCGCACATCGTCTTCGAGCACGTGGGCCGCGCCACCTTCGGGGCCTCCGTCTTCGTCGTACGGCGCGGAGGGACCGTCGTGACGTGCGGCTCCAGCTCGGGCTACGCGCACGAGTTCGACAACCGCTACCTGTGGATGCGGCTGAAGCGGGTCATCGGCAGCCACGGCGCCAACCTGCGGGAACA
This sequence comes from Streptomyces sp. NPDC030840, assembly GCF_055572015.1. NCBI lineage: Bacteria > Bacillati > Actinomycetota > Actinomycetes > Kitasatosporales > Streptomycetaceae > Streptomyces > Streptomyces sp. NPDC030840. The sequence goes on along the minus strand of NZ_JBVIEE010000002.1, from coordinate 267,389 downwards.
GGCCGCGGTGGGGCGCCTGTTGGACATCGGCCACCTCCGGCCCGCGCTGACCGCGACCTACCCGCTGGCCGAGACCGCGGAGGCCGCCCGGCTCGTCCAGGACAACGCCCACCTCGGCAAGGTCGGCGTCCTCGCCCTCGCGCCCCGGACCGGCCTCGGCGTCACCGACCCGGAACGGCGGGGGCGGCTCACTCGTACACAACCGCGAAGGTGAGGGGCGGGAGTTGTCGACATGAGGAACTCGGGCGGAGGGTGACCAATACTTGACGGACGGGCGGCGGAGTGGTTGATCATCTCGCTCGCCTACCCTATAAGCTCCTTTGCGGCGCCGGGGGTTGACGCGATCGCAATGGGGTCGGCTCTCGGTGCGTACGCATGAGTGCGACTCCCTTGCCCGCCCCTTGCTCGATCGTGTTGCTTCGAAGGATGCAGATGGAACTCGCCACTCCGCCTCCGGCGGCACGGCCGCCCGTCGCCTGGTACAGCTGGTGGCTGCTGCCACTGGCCTCAGGGGGTGGAACGGTCGCCGTGGCGGCCGCGGCCCCGGGCTGGGCCGGCCCGGCCGTGGCCGCGGGTGGGGCCGTGACGGCCGCCTGTGCGGCCTGTGTACGCCTGCTCATCCGTTCGCGGCGTCAACTGCGCGATAGTGCCGACTCCTTTCGGGGGGCACAGGCCGAGCACTCCCAGCGGTGGCAGCAGCACGTGGCGGGCCTGGAACAGTCGTTCGCCGCCGAGCGCGCCGCGTACGAGGAGCGGTACGCCGAGCAGACGCGCGAGTACGAGGCCCGGCTCGCCGAGCAGAACCAGGCCTGGCAGGAGCAGTTGGACAAACAGCAGGCCGCGGTGGCCCAACTCGCCGCGCGGCAGCTGCCCGACGCCCTGAAGCGGCTGCGCGAGGGCGAGGCCATCGACGACGTGCTGCCCACCATCACCCAGTGCGCGGAGGTGAGCGCCGACCTGCGGGCCGAGCTGCGCAAGGTGCTGCGGACCTCGCTCATCGCGGTCGAAGCGGAGTTCGACCGCTCGACCGCGGCGGAGCAGGCCGTCGTCAGCATCGGCAACCGCATCCACGTACTCACCAGCAAACTCCGCGGCCGACTGCACGAGTTGCAGGGCGAGCACGGCCGGCTGCCCGCCGTCGCCCGGGGACTCATGGAGCTCGACCAGGCGATCGGCCCCGCCGACTGTCTCGCCGCCAGCGTCGGCGTCCTCGGTGGCTCCGACCGGCCCGGGCGGCAGTGGCAGGAGCCGCAGCGGCTGCTCAGCGTGGTCCGCGGCGGCATCGGCCGCATCAAGGACTTCGACCGCGTCCAGGTCCGCCATCTGCCCGACCTCGGCGTCGACGGCGGACTGGTGGACCACCTCACGCTCGTCTTCGCCCACTTGCTGGACAACGCGGCCCGCTACTCGCCGCCCACCGAGCCCGTGCTCGTGTCCGGCAAGGAGGTCCCGAACGGCGTCGGCATCGAGATCCAGGACGCCGGCAAGGGCCTGAGCGAGGAGAAGAAGCGCGAGGCCGAGCAGGCCCTCGCCGGTACGGCGGCCGGACCCGGCCTCGGCGGCATCTCCGAGGACGCCAACCTCGGTCTGCGTGTCGTCGGCGCCCTCGCCCGCCGCTACGGCATCCGCGTCACCTTCGCGGACTCGCCCTGGCTCGGCACGTCCGTGGTCGTCGTGGTCCCGCACAAGTACTTCAGCCCGCTGCCCGCGTCCTCCGGCGTCACCGCACCGGCCGACCGGTCCGGGGCCGACGCGCCCGCCGCCGGCCGTACGCCGGCCGCGACGGCGCCCACCGGCCGTGGTGAGCACACGGACGGCGCGGAGGACGGCGAGGAGCCGGACACCACGCCCGGCGGACTGCCGCGGCGCCGCAGGCGCGGTGAGCCGGCCTCCCGGACCAGGACCACGGAACAGGCCGAAGCCGCCGCCTCGGCCGTACCGCCGGACACGTCCTTCCGGGGTCTGGCCGCCTTCGCCACGGCCGGGCGCGGGATCTCCACGGAGCGCGTGACCACCGGGCGCGGGACGGACACCGCCGCCGACCGGGCGACCGCCGGACGCGACAGCGACGTCGCGGACGAGCAGACCGGCACCCGCGCGTCCACCGAGCAGCACACGGAAGAAAGCGACCAGTCCTCATGACGCACCACGGAACCGACGTGAGCTGGGCGCTCCGCGACCTCGTCGAGAGCATCCAGGAGATCCGCTTCGCCCTCGTCGCCTCCAGCGACGGCAAGGCCATCACCTCCTTCGGCGCCGAGGACCCCGACGACGTCGACCGCTTCGCCGCCGTGGTCGCCGGCCTGCAGGCGCTCGCGCAGCCCGTCGCGGAGCAGTTCCCCCAGCACGCCGGACAGCTCCGGCTCGCGATGATCGAGGTCGACGGCGGCCACCTCTTCGTGGTCCGGGCCGGAGTCGAGACGTACCTCGGAGTGCTCGCCAGGGAGGGCCTCGACCAAGGGCTCCTGGGCCACCAGATGATGGACCTGGCCCGCAGGATGGGCGACCTCCTCGGCACCACTCCGCGCCTGGAGGACCACTCTGGATGAGCGCTCCCCGCCGGCCCACGGACCCTCCCGGTCTCGAGCGCTACTACGTCCTCACGGGCGGCCGCAGCGGACCGGGCGGCGGTTCGGCGTCGAGCCTCGACGTGGCGACCCTCATCCTCGCCCGCTCCGCCCCCGTACCGGGCATGCAGCACGAGCACGAGGAGATTCTCCGGCGCTGCCGTGATCCGCTGTCGGTGGCCGAACTCGGCGCCCACCTCCAGTTGCCCTTCAACATTCTCGCGGTGCTCCTCGCCGACCTGCTCGACGCGGACCGGATCGAAGCCCGTGACCCCATCCCGGCGTCCGACGCCGACCGCGGGCCCGACCTCGCGCTCCTTGAGGAGGTACTCAGTGGACTTGAAAGGCTTTGACCACCCCCACGGGACGGCGGCCGGAGGCACCCGGTCCGTGAAGATCATGATCGCGGGCGGGTTCGGGACGGGCAAGACCACCCTGGTCCGCTCGGTCAGCGACATCAGGCCGCTCACCACCGAGGCGACCCTGACCGAGGCCAGCGCCGGCGTCGACCATCTCGTAGGGGTGACGGACAAGCAGGAGACCACGGTCAGCCTCGACTTCGGCAAGATCGGCATCAACGACGAGCTGGTCCTGTACCTGTTCGGCACCCCGGGCCAGGAACGGTTCTGGTTCCTGTGGAACGGCCTGTTCAAGGGCGCTCTCGGCGCGGTCGTCATCGTCGACACCCGGCGGCTCGCCTCCAGCTTCCGGGCCATAGAGGAGATGGAGCGGCAGAGCGTCCCCTTTGTCATCGCGCTCAACGTCTTCCCCGACTCCACCGAGCACCCGGTCGAGGAGATCCGCGACGCCCTCGACATCTCCGAGGGAATCCCGGTCGTGGCCTTCGACGCCCGCGACCGCGCGTCCAGCCGGGACGTGCTCGTCGCCCTGATCCACCATCTCAAGGATCGCTCCGCCGTCGCCCTGGAGTCCCGATGAACGACCAGCCTCCGACCACGGAACAACCCTTGAGCGATCCAGAGGCAGAGCGTGGGTGCCCCGTCGCCCACGGTGACGTCACCCGCCTGTACGGCCCCGACGCGTCGGTCGACCCCCAGGGCATCTACGCCCGGCTGCGCAAGGAGTACGGCGCCGTCGCCCCCGTCCTGCTCGAAGGGGACGTTCCCGCCTGGCTGGTGCTGGGCTACCGCGAATGCCGGCGCGTGCTCGACAACCCGCTGCAGTTCAGCCGCGACTCCCGCATCTGGCGCGACTGGAAGGAGGGCCGGATCGAGGCCGCCTCACCGCTGATCCAGATGGTGGGCTGGCGGCCCGACTGCGTGTCCCAGGACGGCGAGCCGCACCGCAGGCTGCGCGGCGCGGTCACCGACAACCTGCACGCCGTCGCGAGCCGCGGCATCCGACGGCACGTCACGCACTTCGCGAACAAGCAGATCGACGCGTTCGCCGCGGTCGGCACCGCCGACCTGGTGGCCGACTTCGCCGAGTACCTGCCGATGCTGGTCCTCACCCGCGTGTTCGGGCTCGCCGCCAGCGAGGGCCGCACCCTGGCCGAGTCCTGCGCCCACGTCATCAAGGGCGGCGCGGACGCACTCGCGCACAACGACCGCATCATGCGCATCCTCGGTGAACTCGCCGAGCGCAAACGGCGGGAGCCCGGCTCCGACTTCACCACCGGGCTTCTGGAGCACCACGCCGGTCTCGACGAGGACGAGGTGCTCAACCACCTGCGCCTGGTGCTGATCGCCGCGCACACCACCACCAGCAACCTGCTCGCGCGGGTGCTCCAGCTGATCCTCACCGACACCTCGCTGCTCGCCGGGCTGGTCAGCGGCGAACTGAACGTGTCCTCGGTCATCGAGGAGGTCATGTGGAACACGCCCCCGCTGGCCGTCCTGCCGGGCCGGTTCGCCACCGCCGACCTCGAACTCGGCGACACGGGCGTCAAGGAGGGCGACCTGCTGGTGCTCGGGCTCGCCGCCGGCAATCTGGACCCGGAGATCCGCCCTGACAGCGGCGTCTCCCTGCAGGGGAACCAGTCCCACCTGGCGTTCAGCGGCGGCCCGCACGAGTGCCCGGGCCAGGGCATCGGCCAGGCCATCATCGAGGGCGCGGTGGACGCCCTGCTGCACCGGCTGCCGGGCCTCCATCTCACCGTACCGGCCGAGGAGTTGACCTCGACGGCCTCCACCTGGGAGTCGCGGCTGGACACCCTGCCGGTGGCGTTCGCGCCTGAGCGCTGAGCACTGATCCCTGAGCGCTCAGCGCTCAGGCGCGGGGCGCTCCGCCCGGTCGGCCGTGTCCGTGCGGCCGGGCGGGGCGGGAACCCGTCGTACAGAGGCCCCACCGGGCTCCTCACACGGCGAGCAGGTCGTCCAAGGACCCCTTCCCCGCCAGCTCCGCCGAGGCCGCGGGCCCTTCCTTCGCCGTCGCGTACCGGCCCGAGGTCAGCGCCCACTCGTAGTTGCCGTTGATCCAGTGCTGGATGGCCTCCACCCCCATGCGCACCTGATCGCGCTGCTCGTCGGTCAGCCCCAACTCGGCGCACATCTCCGGTACCTGGGCCTCCAGCGCGAGGTACTCGTCGAGGCACTTGATGGTCATCCGGTACGCCTCGTCGGCGGCCTCCTCCCAGGAGCAGCCGCGCTCGCGGTGGAGGACGGCGATGAGGTTGTGCCCGTCGCCCCGGCGCTTCTCGCGCTCGAAGGAGTGGATGTCGTTCATGAACCCTATGGTGTCGGCGGCCAGATCACGCAGGCGCACCATCAGCGGGTGCGCCTGCACCTGCGCCGGCACCTCGAAGCCGCGGCTGCGCTCACCGGCATCGATGCTGTGGTGGATGCCCACCGTGCGGCGCCGGAACTCGGCGTACTCCGCGAGGCTCAGCGTCCCGGCGAGGCCCCGGGCCGCGAGATCCACCTCCTCGGTGTGCGCCACGAGGAACCGGCCCCAGGAAGCCGCGAACCGGGTGCGCCAGGTCAGCGACATGCCCTTCGAGAGGTGCGTCCAGACCTCCGCCCAGGCCAGCGTGATCGGGCAGACCACTCTCGGTGCGGTCCCCGCCGGGCGCAGCGGAGTGGCGACGAGTTCCCGCGCCACCTCCGATATCCGGTCCGCCCGGTCGGGCTGTGCGGTGTCGAACTGGTCGTCGAAGAGGAAGGCCAGGGAGAACCAGTTCATGAGGACGACCATGTCCTCGGCCGACGCGTGGGGGTAGGTCCGGGCCGCCGCCTGCGGCAGGTCCCAGGACCGGTACTCGTCGAAGGCCTCCTTGCTGCGGACCAGGCGCATGTCCCAGACCCAGCGCAGATGGCGGCCGCGGGCGTGTTCCAGATGCTGACTGACGGGGGTGTCGAAGGGGAGATCGAACGTGACGTTCTGCGGCATGCCGCATCCTCTCGCAAGACTCAACCACGCATTTCCAGCCGCAAGTTGAGGGCTCAAAATGCGCTACGAGACTGCCCATGCCGCAAACGATCCATGGTGTGACGTGGATTACTGGCGGTGCGGTTGTGGCCACAGAAACGCGTCGCGCGGACGGGTTGGATTCGCCCCGCCGCCCCTACCCGTCCCGTCCTCAGGGGCTCCGCCCCCAGACCCCCGCATCGGCCTTGCGGCCTCGTCCTCAAACGCCGGACGGGCTGCACTGTCAGCCCCTCCGGCGTTTGAGGAGCGGGGCCCGGGGCGGAGCCCCGTGCGGGGTCGAAGGGGGGAGCCCCTGAAGACGGGACGGGTAGGGGCGGCGGGGGCGAAAACCCTCCCTGGGCGGGCGCCACAGCGGCAAGGACCACCCCGGACCCACACCAACCGGCCACATTCCCCCCGCACTTCGCGCCGACCCCGGCCCCGCGGCCGACTGATTCCCCGGTACGGGGTACCCGGCAGCGCACAGGCGCCGGCGGACCGCCGCCCGCGCCCGGGATACCGACGGAGGAACGATGGCACTCGTACAGACAGGGGTCGTGGTACTGGACTGCGCCGAGCCCGAGAAGCTCGCCGCCTTCTACAAGGAACTGCTCAACGCCGAGGAGACGGACGCGACCGCCAACCGGGTCGAGATCTGCGGCGCCGGCGGCACCCGGATGGCGTTCCGCCGTGACGTGAACGCCACCCCGCCGAGCTGGCCGCGACCGGAGAACTCGCTCCAGGCCCACCTGGACTTCCTCGTCGACGACCTCGACGAGGCCGAGCGCAAGGTCGTCGGTCTCGGCGGGCGCCCGGTGGACACCAAGGAGCCGGCCGGGCCGTTCGAGGAGCGCGGATACGCCGACCCGGCCGGCCACTCCTTCACCCTGCGCCGCGTACGGTCCACGGCACCGAAACAGGGCTGAGACCCCCGGGGCCCGGCGCCATCGGCCAGGCCCCGGCGGTCCCGGCGGTCCCGTCGGAGACGACGCGCACAGTCTCAGGCTGCCCGGCCCTCCTTGTCGGACGAAGGCCACACCCCCGTCCGGTGCTCGATGACCGTCGCGCCCGCGCGGTCCACCGCGCTGCGGACCACCGCGAAGATGGCGCCCTGTACGGCCGCGGCCAGCAGGATCTCGCCCCAGTCGCGGTCCTGGTCCAGCGCGTCGGGCGCGTCCTCCTCGTTGCGGATGGCCTTCCACGTGGCGCGGAACGCCATCCCCGCCAGGGCACCGCTCAGCCAGCCGAGTACGAACCCGGCGGGCTTGTAGACGAGCGGGAGTGTCTTCTTCTTGGCCACCTGGATCTCTCCTCTCTTCACTGCTCAGGGCTCAGGGCTCAGGGCCCAAGGGGGGAAGGGGCAGGGCTCAAGGCTCAGGGCCGTCCCTCGGCCGGGACCGCCTCCGGCTCACGCACCGGACCAGGCGGGGTGCCGTCACCGAACGGACGGCCCCCGAGGTCCTGACGGCCGTGCGGGGAGAGCCAGCCGGACAGGTCGGGGCCCAGCGGCACGATGCCGGTCGGGTTGATGCCCGTGTGCACCTCGTAGTAGTGCCGCTTGATGTGGTCGAAGTCGACCGTGTCGCCGAACCCGGGCGTCTGGAAGAGATCGCGGGCGTACGCCCACAGCACCGGGTCCTCCGCCAGTTTCCAGCGGTTGCACTTGAAGTGGCCGTGGTAGACGGCGTCGAAGCGGACGAGCGTGGTGAACAGGCGGATGTCCGCCTCCGTGATCGTGTCGCCGACCAGGTATCGCCGGCCGGCCAGCCGCTCGGACAGCAGCGCCAGCCGGCGGAACACCGCCGTGCACGCCTCCTCGTACGCCTTCTGGTGGTTGGCGAAACCCGCCCTGTACACGCCGTTGTTGACGTCCTCGTAGACGTCCGCCATCACCTCGTCGATCTCGTCGCGCAGCGCGGCCGGGTACAGGTCGGGCGCGCCCTCGCGATGCAGGTCCGTCCACTCGGTGGCGAGGTCCAGGGTGATCTGCTGGTAGTCGTTGGTGACAAGGCGGCCGCTCGCCACGTCGACGAGCGCGGGCACGCTCACCCCGCCCGGGTAGCCGGTCTCACGCGCGTCGTACGCCTCCTTGAGGTAGCGGATGCCGAGCACGGGATCACGGCCGTCCGGGTCCAGGGTGAAACGCCAGCTCCGGTCGTCCTGGATCGGGTCCGCGATCGCCAGCGACAGGGCGTGGTCGAGTCCCAGGAGGCGCCGCGATATCACGGCACGGCTCGCCCAGGGGCACGCCCGGCTGACGACCAGCCGGTAGCGGCCGGCCTCCACCGGCCAGCCGTCCCGCCCGTCGGCCGTGACGCGGTCGGTGAAGTGGCTCTTCGACCGCCTGAACTCCTTCCGTCCGTACGCGCTGTTGCCCTCGCCGACTGTCATGAGCCCCTTCCTTCCCGGTGTGGCCGGTACGAGTACCCCTGGCGAGCGTGATCAGTACCCCGGTGTGAACGCCGCCGGCCGGGGCAGTCGGCGGGAGTGAAACGGACGGAGGACCACGCAGACCGAGGCGGCGACGGTGAGTGGCCGCGAAACCGCGAGGGGTACGCGGAACGGACCCCGCCCCCGCCGGGGGGCCAGGGGACGTCGCCCCCGGACGGAGCAGCCGGAGCAGCCGGAGCAGCCGGAGCAGACGGAGCAGACGGAGCAGACGGAGCAGACGGAGCAGACGGAGCAGACGGAGACGGAGCGGACCGACCAACCGGACCGGACGGATCAGATGGCTTCGACGGGCCGGATGGACCGGACGGTCCGGGCGGACTCGACGGGCCGGATGTGCCCGACGGACCCAACGGACCCGACGGACTCGACGGGCCGGATCGACCGGGCGCACCCATTGCACCAGGCGGACCGGATGGACTCGACGGACCAGATGGACTCAACGGGCCGGATGGACCCGACGGACCGGGCGGATTCGACGGGCCGGATGTGCCCGACGGACCCGACGGACCCAACGGACTCGACGGATTCGACGGGCCGGATGGACCGGGCGCACCCACGGCACCAGGCGGACCGGATGGACTCGACGGACCGGACGGGCCGGACGGACTCGACGGGCCGGGCGGACTCGACGGGCCGGGCGGACCGGAGGGCCCCGAGGGGCCAGGCGGACCGGCCGGATCAGACGGAGACGGAGCAGACGGACCAACCGGACCGGACGAGCGGCGCGCCGAGCGCGCGCGGCGCTCGAAGCGGAGGGCGCGTGCCGAGCGGAAGGCGCGGTCCGACCGCAGGACGCGGATCACCGTGCTGGTCGCGCTGGCGGCGAATCTCCTGATCGCCGTGGCGAAGGCGGTGGGCGGGGTGCTCGCCGGCTCGCCCGCGCTGCTGTCCGAGGCGGCCCACTCGGTCGCGGACAGCCTGAACGAGGTGTTCCTGCTCGCCGCGCTGCGCCGCAGCCGCCGGCCCGCGGACAGCCGCCACCCCTTCGGCTACGGCAAGGAGCGCTTCTTCTGGTCCCTGCTCGCGGCCGTCGGCATCTTCGTCATGGGCGGCTGCTTCTCCTTCTTCCAGGGTGTCGAGGCGTTCACCGGCGGAGCCGAGGAGTCGTACGACGGCTATGTGGCGGGTCTGATCGTGCTCGGCATCGCGCTGCTGTCCGAGGGGGCCTCCTTGCTGCGGGCCCTCCACCAGGTGCGCCGGCAGGGCGGTGGCGCCGACGGCCTGCGGGACCCCGCCCTGCGGACGGTCGTCGCCGAGGACGGTACCGCCGTGCTCGGCGTGACCCTGGCGATGGCCGGGATGGCGCTGCACATGGTCACGGGCCAGGTCGTCTGGGAGGCGTCCGCGTCGTTGGCCATCGGCGCGCTGCTGGTGTACGTCGCCTTCTGGCTGGGCCGGGACGCCCGGGACCAGCTCATCGGCCGGGCCGCCGACCCGGAGCTCAGCGAGAGGGTCCGCGCCCTGCTGCGGAGGCAGCCCGAGATCGACAGCGTGGAGGCCCTCCAGACCATGCAACTCGGCCTCGAATCCACCCTCGTGGCCGCCCGCGTGGACCTTGTACCCGGTCTCGACAGCGAGGAGGTGGAGGAGGTCTCGGTGCGCATCAAACGCTCCATCGCCGACGCCGTCCCCGAGGTCGAGCAGGTCTTCCTCGACGTGACGGATGCGTCGGCCCGCCGGGCCGGCACCGGCATGGAGACAGCGGAAAGCCCCGCCGCGACGGGGGAGCGCGGCGGGGCCTGACGCACAGGTGCCCGGCGGACGACGGTTCATGCGTCCCGAACCGAAGATTCTTCCGGATTCCTCCGCCGGGCTCGGCCGTCAGCCTCCCGCCGTCGGCTCCAGCACGAAGACGGGGATCTCCCGCTCGGTCTTCTTCTGGTAGTCCGCGTACGGCGGATACGCCGCGACCGCGCGCTCCCACCACACCTTCTTCTCGTCCCCGGTGACCTCGCGGGCCACCATGTCCTGGCGCACGGGCCCGTCCTGGAGCTCCACGTGCGGATCGGAGACGACGTTGTGGTACCAGACCGGATGCTTGGGCGCGCCGCCCTGTGACGCCACGAGGGCGTACCGGCCCTCGTGCTCCACGCGCATCAGGGGAGTCTTGCGGATCTTGCCGGTCCTGGCGCCCCGCGTGGTGACGATGACAACGGGAAGGCCCGTGTCCAGCAACGTCGTTCCCTCGGTCCCGCCGGAGCTCTCGTACAACTCGACCTGCTCGCGTACCCAGTCCGTCGGGCTGGGTACGTACTCGCCCTCAAGAGGCATGGCTTCCGTCCCCTCGTCGTGATGTGGTTCTTCCCACGGGTAACACGAGCCGCCCCCGGAATTCATCCACTCCGATCCGCGAGTCGCGTCCACGATCTTGACGCGCGGAATGTTACCGGTAACATCAGGTTCGTCGCGCCGCCGCCGTACGGCAGCAACGACCGGTCAACTCCCTCGTGACATCGGCCCTTTACCGTCCCGCCAGCCAAGGAGCGTGTCGCCTGTGACCACGGAAGCCGAACGACCGGCGAACGGTGCCGCCGCCGCGGGCGCCGTGCTCTTCAGCCCGGCCGCCGTGGTCGCGTCCTGTGCGGGCTTCGTACTCATCGGCGTCCTCCAGGCCCTGTACGGTCCCGCGATCCCGGCCTTACGCGAGGAGTACGGGCTCTCCCCCTCGGCCGCCGGGCTGGGCCTGAGCGCCCACTTCGTCGGCGGTGTGGCCGGAGTCCTGCTCCTCGACCGCGTCTTCGGGCGCGTCGGCAACCGGCGGATCCTCGGCGCCTCGTACGTCCTCATGGCCGTCGGCGCGGCGGGCTTCGCGCTGGCGCCGAACTGGCCTCTGGGCCTGGCCGCCGCCCTGCTGGCCGGGCTGGGGTTCGGCGGTATCGACTACGGCCTCAACCAGTTGTTCGCGGTCGGTTTCGGCCACCGGTCGACCGCGATGCTGAACGTCCTCAACGCGCACTTCGGCATCGGCGCCATCCTCGGCCCCGCGCTGATCGGTGCCGTCGGCTCGGAGAACTACCCGGCGGTCTTCCTGGCCTTCGCCGCCGCCAACATGCCGCTGCTGCTGTGCCTGCGCGGCGTGCGCGACCGTGCCCCGCAGCCGGAGGGCGCGGCGACGGCGGAGGCCGGCGGGCAGGTCCTCGCGCGCAGCCTCGGCTCGGTGCTCGCCGTGTTCGTCGCGCTCTACGTGCTGCACGTCGGCATCGAGGCGGGCGTCGGCGGCTGGGAGCCCACCCATCTGGAGACGGTCGGGTACGGCGCCGGTGTCGCCGCGACCGCCACGTCCGTGTACTGGCTGATGATGACGGTCGGCCGTTTCCTGGTCGTCCCGCTCGCGCTGCGGTACTCGGCCCAGGCCATCATCACCGTCTCCTGCGCGGGCATGACCGTCTGCCTGCTGCTGGCCGCGATCCCCGGGCTCGCCCCGTACGCGTACGCGGGCGTCGGCCTGTTCATCGCGCCGATCTTCCCCACCGGGCTGCCCTGGCTGGGCAGGGCGGCACCGCGGGCCCGAAGGGCGGGCGCGGTGGTCATCGCCGCGTCGATGGCCGGCGGGGTCGCGGCGGGCCCGGCGCTCGGCAAGGCCATCGAGTGGTCCGGTATCCGCGCGGTCCCGCTCCTGCTGTGCGGCGTCTCCGCGCTGTGCCTGGCCGCCACGCTGTGGCTGATCCGGGCCACGCGTCCGCGTACGACAGCTGGTTGAGGCAACCTCCCGAGCCCGTTCGGCCCCGGTCCCGTTCGCCCCTCTTCGGCCTCGACCGAGCCCGTTCACTCACCTGTCCCGCACCTGTCCCGCACCCCGATCACGGCCAGGAGCCACCCGATGACACCCCCGCACCGCCTTCGTGTGCCCACGCCCTCAGCGCTCCCGCTCACCGGACACCTCCCCTTCGCCGACGTACCCGGAGTGCCCGACCCGATCGAGGTGACCAGCCGCTGGCTCACGCGCGGCGGCCGGCCCTGGTTCCCGGTCTCCGGCGAGTTCCACTACTCCCGCTGCCCGGCGGGGGAGTGGGAGGAGGAACTGCTGAAGATGAAGGCGGGCGGGGTGACGGCCGTCGCCAGTTACGTCATCTGGATCCACCACGAGGAGGTGGAGGGCCGCGTCCGCTTCGACGACCACCTGGACCTGCGACGTTTCGCCGGACTCTGTGCCCGCCACGGACTGGACTTCATCCCCCGGATCGGCCCCTGGAGCCACGCGGAGGTTCGGGGCGGCGGCCTGCCCGACTGGGTCCTCGCCCGCACCCACGCCCCCCGCACGGACGACCCCGCCTACCTGGAACCCGTACGCCGCTGGTACGCGGCCGTCGCTGAGCAACTGCGCGGACTCGACCGCGCCCACGGCGGCCCCGTCGTGGCGATCCAGATCGAGAACGAGCTCTACGACCAGCCCGGCCACCTGCTCACCCTGAAGCGGATGGCCCAGGAACTCGGCCTGAGCGCGCCGCTGTGGACGTCGACCGCCTGGGGTGGCGTCCAGCTGCCGCCGGACGAACTCCTCCCGCTGTACGGCGGTTACCCGGAGGCGTTCTGGACCGAGGCCGACGGCGGCTGGCCCGACACCTGCCGCAAGCACTTCTTCTTCACCCACCACCGCGACGACGAGGGCATCGGCGCCGACCTGCGCCCCACCACCGTGCGGGGCGCCGACCCGTCCGCCCTCGCGGACCGCTTCCCCTGGGCCACCTGCGAACTGGGCGGCGGCATGGCCGTCGCGTACCACCGCAGGCCGCGCGTCGACGCCGCCGACGTCGGCGCCCTCGGCCTCACCAAGATCGGCTGCGGATCGGTGTGGCAGGGCTACTACATGTTCCACGGCGGCACGAACCCCGCCGGGGAGCTGACGACCCTGCAGGAGTCCCACGCCACCGACTACCCCAACGACCTGCCCGTCCTCACCTACGACTTCCAGGCGCCGCTCGGCGAGTACGGCCAGTACCGGCCCTCGTACCACGAACTGCGCCTCCAGCACCTGCTGCTGGCGGACTTCGGCCACCGCATCGCGCCCATGGAGTCCGTCCTCCCGGAACGCCCGCCGACGGGCCAGGACGACCGGGACACGCTGCGCTGGGCCGTGCGCGGTGACGGCACCTCGGGCTTCCTCTTCGTCACCAACCACCAGCCGCACGAACCGCTGCCGGACCACCCGGACACGACGTTCACCGTCGAACTTCCCGGTGCCGCCGACACGTTGACCCTGCCCAGCGCACCCGTCACCGTCCCCGCGGGTGCGTACTTCTGCTGGCCGCTGCGCCTCGACCTCGGCGGGCTGCGGCTCGACTGGGCCACCGCGCAGCCGGTGTGCACGGTCGACACCGGTGACCGCACGGTCCTGGTCCTGGCCGCCACCGACGGCATCACCCCCGAACTCGCCCTGGGCTCCAGCACGTTGACGTCGGTCAGCACCCCGTCCGGCGATATCGGGCAACTCGGCGACCGCACCCTCGTCACCGGCCTGCGGCCGGGCACCGACGCCCTGGTCGAGGTGGACACCGCGGCCGGCGGGCGGGTCGGTCTGCTGGTGCTGGACGCGACCACGGCACGCACCCTCTACCGGGGCGTGGCCTGGGGCGCCGAGCGGCTCGTGCTGTGCGGCGACGGGGTCGTCTTCGACGAGGTGGCCGGGGAGGTACGGGTGCACGGCCCGTCGCCGGAACCGTCGTTCGCCGTCCTGCCCGCGCCCGGCCGGACACCGGTGGTGCCCGGGTCGGACGTACGAGCCACGGAGGACGGGGTGTTCACCCGCTACACGGTGCGGGCCGACGGAGCGCCCGGCGTCACCGCCGCGCGGGTCACTCGGCTCCGGCCCGCCGGCCCGGCACCCGAGCACGTGACGGGAGTGCTGGGCCGGGCGAGCGCGCCCGCAGACAAGCACTACGAGACCACGGCGGCCGAGTACCGCGTCGATCTGCCGGACGACCTGCCGGACGACCTTGTGGAAGGCACCCTGCTCCGCGTCCACTGGACGGGCGACGTGGCGCGCGCGTACGTGGGGGACACCCTGGTCGCCGACCAGTTCCACTCCGGGCGCGTCTGGGACATCGGCCTCGGCCGGCTGCCCGCCGAGGCCCTGCGCAGCGAGGGGCTCAGGCTGAGGGTGCTGCCCCGGCACCCGGACGCCCGCGTGTACGTGCCGGAGGGGGCGGGCGACGGGGGAGTGGCAGCGGTCGAGCGGGCGGAGTGGATCACCGTACGGTCCTGGTCGGTCAGGGCCGGCTGAGGGGCCGGACGCAGCCCTGTCCCGCCGTCCTGGAGCGGCCCGCCCGGCCCGTCCCGTGCCCTGCCCGGCCCGTCCCGTGCCCTGCCCGGCCCGTCTTGTGCCCTGCCCGGCCCGTCTTGTGCCCTGCCCGGCCCGTCCCGCGCGCCCCGCCCGGCCTATCCTGTGGCCTGCCGGGCGGGACGGAACCGCCGGGTCGTCACCACGAGGTCGAAGAAAGCAGCCGTCATGACCCCAGGCGCCACGAACGGCGCTGCCCCCAAGGGCCGCAGCAGGCGCAACTTCGCCGGATCGCGGCCCGTGATGGACGACGTGGCGCGGCTGGCCGGGGTCTCCAAGCAGACCGTCTCCCGAGTGCTCAACGACCACCCGGCGGTCCGGGCCGAGACCCGTCAGGCCGTGCTCGACGCCATGCGGTCACTCGGCTACCGGCCCAGCCGCAGCGCCCGGTCCCTGGCCAGCGGCAGGACCCGCATGCTCGGCGTGATCTCCTTCGACGCGGCCCGCTACGGCCCCGCCTCGACCCTGACCGCCATCAACACGGCGGCCCAGGAAGCCGGTTACCTGGTCAGCTCGATCGCCCTCGACACGGCCGACCAGGACACCGTGGTCCGCGCCGTGGACCGGCTGTCCGCCGAGGGCGCCGACGGCGTGATCGCCATCGCCCCGCAGCGCTGGGTGGGGCGGGCACTGGCCGAGGCCCGGCTCGACACCCCGCTGGTCACACTCGACAACGCCCTCGGGGACGGCACCCCCATGGTCAGCGCCGACTCGCGGGCCGGAGCGCGCGCCGCCACCGCACACCTCCTCGGCCTCGGGCACGCGACCGTCTGGCACATCGGCGGCCCGTCGGGCTGGACCTCCGCCGAGCAGCGGCTGGCGAGCTGGCGCGAGACGCTCGAAGCCGGCGGCGCCGAGGTCCACGAACCGCTCCTCGGGGACTGGAGCGCCGACTCCGGCTACGCGCTGGGCCGCCGGCTGGCCCACCGGGCCGACGTCACAGCGGTGTTCGCCTCCAACGACCAGATGGCGCTCGGCGTCCTGCGCGCCTTCCACGAAGCCGGGCGCCGCGTCCCCGACGAGGTCAGCGTCGTCGGCTACGACGACATCCCCGAGGCCGCCCATCTGCTGCCCCCGCTGACCACGGTGCGCACGGACTTCGCCGAGCTCGGCACCCGCTCCCTGCGGTTCCTCCTCGACCGGCTCGACGGCACGGACCGGCCGCGCGCCGACCGGGTCGACCCGGTCGTCCCGGTGCGGCTGGTCGTCCGCGACAGCACGGCGCCGGCTCCGGTCCGCTGAGCGCTCACACCGTCAGCAGTGCCCGGGCCGCGCTCCGAGCCTGTCCGGCCGGTTCCGTGCTTCCGGTGATGCCCGCGGTGACCATGGCGCCCTCCGCCAGCAGGAACAGCTGGCCGGTGAGGGAGCCCGGCAGGCCGGCGGCGGCCACGAGCCCGTCGAGGTAAGCCCGGAAAGCCCGCTTGTGCGCCCGCACCCGGGCCACCACGCCGGGCGAGGTGGCGCCCAGTTCGCCGTAGGAGTTGATCCACGCACAGCCCCGGAAGCCGGGCTCGCCGCACCACGCCTCCAGCCAGTCGAAGACCGCCAGGATGCGCCCCCGTGGGTCCTCCTGCCGGTCCACGAACTCCGCCAGCCGCTGCCGCCAGCGCACGTCGCGCCGCTCCAGATACGCCACCACCAGCCGCTCCTTCGCGGGGAACAGCTGGTAGAGCCGCTTGAGCGACACTCCGGACGCGCTGCGGATGTCGTCCATGCCGACACTGTGGACACCGCGCCCGTAGAACAACTCCTCCGCGGTGTCCAACACCCGTTCGCGGGCGGTCGCGCTGTCCATGTGCGGCACTCCTTGTACAGGCGCTCCTTGACGGGAGAACGGGCGTTCTCTAGGTTAGCAGCGCAGGGGGAGAACGCACGTTCTCCCCCTTCCTCCGTCACCGTCGACCCGTAGGGACGCCCCCATGACCGACCGCCCGCCCCTGCCGCCCTTCACCCGCGAGACCGCCGCGCGGAAGGTGCAGGCGGCCGAGGACGCCTGGAACACGCGCGACCCCCACAAGGTCTCGCTCGCCTACTCGGAGGACTCGGTCTGGCGCAACCGCGACACCTTCGTCACCGGGCGCGCGGAGATCGTCGAGTTCCTCACCGCGAAGTGGGAGCGCGAGCGGGAGTACGCGCTGCGCAAGGACCTGTGGGCCTTCGACGGCAACCGCATCGCCGTCCGCTTCCAGTACGAGTCCCGCGACGCCGACGGCCAGTGGTGGCGTTCCTACGGCAACGAACTCTGGGAGTTCGACGAGCACGGCCTGATGACGCGGCGCGAGGCGAGCATCAACGACGTACGGATCGAGGAGGGAGAGCGGCGCGTCTTCGGGCCCCGGCCGGAGGCGGAGCGCGGGCAGTCGTTCCCCGTTCAGTAGGTTCCTTCAGGAGGGCTTTCGCGTTCAGTAGGGTTTCCGGGTGACCGAACAGGCCGGGAAGCCCTTCCTCTACGTCGTCGTCTGCGCGGCCGGGATCGCCGCGGACGTCGGCAAGCTGATCACCGCGGCGCAGGGGCGGAACTGGGACGTCGGTGTGATCGCCACCCCGGTAGCCATGGGCGGCTTCTTCGACACCGCCGCCGTCGAGGCGCTGACCGGCCGGCCCATCCGCTCCGCCTGGCGGTCCCCGGGTGATCCGCGTCCCTTCCCGGCGCCCGACGCCGTGGTCGTCGCGCCCGCCACCTTCAACACGATCAACAAGTGGGCGGCGGGCACGGCCGACACCCTCGCCCTCGGAACCCTCTGCGAGGCGTACGGCCTCGGCGTCCCGATCGCCGTCCTGCCCTGCGTGGCCGACGCGTTGGCGGCCCACCCCGCCTACCGCGCGAGCCTCGCCCGGCTGCGCGACATGGGCGTCCGGTTCGGCGACCCCTACTCCGGCACACCCCAGCAGGACGGAGAGGCCGCCGACTTCGTCTGGGAGCGGGCCCTCGACCTGCTCGCCTCCGACACGGGAAGCGCTGCCCGGCCCTCGTAGCGCACGGTGTCACCTGCGGGACGACCGCGGCCACAGGTGGCGGGCCGGTGCAGTGCCCCGCACTGCGTGAGAAGGCGCCAAGAGTGAAGTCTTGACCAAGGAATCACATTACTCACTGGTTTATCTTGAATGGTCAAGAAGCGCGGATATCATCGCACGCACACACGGTGTGATCGTCCGCACGTTTCAACCGGTGCGGGGCGGTCACGTCACCGTTCCCAGCCCCGGACCCGAAGCCCTCCCCCTCCGGGTCCGAGGCTGTGCCCCCCGCCACCACCCACGTCGACGGGCGATGCCGCCTGCCCGCGTGCGAGCACGAAAGCAGCGCACCCATGAGCAACTGGAGGGGCAGAGGTCTGCAGGCCAACGTCCTCGGCACGTTCGACACGGTGGTCATGGCGGTCGCGGGCAGCGCGCCCGCCTACTCCATCGCCGCGACCACCGCGGTCCTCGTGGGAGCGGTGGGCCTCGCCAGCCCCGCGGCGCTGCTGTACTGCGCGATACCCATGCTGGGCATAGCCCTGGCCTTCAGCTACCTCAGCCGCATCGACGTCAACGCGGGCGCCAGCTACTCCTGGGTGGGCCGCACGCTCCACCCCTTCCTCGGGTTCATCAGCGGCTGGGCCCTGGTGATCTCCGCGACCATCTTCATGGTGGCGGGCTCCCTGCCCGCCGGCTCCATGACCCTGTCCCTGTTCGACGAGAACCTCGCGAACGACACCGCGCTCGCCACCACGGTCGGCGCCTTCTGGTTCGTCGTCATGCTGCTGGTGGTCCTCGGCGGTGCCCGGCTCACCGTCCGCGCCCAGATCATCATGTCCGGCGTCGAGTTGGTCATCCTGGTCGCGTTCGCCGTCGGCGCGCTGCTGCACAGCGGTCACGCCCGCGCCTTCGACTGGTCCTGGCTGGGCTTCTCCCACTTCGACGGCATGACCGGTTTCGCGTCCGGCGCGCTCATCGCCGCCTTCTACTACTGGGGCTGGGACGTCACCAGCAACCTCAGCGAGGAGACCCGCGACAGCCGCCGCACCACGGGCCTCGCCGGACTGATCGGCGTGGGCATCGTCTTCCTGCTCTTCGAGGTCTTCACCATCGCGGTGAACGTCATTCTCAGCGACCAGCAGATCCAGGCGGGCGACGCCAACGTACTGGCCGTCCTCGGCGAGGAGGTATGGCCCGGCTGGGGCGGCAAACTGCTGATCGTCGCCGTGATGCTGTCCACCATCGCCACCCTGGAGACCACGCTCATCCAGGTCACCCGCTCCCTGTTCGCGATGGGCCGGGACCGTACGATGCCCGAGGCACTGGGCCGGGTGCACCGGAAGTGGAACACCCCCTGGCTGGCGATCACCGTCGTCGGCGCGGTGGCACTGGTGCTGTTCATCGCCTCCAACACCCTGGGCTCGGTCGGCGACATCCTCTCCGACGCCATCTCCGCGATCGGCCTCCAGATCGCCGTCTACTACGGACTGGCCGGCCTCGCCGTCGTCGTCGCCTACCGCAGGATGCTGCTGAAGTCCGCGTCCCACTTCGTCTTCGGCGGACTGTGGCCCCTGCTCGGCTCGCTGTTCATGTTCTGGGTCTTCGTCGAGTCGCTCGGCGAGCTGAGTACCGCTGCCGTCGCGATCGGCGTCGGCGGGCTCGGCATCGGCCTGATCCCGATGCTCTGGTACTGGAAGCGGGGCAGCGACTACTACCGCCCCGCCAGGCTGGACGCCGCCCGGGCCGTCGACATGGACCACTCCGCCGACGGATACGCCGCGGCGGCGGCCGAACGCTCCCATGCCCACGAGGGTCTCCCCACCGACTTCTGAGAGGGGCCCCGATGGCGCGAGAGCGCTTCATGCCCGACTTCGACCCCGACTGCGGGGACGCGCCCCTCACCCGCGCCCGGCAGGACATCGTCATCGGCCGCTGGCAGGGGCTGCGGGACCTGCTGCGCGTGACCGGCCCCGCGTGGCTCGCGCGGGGACACCGCGTCCGGCTGCTCGCCCAGGCCTGCGCCGGCACGTCGACGGTGGAGGCCTGGCTGTCCGCCGAACCCCGCAGCGCCGACGCCCTCCTGCTGCGGGCCGCGACCGAGACGGCACGGGCCTTCCATCTGGCCATCGCCGCGGGCCGGGGCACCCCCATCGACCAGCGGCGCATCGACAGCGCGGCGATGGCCTGCTTCGACGCCGCCGACGCGTATCCCGACGACCCGACACCATGGGTCTCCCTGATCTCCGTCGCACGCCTCTACCCCGGAGGAGTGCGCCGCCAGGAACTCGCCCGCTGGTGGGACGAGGTGTACGACCGTGACCCGTACAGCGTGGAGGGCCACCTGCAGGTCCTGCACTACTACTCGTCGCGCTGGCACGGCTCGCACGGTCTGATGTACGACTTCGCGCGCGACGCGGCCGGTGTGGCACCGCCCGGCTCGGCGCTGCCGGTGCTCGTGCAGTACGCCCGCGTCGAGGAGTACCGCTCCCTGCGGGAGGACACACAGGGCCGGAAGACCGCCCTCGGCATCGGCCGGCACTGGAACCACGAGGGCGCCGCGGGCGACGTCCAGCGCACCTGGCAACGCTGGATCGCGCACCGTGCGGACGCCCCCGTCGAGCCGGGAGAGCTCCGTGACCTCAACTACCTCGCCCACGCCGCCTGCCAGGCCGGACTGAGGGACGTCGCCACCTCACTGTTCCGGCTGCTCGGCCGACGCGCCACCCGCACTCCGTGGTCGTACACCGGGGACCCGGAGAAGCAGTTCGCCAAGTGGCTCAAGGAGTTCGCGCCGCGCGGTTGAGCGGCCGCCGTACCAAGCCCCCGCAACGCACGGCGGCCCGCCGTCACCTCGCCGCGCGGACTCAGTGCGCGCCCGCGGCCTCGAACTCCGTGCCGCACGGGCCCGCGCCCTCGCTCTCCGGCAGGGGGACGGGATCGCCGCTCATCGTGAGGGTGTGGTAGAAGGCGCCGATGCGCTCGGTGGAGCGGCCGACGTAGTGACCGATGAAGGAGCGCCGGAAGCGGTCGGCGGTGCGGTTGGGCTGTGAACCGTGCACCAGGCTGCCGTTGAAGAACAGCACGTCACCCGGCTCCATGTCGACGGGCACGGCGGTCAGCCCGGGCGGCGGCGGCACGTACTCCCGCACGAAGGACACCTCGGCGTCCGCCTCCTCCGGGCAGAACAGGTCCATGCGGTGGGTGCCCGGCACGACCTCCAGACCGCCGTTCTCCCGGTCGATCACGTCGCACGCGATCCACGCGGCCACGCACGTGCCGGGCTCCACCCGCAGATAGAAGTTGTCCTGGTGCAGCGCCTGACCACGGGCGCCCGGCGGCTTGAAGTAGAACATGCTCTGCGCGGCCAGGACCTCCTCGCCCAGCAGCTCTTCGAGGATCCTCCGCAGCCGGGCGTCGAGCAGGACGCGCAGCGACAGGTCGTTGACGCGGTGCGGGTGCATGACCCGGGGGTAGACGTGCAGCGGGTCCGCGGGGTCGCCGACCCCACTCGTACGGGGCTGGAAGTGCCCGGGAATCGGGCCGCCCGCATGCAGTTCCGCGAACTCCGCGCACAGGTCGTCGATCTCGGCGGCGGAGAACAGGCCGCGCACCACCAGATAGCCGTTCTCCTCGAAGTCGGACCTGCCGTCCACCCTGTCCGTGACTGTCATCCGTGTGTCCCTTCTCGCCGGTGTCCCTCGTGCTCCACGCTAGGGCGGAGCGTCTTCCGGGAGGATGCCTGTGCGTGCTGACGACCTTTCCGAGACCGCTGTCCCGTCGCCACCCCCGGGGCTGGTGACCGTCGGCCGTTTCGACCAGGGACCGGGCTACCGGGTCAACCGGCCGGGCGGATCGGACAGCTGGCTGTTCACCTGGACCACGGGCGGCGGGGGACTGCTGCGCCAGGGCACTACCGAGGTGGCCGCGGGCCCGGGCGATCTCGTCGCCCTCGGCCCCGGCGTGCCGCACCGCTACGCGGTCCTGCCCGGTGCCGGGCACTGGGCGTTCTGCTGGGCACACTGCCGGCCCCGGACGTCGTGGGCCGACTGGCTGCGGCCGTACGGGATCGGGGACCGGCTCCACGTCCTCACACCCACCCACGGCGGCGTCCGGGACCGCGTCACCGCCGCGTTCGGACGGATGATCGCCGACGCACGCTGGACGGGGGAGGGGGCGCCACCGGCTCCCGACGCTGCCCCGGCGGCCGGTGAGGTGGCCGTGGCGCACGGCACGGCCGCCCGTGAGCTGGCCCTGTGCTCGCTGGAGGAGGCCGTACTGCTCGCATCCGCCCGTTCGGAGGGTTCGGGCCGGTCGGAGGCCGATCCCCGGATCCTGCGGGCCGAAGCCCTCATCGCCGCGGACCCGGGCGCTCCGCACACCGTCCGGTCCCTCGCCGCGGGTGTGTCGCTCTCGCCGTCCCGGTTCGCACACCTCTTCACCGAGCAACTCGGCCGCTCTCCGATGCGGGTGCTCCTCGACGCCCGGCTGGTGCACGCGGCCCGGCTCCTCGAAGGGACGGACCTGCCGGTCGAGCGGGTGGCCGCCGCGTCGGGTTTCCGCAGTCCGTTCCACTTCAGCCGGGTGTTCAGGCAGCGGTACGGGGTCCCTCCGGGGTGTTACCGGAACGGGGTGAGGGGTGAGTGACGAGGCTTGCCCAGGCGCCGTAGGGGTTGGGTTGTCTGGCGGCTGCCGGTGACGGTGTGGCTTGTTTGGGGGGGGTGCTCGCGCCGCGAAGAGGGGGGGGGAAGAGGGGGGGGAAAAAAATGTGGTGCCGGCCCCACCCAAACAAAACCACCCCAGTGGGTT